>JAWXBJ010000143.1:0-19030 GCA_034439955.1 Alphaproteobacteria bacterium
GTGCGAAAATGCAGTTAACGTCGGAGGCAAGCGGTGGGCGATAGCAGACGACAGGCCGAGATCGTGCGAGAAACCCGGGAGACGCGGATCCGCGTCTCCGTCGACATCGACGGATCCGGACGGTCCTCCGTGTCCACGGGGATCGGCTTTTTCGACCATATGCTCGAGAGCTTCGCCAAACACTCCGCCATCGACATCGATGTCGAGGCGAGCGGCGATCTTCATATCGACCAGCACCATACGATGGAGGATGTGGGCATCGTTCTCGGCCAGGCCTTCAAGCAGGCTGTCGGGGCCTATTCGGGAGTCATCCGCTTCGGGCATGCCTATATCCCGATGGATGAAACCCTGGCCCGGGCGTCGGTTGATCTGTGCAACCGTCCCTACCTGATCTGGAAGGTCGCTTTCACGCGCGACAAGGTCGGATCGCTCGACACCGAACTCGTCAAGGAATTCTTCCAGGCCTTCGCGATGAACGCCGGCGTCTGTCTTCACGTCGAACTTCTCTACGGGGAGAATTCGCACCACATTGCCGAGGCTTCATTCAAGGCGCTGGCGCGAGCGCTGCGAACAGCGGTCGCCCCGGATGATCGCCTGGGCGGCGCCGCAGCGTCCACCAAGGGCTCACTCTAGGCGTCCCATGACGACAATCGTCATTATCGATTACGGCTCTGGAAACGTCCGCTCGGTTGGCCGGGCCTTGTCGAGCTCGGCAGCGAGCTGCGGCCTGGCGCTATCGACGACCGTGACATCGGACCCGGACCTCATTCGTCGCGCCGACAGGATCGTGCTTCCCGGAGTCGGACATTTCGCCGATTGCGTGGACGGCTTGCGTTCCCGAACGGGTGTTGTCGATGCAATGACGGAGGCCGTTTTCGTGCGCGGCGCTCCCTTCCTGGGGATCTGCGTTGGGATGCAGCTTCTGGCCGATGTCGGGCGTGAGGATGTCGAACGGCCCGGACTCGGCTGGATATCCGGCGCGGTCGAGCGGATCGAGCCGGACAAGCCCGCCCTCCCCGTCCCCCACATGGGCTGGAACACGCTTTCGCTTGCGGCGCCGCATCCCGTGCTGGACAGGCTTGGCGGCGAACCGCATGTCTATTTCACTCACTCTTATGCGTTTACACCGGCGAATCCGGCGGATATCGCGGCCGTAACCGACTATGGCGGGGCCATTACCTCCGCTGTCGCCCGCGACAATTTGTTCGGAGCGCAATTCCACCCGGAAAAGAGCCAGCAAACGGGGCAGAAAGTGCTCGCCAATTTCCTGAACTGGCGCCCGTGAAGGCGAGTTCGCGCCCGTTGGGCCGTTCTCCAGGGATATTGCGTTCCTGCAATCAGCGGGAAGGCGTTGACAGTGAGGCCTCAAGCCGACGAAGAGTCTGACATGAACCTCTATCCAGCCATTGATCTGAAGGACGGCGCTTGTGTCCGTCTGTTGCGCGGCGACATGGCGACCGCGATCAGCTTCAATGCCGACCCGGCCGACCAGGCCCTGCGTTTTTCGGCCATGGGATTTGAGCGCCTGCACGTCGTCGATCTCAACGGCGCCGTCTCAGGTGAATCGGTCAACCACAACGCTGTCGCTTCGATCCTTGATATCACACCCTCGCTTGTCCAGCTTGGCGGCGGCGTTCGCGACATGGCCTCGATCGAACGCTGGCTCGATGCGGGCGTCGCGCGCGTCATCCTGGGGACGGCGGCCGTGCGCAATCCAGACCTGGTCAAGCTGGCAGCCCGGGAGTTTCCAGACACCATCGCGGTCGCGATCGATGCGCGCGATGGCCAGGTGGCGGTCCAGGGATGGTCCGAGGCCACCCGGATGCAGGCGGTCGATCTCGCCCGGGTCTTCGAGGGATGCGGCGTCGCGGCCATCATCGCGACCGACATCGGACGCGACGGCACCAAGTCAGGCGTAAACATCGAGCTCACCGGGCAGATCGCCGATGCTGTCTCTATACCTGTTATTGCATCCGGCGGCGTTCGGGACGTGGACGACCTGATCGCGCTCAAGAGCCGTCCGGGCCGCCCGATCGAAGGGGCGATCCTGGGCCGCGCTCTTTATGACGGCGACATTGATCCGGCTGCGGCGCTGCGAGCGGTCCGATAGATACAGGCGAAGCTTGTATCGGCGGTAGGGTGGTTGACGCCCTCGCCCTCCCGCGCGACACGGAGGGCATGCTGAAAGTCCGGATCATTCCGTGTCTCGACGTCAAGGACGGTCGGACTGTGAAGGGCGTCAACTTCGTGGGTCTGCGGGATGCCGGCGATCCGGTGGCTCTTGCGAAAGCCTACGACGAGCAGGGTGCTGATGAGCTCTGTTTTCTGGACATCACCGCCTCGGTCGAAGGGCGGGGCGCAATGATCGAAGTCATCGAACGCACGGCTGATCAGTGTTTCATGCCCCTGACCGTGGGCGGCGGCGTGCGATCTCCCCAGGACATGGTCGCGATGCTGAAAGCCGGCGCGGACAAGGTCGCCATCAATACCGCCGCCGTTCTGGACCCGTCCATTCTGACGGCCTGCGCCCGGAAAGTGGGCGCCCAGGCGGTGGTAATGGCGCTGGATGTGAGGCGTGTCGGGCCGCAGGCAGGCGATGGTTGGGGCGTCTACACCCATGGCGGGCGCAAGGCCGCCGGCCTCGACGCAATCCAGTTCGCGAAGCGGGCGTCGGAGTCGGGAGCGGGTGAAATTCTCCTCACGTCCATGGACCGGGACGGCACGAAAAACGGGTATGACATAGAACTTCTGCGCGCCGTTCGGGAGGTGGTTCGCATACCAGTGGTCGCTTCCGGAGGGGCTGGGAATGTTAATCACATGGCTGACGCCGTGACGCTCGGAGGCGCTGACGCGGTGCTGGCGGCGTCCATATTCCACTTCGGTGAGGCGACTGTCGCAGACGCGAAGCGAGCCTTGACGCTTGCCGGCGCCCACGTGCGTCCAGCGGAGTGCGTGGCGCCATGACGAAACAGACACCCGACCTCGGAAATCCAGCGAGGCTCCTCGCGGCGCTCTCTCACCTGGCGCAAACCGTCGATTCGCGCGCCGGAGCTGACCCCGAAGCCTCCTATACGGCCCGGCTGATTTCGGAAGGACCAGCCCAGTGCGCAAAAAAGCTTGGCGAGGAAGCCGTCGAGACGATCCTGGCCATCGCCGCCGAGAGCGGGGCGCGTATCGCCGCCGAGGCGGCTGACCTTCTCTACCACCTGTTTGTCGCCTTGCGGTCGCGCGAGGTCTCGCTCGACATGATCGCCTCGGCCCTCGAAGGGCGCCAGGGGGCGTCTGGTCTCGCTGAGAAAGCCGGACGCGTCCCGTCCTGAAATCAGCTCTTCGCCGCCTTGAGCAGCAGGTAGAACGCCCCCTCGCCGCCATGGCGGGGATGCGCCCGGGAGTATCCGGCCAGGAGCGGACGGATACTGGAGGATGCGATCCAGTCCAGAAATCGAGCCCGCAGCACGCCTGCACCGAGCCGTCCCTTGCCGGTAATGATCAAGACGCATCGTGACCCGGCCCGACGCTCTCGGTCGATGAACGCAATCAGCTCCCGGTAGGCGGTGTCCTGGGTGTGGCCATGAAGATCGAGTTGCGCGTCAACGGCCGTTTGCCCTCGACGGATTCGGCGCTGGCTGGACACGTCGGCGAGGCGTCCCGACGCGGGAGGTCCGGACACGGCCGCTGCGACAGAGGCGGGTCGCGGGAACATTGCCCCACCGGCTGGATCAGCAATACCGTCGGACGGAGCGGGAGGCGGCTCACGCCGCGGAACGGCTCGAACGGTGCGAGCAACCCGCATCCACACCCGCCGGTCCTGTTCCGAAAGGCGGCGGGTCATGGCGATGGGTCAGGACGCCGTTGCGACTTCGTCAAGCAGCCAATTGGGATCATCACTCCGCAGCAAACGCTTGAACGTCCAGATTTCTTTCGCGGTCCGTGAGTTCTCGCCGTCGCTGAGTTCGCCCTCGAAGGACACGGACACCCGGGCTAGATCGTCCGCGACCAGGGCAGCCTCGATAATCCTCGCTGTCTTGACCCTGACGACGCGCATCGGCTCGGCTCCCGACGCCTCACGCTGGGTGATGGCCGCGTCATAGGCCTCGAACACGTCGTCATCGACCAGGCGCTGAAGGGCATCCCGGTCGCCGTCGGCGAAAGCGGCGACAATGAGTTCGTAGGCGCGCCGGGCGCCCTTGGTGAACTCATCGGGAGAAAACGCGCGGTCGATCGACGCAATCGTCTCCATACCCGCTGCGGCGGGACCTGTGAACGCCGGACGCAACCGGGCGGGTCCGGCAGCGCCGTCCGCGTCGTCTTCGACCTCGGCGGTCCTCGCCACCGCCTCCCGAAACCTGCGCGCCGGAGGCTCCGCTCCGGTCTTTTGACCGAGCACGGCGTAAAGGCGCGAGATCACGAAAACCGCGACTGCAGCGAGGATGATAAGTTCTATGTTCAAAGCCCGAATTCTCGCATGACCCGCGCTATGGCGCGCAACGACTTTCCATACACGATATAAGCACAAAAGGCACCAAGTCAGCCTCTGGTTGCTCCTGTCGCGCGAGCGTGATAGCCGCCGGTCCTCCTGAACCGTGCATATATACTGGAATCGTACATGAGCGAGGCGCCCACCCCCGACGATTCCGGCCCGGCTGCGGCAAATGGCGAAGTTAAGTCGCCCATGATCCGGGTTCTGGCTCAGTACGCCAAGGACCTCTCCTTCGAGAATCCCGGCCTCCTCAATGGCCAAGCCGGGCAAAGCGCTCCCGAGATCGAGCTGGGAATCGACGTTCGCGTAGAGCCGGGTCCGCTCGAGGACAATATTTTCGGGGTAGAGCTCAGACTGTCGGCGAACGCCAAACGTCAGAACACCGTCGTGTTCATCATAGAGCTCCTTTATGCTGGCGTGTTTCAGCTGCAGGACGCCCGGCAACAGGATGTGGAGCCGCTGCTCTTGGTCGAATGTCCCCGTCTGCTTTTTCCGTTCGCCCGGCGGATTATCGCGGAAATCACCCGTGAGGGCGGCCACCCGCCTCTGCTGATCGATCCGATCGATTTTGTCGGACTTTACCGCCAGCAAAAGCTGGCCCAGCGACCCGAATAGACGTCGTCAGCTTGCGTATTTCCTCCAAAGCGCCGCATCGCCCAGCGTTGCAACGAACGCTTCCCACGCCGACCTTTCGTCCATCGTGACGAGCGAGGGCAGCGGCTGTGGGCGTCTTGGGCGTGCGCACGCGACCTGCGCATCTTTCCCATCTGCGGATAAGCCGGCAAAGTCGAACGCGCGCTCGCGTCCGCCTCTCAGTTCCAGATAGCAGACCGCCAGGAGTTCAGCATCGAGAAGGGCGCCGTGCCTCGGCCGGGCCTTTTCCCAGCTGCTGACGCCGAAGGCTTCGCAGATACGCTCGCTGAACCGCCGGCAGACGGCGTCGAGAGAGGCTGGCGCGCCCGGCTTCTGCTTTCTCGCCAGGTCTGCGGAATCGACAAAACGGTCCGCCGAAAGCTGCGGATGATCGAGGCGCGCCAGTTCAGCGTTCAGGAAGCCGCGATCGAAGCTTGCATTGTGCGCGACCAGCTGCGCCTCGCCGATGAAGTCCAGCAGCGGTTTGACGACGTCCAGGAAGCGGGGCCGCCCGCGCAGGTCCGCGTCGGTAATGCCCGTGATCCTTGTGGTGTCATCGCTCACCGGCCGCTCGGGATCGATACGGGTGGAATAGGTCTTGCCGGTGCGCATCAGGTTGACGATCTCGACACATCCAACCTCGATTATTCGGTCGGACCTTGGATCGAGGCCTGTGGTTTCTGTGTCGAAGACAACCTCGCGCATGTTCCATCCGTTCCGCGATGCAATTGGTCGCCCGTCCGAAGCGCGGCGAGGACCGCGTCGACCTGAGCCCGCGCATACGCGAATCCCAGGCCGGTATTGATGACGAAATCAGCGCGCCTGCGCTTCACCGAATCAGGCGTCTGCCGCGCCAGTATCGCCTCGAATTCGGCCTCCGTCATCTGTCCGCGAGCCAGGACACGCTGGCGTTGGATGCTGGCCGGAGCCGAAACAACTGCGATGGCGTCGGCCCGCTTGTCGCCTCCCGTCTCGAACAGCAGTGGAATATCGAGGACGACGATATCGGCGCCGGCCTCGCTCGCCTTCCGGATAAAGTCGCGTTGCCGGGAGCTGACAATCGGATGAACGATCGATTCTAGCGTTGTCATCGCCGTCCCGCCTTGAACGACAAGCTGGCGGAGCGCCCCGCGGTCGATCGAGCCGTCCCTCGCCACCACGCCCGGGAACGCACGCTTCAGTGGCGCAACCGCCTCCCCTCCCCGTCCATAAACCGCATGCACCGCCGCGTCGGCGTCGTAAACCGCCACACCCCGGGCGGCGAACATCTGCGCCGTCGCGGATTTGCCCATTCCGATCGATCCCGTGAGCGCCAGCCGGATCAAGCCGGCCCCCCGATCTTTTCGCGGCAGGCGGCGAGCGCGCCTTCGACGTCCGGCCTGAAGTTGAACCAGAGGAAAAAAGTCGCCGCCGCCTGGCCCACGAGCATTCTCAAACCGTCATGCGCGGTCCAGCCGGCATCGCGCGCCCCGGCAAGGGCATCTCTTGCCGCTGCGCCGTAGGACAAGTCCAGAAAGACGCGGCCCTTTCCTGGCGGGAGCGACGGCAGGCCGGCGTCAGCGTGTCCGAGGCTGGCGGAATTAATGATCAGGTCGGCTTCGCGGGCCAGCATTGTGAAGTCGTCCATACCGTGCGCCCTGGCGTCCGGAGCCAGCTCGGCGACGAGCGTCCGCGCGTTCGCCAACGACCGGTTGACGATAGAGAGGTCCGAGCCGCTTCTTCCAAGAAGATCGACCGCCGCGCGGGCGGCCCCTCCGGCTCCGATCAGAAGCACCTTCCGGTTCCCGACATCCGGCCCTGCCGAGTGGTGGAGCGCCAGTGACAATCCATCCACGTCGGTATTGTCCGCCAGCCAGCCGACACCCGGATCGAGCGTAAGGGTATTGGCCGCGCCGATGCGTTGCGCTGCCGCAGAGGCCCCGCTTGCGGCAGCCAGAGCCGCGCCCTTGTGCGGCAGCGTAACATTCAGCCCCGAAAACCCGGTCCGTGCGATTGCCCGCAGGTCGGCCGCCGGGGTGTCCGACCGCAGGCGCAAGGCTGCATAGACCGCGTCAACGCCCGCTTCTTCAAGCCAGCGATTGTGGATCAGGGGCGACAGGGAATGCGCGACGGGATCACCGACCACCGCGAACAGACGGGTCGCACTGGAAACCTTCATTGCGCCAGCGTCCCGCGGTCGCGAAGCCAGCCGAGCAGCGGGAGCAGCGGAAGGCCCAGAATGGAAAAATAATCGCCGTCGATGCGGTCGAACAGCTGGGCGCCCCTGCCCTCGATCTGGTAGGCGCCGACACTGCCCAACAATGTCTCACCAGAATCCGCCAGATAGCCGTCAAGAAACGCATCCGTGAAATTCCGCATGCGCAGGCGGGGCTGGGCAAGATGGCGCCACACCGCCGAGCCCTCGACGCACGCCACGATAGACGTCTGGAGCACATGGGTCCGGCCACGCAGCCGCCGCAGATGGTCCCGCGCCTCATCCAGCGTTCGCGGCTTGTCGAAGGCTTCGCCGTCCAGATCCAGCATCTGGTCGGCGCCGAGCGCGACGCCGCGATGCGCCTGCGAAACCTTCATGGCCTTTGTCTCCGCGAGAAGATCGACCTGCTGGGTCACGGACGCGCCCTCCGACCGCATGCTGTCGCGGATGGTCTCCTCATCGACATTGGCGACGATCTGCACGAAGTCGAGACCGGCGCTCCTCAGCACAGCGGCCCGGGCGCGGCTCTTCGAGGCCAGGATGAGCCGGCGGTCGAGATCGGGCGTCACCGGCGTCACCGCTGATTCTCCTGTATGATGTTCAGTATCGCTGCTGCGGTTTCCTCGACGGAGCGCCGGCTGACATCGATGGTCGGCCATTTCATTCGCACGAACAGCCGGTTCGCCTGGGTTATCTCCTCTCGCACCGCGTCCTCGTCGGCGTAGACGGTGTCCTGCTGTTCATTCAGCGACAACAGCCGGTGACGGCGGATCTGAACGAGACGATCAGGCGAAATCTTGAGGCCGACGACGAGAGGCGCATTGGGACCCGTGACGGTGTCCGGCAGCTCGACCCCGGGAACCAGCGGGATGTTGGCCGCCTTGACCCCCCGGTTTCCGAGATAGACGCACGTTGGAGTCTTCGAGGTCCGGCTGACGCCGATCAGCACGACGTCGGCGTTCTTGAGGTTGGACGATCCCTGCCCGTCATCGTGCTGGAGTGCGAAATTGATCGATTCGATGCGCGCGAAGTATTCCGCGTCCAGAGAATACTGACCGGCCACCTTGTGCGCGGATTTGAGGCCGAGATAGCGGCTGAGAACATCGACCGCTGGATCAATCACCGGCAGCGTCGGCGAACCGACCTCCCTGCAGCGTTCCTCGAGCCGGGCCCTCAGGCCTTCGTCGGTGATGGTGTAGAGGACGACGCCGGGAGCGCCCTCGATCTCTTTCAATACCCGTTCGAGCTGACGGGGCGACCGCACCAGATAATAATTATGCTCGAGCGGCGCGATATTGTCGAATTGCGCGCAGGCGGCTCGCATCACCGCGTTGAGGGTCTCGCCCGTGGAGTCGGACACCAGGTGAACGTTGAAATAGGTTTCCAGGGTCATTCCAGCGCTTCGATCCGTGAGGCGGTGACGCCGCCTTTGTCCCTCACCCTCGGGGAGCGAATTGTGGACAAGCAATTGACCTCCGAAGTCCGCACCATTCGTTCACACGCTTATCGACATGTGAAGCCATGGCGCGATTCAGTTGGAGCGGCGCCCCTGAATCCGCGTCAGGGGACTCGACTCGCGTTAATCCTTTATTAACGAAGACGTTGGCGGCAGGTAAACGCCCTTCCCCCTGTCGGAACATAAGATGCCTCCCTGTGGATGCGCGTGTGCGTTTTCCTGCAGAGCCGGTTGTGTCTCCTTATCAACCGTCTAAACACCACCAGAGTCTCTTTATCTAATCAGAATCCAAGACTCATTCCGGGTGAAGTGTGCCGTCAGACCAAAGACGTCTCCTGAGGGTCCTTCGGGGAGAACGGCTCGACCCCGTCCCGGTCTGGATGATGCGTCAGGCTGGCCGCCATCTTCCAGAGTATCGTGAGCTGCGCCCACGCTCCCGCGACTTTCTAGAGTTTTGCTACTCGCCCTCCCTGGCCGCCGAGGCGACCCTCCAGCCCGTGCGCCGATATGGAATGGACGGAGCGATCCTCTTCGCCGATATCCTGCTCGTCCTCGATGCGATGGGACGCAATGTCCGGTTCATCGAAGGCGAGGGCCCGCGTGTCGATCCCGCGACGTCTGCATCGGACCTGTCGAGGACGCCGCCTGCGATTGTCGCATCGCGCCTGTCACCCGTGGGCGAGACAGTCGAAAGGGTACGCGCGGCCCTCGATCCGGAAACGACCCTCATCGGGTTCGCCGGAGCACCCTGGACGGTCGCCGTCTACGCCATCGAGGGAAAGGGCGGCACCGACAAATCGACAGCCCGCAGCTTCGGCTACGCCAAGCCGAGGGAGCTGGAGGCCATGCTGGAGGAGCTGGTCGAGACGACGGCTCACTATCTGGCGATGCAGGCTGCGGCCGGCGCCGACGCCCTGATGCTGTTCGACAGCTGGGCCGAAGGTCTGGCGGAGGACGCCTTTGAGCGCTGGATCATCGAACCCACCGCCGCTTTGGTTGCTCGTGTGCGGGAGCTTGGCGTGACAGTTCCGATCCTTGGCTTTCCGCGCGGATCAGGCGGCATGCTGCCAGACTATGTCGAGCGCGCCGGCGTTGATGCTGTCGGGCTGGACACGGCGATACCCTGTGTGTGGGCCAATTCGGTCTTGCCACAGGGATTTACTGTCCAGGGCAATCTGGATCCGCTTCGCCTTGTCGAAGGCGGACCCGAGCTCGAAACGCGCGTACGGGACATTCTCGAAAGTTTCGAGGGGCGCCCGCATATCTTCAATCTCGGACATGGGGTGATACCGGAGACCCCGATCGCCCATGTGGAGCGCGTTCTCGCCGTGCTGAGGGAGACCTCTTGAGCGAGCGTATCGCCGTCGTCCTGTTCAATCTTGGCGGACCCGATGGACCCGACGCGGTCAGGCCATTCCTGAAGAACCTCTTCAGCGACCCAGCCATCATCCGCGCGCCGGCTCCCATCAGATGGCTCATCGCTCGTCTGATCTCGACGTCGCGGGCAAAATCAGCCCGGGCGAACTACGCCAAGATGGGAGGCGGCTCCCCTCTTCTTGCGGAAACCCGGAAACAGGCCGCGGCGCTCGAGGCCGAGCTTGCGCGGCGAGGGCTGGAGGCCAACACCTTCGTGGCGATGCGTTACTGGAAGCCCTTTGCAGCTGAGGCGGTCGCGACCGTCAAAGCTTGGGGTGCAGAGCGGACTGTGCTGTTGCCGCTCTACCCGCAATTCTCGACGACCACGACGGCCTCGTCTCTCAAATCCTGGGCGGAAGCCGGCGGCGCGGCGGACGCCACGATCTGCTGTTATCCGACCACACCCAAATTCATCGAAGCCCATGTCCGCAAACTCATTGCGGCCTGGGAAGCTGGCGGTCGTCCGGCCGATATCCGGGTGCTGCTGTCCGCCCACGGCCTTCCCGAGACCGTGATCAGGTCAGGCGATCCCTACCAGTGGCAGGTGGAGCGGACGGTCGCCGCCGTCAAACACCTTCTGCCTCCGGACTGGGAAATCGAGACCTGCTATCAGTCACGGGTGGGCCCAATGAAATGGATCGGGCCAGCAACTGAGCTTGCAGTTGAGAAAGCGGCAAAGTCAGGCAAGGCGATCCTGCTTTCGCCGATCGCCTTCGTCTCCGAACACATCGAGACGCTGGTCGAGCTCGACGAGGAGTATCGGCTCGTCGCCGAGGCGCACGGAGCCAAGGCCTATCTCCGCGCGCCTGCCCTTGGCATCGACGCCGGCTTTATTGAAACCCTGGCCGACCTCGTCGAGGACGCTCTGGCAGACCCTGAGGCGCCGGCCATCCGCTCCCACTGTGGCGGTAGGATCTGTCCGCGGGAGTGGGTGAACTGCCCGAACCGGCGGGCTTCGGCCGCGTGATCTGGAGACCGTCTGCATGTATGACTGGATGCGCGCCCTTCACATTATCGCGGTCATCGCGTGGATGGCTGGTCTGCTGATGTATCCGCGCTTGCTGGTCTATCGCCTGGAAGGCCAGGGCAATCCCGGGCTTGAAGGCGCCATGGACGCTGCGGCCAGGCGTTTGCAGACCATCATTCTCAACCCCGCCATGGTCCTGGCCTGGCTCTTGGGCATCGGACTCGCCAGCAGCAATTACGGTTACTACGCCGGTCAGCCCTGGTTCTGGATAAAGTTAGCGCTCGTCGTGGCGCTGAGCGGCGTCCACGGTTTTCTGCTGAGCGCGGGAAAAAAGATTGCCGCCGGCGGCCGGCCCCTGACATCAAAAAAGCTACGTCTGCTCAACGAACTGCCCATGGTGGTCGCTGTCGTCGCCGTCGTCATGGTCGTGGTGCAGCCCTTTGCCCGTTAAGGTCTCGTCCACAATTGCTTGACCTTTCAGGACATGCGTGCTGAGAGTGCTCGCGCTGGCCTTGCAGGCTGGCGTTCCATTCCCCTGTTGTCCGGACCGATGATGAGCGCGACGTGTCGTGCGGGGTCCTCGACAACACACAAGTGAAATGACGATTGTCCATGTCAGATGACGTGATCGAAGCGCGTGAACGCGTCACGCTCAACGAACTCAAGAAAAAACCTCCAGCCGAATTGCTGGCGATGGCGGAGGGGCTCGAGGTCGAAGGCGCCTCGCTTCTGAGCAAGCAGGAACTGCTTTTTGCAATTCTGAAAGAACTAGCGGAGCGCGACGTCGAGATCCTGGGGATAGGCGTGGTCGAAGTGCTTCCGGACGGCTTCGGTTTTCTCCGTTCGCCCCAGGCCAACTACCTGCCGGGTCCCGACGACATCTATGTGAGCCCCCAGCAGATCCGAAAGCTTGGCCTTCGCACAGGCGACACGGTCGAAGGCCAGATCCGCGGACCTCGCGACGGCGAGAGATACTTTGCCCTGGTCAAGGTCTCGCAGATCAATTTCGAGGATCCCGAGCGCGCCCGCCACAAGGTGCCGTTCGACAACCTCACACCGCTGTATCCCGACAAGCGCCTGCGCATGGAAACCGACGATCCGACACGGAAAGACCGTTCGGGCCGCATCATCGATATCGTGGCCCCGATCGGCAAAGGCCAGCGCGGCCTAATCGTCGCGCCGCCCCGCACGGGAAAGACCGTTCTCCTGCAGAACATCGCGCAGTCGATCGCGGAGAACCATCCCGAGTGCTACCTCATCGTGCTGCTCATCGATGAGCGACCCGAGGAGGTCACCGACATGCAGCGCTCGGTGAAGGGCGAGGTGATTTCCTCGACTTTCGACGAGCCCGCCACCCGTCACGTCCAGATCGCCGAAATGGTCATTGAAAAGGCCAAGCGCCTGGCCGAGCATGGCCGGGACGTGATCATCCTGCTCGATTCTATCACCCGGCTGGGCCGCGCCTACAACACGGTTGTGCCCTCCTCCGGCAAGGTGCTGACAGGCGGCGTCGACGCCAACGCGCTGCAGCGCCCGAAGCGGTTTTTCGGCGCAGCGAGGAACCTCGAAGAAGGCGGTTCGCTCACCATCATCGCAACCGCGCTGATCGATACCGGGTCGCGCATGGACGAAGTCATCTTCGAGGAGTTCAAGGGAACCGGCAATTCGGAGATCATTCTCGACCGGAAAGTCGCCGACAAGCGCGTCTTCCCGGCGATCGACATCCTGAAATCCGGCACCCGCAAGGAAGAGCTGCTGACCGAGCCGAAGGATCTGCAGAAGGTCTACGTGCTCCGCCGCATCCTCAACCCGATGGGCGCCCAGGACGCAATCGAGTTCCTGCTGGACAAGCTCAAGCAGACCAAGAACAACGGCGAATTCTTCCAGGCCATGAACAACTGACACGCGTCAAATCGCGACGCCTTCCAGTCGCCGCCAGGTTTGGCTAAGTCAGGCTGCATGGACCTCTCCCGCCTGTTCTCGACGGAAATCTACCGGGTAAGCCTGACGCCGGCGCGCGGTAATGCCCGCCTCAATGCCGATCTCGTGCAGACAGCGCTGATGTTTGCGGAGGAAGACCGCGCCGGTCAGTCGTGGTGCGACCAGCACGACTTTGAGGGCTACACGTCCTACGCGTCCCTGGATGACCTTCCCCGCCGGGCGACCTGTTTTGCGGACCTGTCCAGACAGATCTCGAAACATGCCGGGGCGTTCGCCGAAGCGCTGGAAATGGATCTCGCGGGCCAGAAACTCGTGCTCGACGATCTCTGGGTCAGTGTTCTCAATCCCGGCGGCGGTCATGCCGGTCACATCCATCCGCGCAGCATCATCTCCGGGACATACTATGCGGCGCTACCGCTCAAGGGCGCGCGGATAAGGTTCGAGGATCCGCGGCTTGCGATGATGATGGCCGCCCCCCAGCCGCTTGAGAATTCTCGTCCAGAGCACCGCCGGTTCATTTATCTGGAGCCCGAGGTCGGTGAGCTTTTGATGTGGGAGGGCTGGCTGCGCCATGAAGTTCCACCGAGCCGGGGCCAGGAGTTTCGGGTGAGCGTGAGCTTCAATTTTGGCTGCAGATAGGGCGCCTCCGGCCGGAGTGTTTCACGTGAAACACTCCATGCGCGTCGAGGGCGACGGGTGAATGAGAGAGAGGATCGGAGGCAAGATGCGGCAAGATACCATCATTGCCCTCGCCTCCGGAGCGGGCCGCGCCGGAATCGCGGTCATCCGCGCTTCCGGCAATGAGGCGGCGGCCCTTCTCATACGTCTTGCGCCGGGCAAGCATCCACCGCCGCGACAGGTCGTCGTTCGCGAGCTTCGGGGATCAGACGGCGAGTTCCTCGATGAGGCCCTTGTGCTCTTTATGCCAGGCCCAGGATCGTTCACGGGCGAGGATGTTGTGGAATTCCACGTTCACGGCGGCACGGCCATCATCGAAAGCGTGCTGATTGCTGCGCTGGAGACCTGTTTCTGTCGGCTGGCGACGCCGGGCGAATTCACCCGTCGCGCCTTCGAGAGCGGACGGCTGGACCTGGCGCAGGCCGAGGGGGTCGCGGACCTCATCGATGCCGAGACGGAGGGTCAAAGGCGCCAGGCCGCGCGGCTCTATCGAGGGGAAGCGTCGAGGTCATTCGAGCAATGGCGTGGACACCTCATCTCGGCAATGGCCACCCTGGAGGCGTCAATCGACTTTCCGGATGAATCCGATGTCGCGTCGGACATCCATCTGCGGGCGCTGATCCCGTTAAGGGCGCTGGCGCAAGACCTGGAAGTAGCTCTGGTCGCGGCTTCCAGATCCCAGCGTGTGCGGGAGGGATTCAGTATTGCGATCATCGGGCCGCCAAATGCAGGCAAATCGAGCCTTATGAACAGGCTGGCGGGGAGAGATGCGGCCATTGTCTCGCCGACGGCCGGGACCACACGTGATATTGTTGAAGCGCGCCGGGTGTTTTCCGGCCACCTGGCGTGGATCGCGGACACGGCTGGTCTGCGTCAAACCGATGAGAGCGTCGAGGTCGAGGGAGTCCGGCGCGCCCGCTTGCGTGCCGAAGAGGCCGATCTCCGCCTCTGGGTACTGGATGGCTCGGCGATCGGCCAACGGGGCGGATGGGACATCGAGGATGTTTCACGTGAAACACTCTGGCGACCCGGGGACCTGATCATCGTCAACAAGATTGACCTGGCTCGTGCCTATTCGCCAGGTCTTGCCATCCACAAGGGCCTGTTCCGTGTCAGCGCGCTGACAGGAGCTGGGCTTGAGGATCTGGAGGGGGCGTTGACCCAGCTGGTTGTCGAGGGATTGTCGGGCGATGAGGCGCCCCTGATCACGCGCGCGCGCCATAAACTCCTGGTCGAAGACGCACTGGAAAGCATGTATCGGGCAATTCGCGGATTCGACGACAAGCGCGGGATGGAATTGGTGTCTGAGGACCTACGCCTTGCCTCCAGGGCGCTGGGAAGGATTACGGGGGCTGTCGATGTCGACGACCTGCTTGATCGCGTGTTTGCCGATTTCTGCATCGGCAAATGAGTGTTTCACGTGAAACACTTTCGGCGCCCTGGTCTCGACGACACGGCCGGGGTCGCCTAAACAGCGGCCTCAATCTCTCAGGGACTCCATGGAAAGCTTCGATGTCATCGTGATTGGCGGCGGTCATGCCGGCGCGGAAGCTGCCGCTGCGTCCGCCAGGACAGGTGCGCGGACCGCCCTGATCACCCACAAACTCGCAACCATCGGCGAAATGTCGTGCAATCCCGCTATCGGCGGCCTCGGCAAGGGTCACCTCGTTCGGGAAGTTGATGCGCTGGACGGCCTCATGGGCAGGGCGGCCGATCGGGCAGGCATCCAGTTTCGCATGCTCAACCGTTCTAAGGGCGCTGCAGTTCGCGGCCCGCGGACACAGGCTGACCGCAACCTCTATCGCTCCGCCATCCAGTCCCAGCTCAAGGAGTGCGCCAACCTGACGCTTATCGAGGACGGCGTCGAGGATGTGCTGGCGGAGGATGGCAGGGTGTCCGGAGTTCTTGGAACCAGCGGCCGTTCCTGGAAGTCGGGGGGGGTCGTTATCACGACGGGAACGTTCCTGAAGGGGATGATCCATATCGGCGACCGGCGTATTCCAGCGGGCAGGGTCGGAGAGGCTCCGGCCATACGTCTCTCGGACCGTCTCTACGATCTGGGTCTTTCAATGGGGCGGTTGAAAACAGGCACGCCAGCCCGCCTCGACGGGAAGACAATCGACTGGTCAGGCATAGAAATGCAGCCTGCCGACGCCGTTCCGACGCCGTTCTCTTTCCTGACGGACACGATTGCCGTGCCCCAGATTAGCTGCGGCATCACCTGGACGTCGCCAGCGGTTCACAAGGTGATCTCCGATAATATTCAACTCTCTGCGGTCTATTCCGGCGCCATAGGCGGGCGAGGCCCGCGCTATTGCCCGTCGATCGAGGACAAGGTCGTCCGCTTCGCCGACCGCGACCGGCATCAGATTTTCCTCGAGCCAGAGGGCCTGGATGACGACACCATTTATCCCAACGGCATCTCGACCTCACTGCCGGAAAGCGTCCAACAGGCCTTTATCCGCGAAATTCCGGGTCTGGAACACGTGGCGATCAAGCGTTTTGGCTACGCAATCGAGTATGATTATGTCGATCCCCGCGAGTTGACGCCCGATCTCCAGGTCAAGCGCCTGCCGGGCCTCTTCCTGGCAGGCCAGATCAACGGCACGACCGGGTATGAGGAGGCCGCAGGACAAGGACTGATGGCGGGCCTCAACGCAGCCCGTTTCGCCAGCGGATCCGAGCCTGTCATTCTTGACCGGTCGCGGGCCTATATCGGCGTGATGATCGATGATCTGGTGACGCGCGGGGTCAGCGAACCCTATCGCATGTTCACCTCCCGCGCCGAATACCGCCTCACGCTCCGTGCTGACAATGCCGACCAGCGCCTGACCGACCTCGGGATCGAGGCCGGCTGTGTGGGAATCGAGCGGGAGAGAGTGTTTCACGTGAAACATCGCGCCCTGGAGGAGGCCCGCGCAAAACTGGGTTCGCTATCGCTGACGCCGAACGAAGCGCGCCAGCACGGCGTCGTCATCAATCTTGACGGGCGCAGACGTACCGGCCTCGAAGTGCTGGCCTATGAGGGCGTGGATTTTGCCCGCCTTTCGGCAATCTGGCCGGAACTTGAAGGAACCCCGCCGTCCGTCGCCGAGCAGATGGAAATAGAAGCTGCCTATCTGGGGTATCTGGGCCGGCAGGAGGCCGACATCCTCGCCTTCCGGCGCGACGAGGAGCTGAAGCTTCCAGCGGGTCTTGACTATGAGGCGGTCGGCGGACTTTCCACCGAAGCGCGGGACAAGCTCGGCAGGGCAAGGCCAGCGACGCTCGGGCAGGCCGCACGAATTGAGGGCGTCACGCCCGGCGCCATGACGGCGCTTCTTGGCCATCTGAGGCGCCTGACGCCGTCGTCCGTGGCGTGAGCCGGACATGAGCGACCCGGTGTGGGACGAGGATGGCTTCGGTCCCCGCGACGTCCAGCCCCAGACAGGGGCAACACGGGAAGCGCTGGATCTGATACAGCGATACATCGAGATGCTGGACGTCTGGCGGACCCGGTTGAACCTTATCGGTCCTTCCGAACGGCGTCATATCTGGCGAAGGCACGTTCTCGATTCGATTCAGCTGCTCAATCTTCTGGACGCCGGCGAGGAAAATATCGCCGACCTTGGAGCCGGCGCCGGCTTTCCGGGCATAATCCTGGCGTGCGCGCTGAAGGGCAGGGGCAGGGCCAACATCTCGCTGGTGGAAAAGAGCCCGCGAAAAGCCGAGTTTCTTGCGACCGTTGTCTCGGAGCTTGGACTGCCGGCCGCAATCCTCAACGGCCGCATCGAGGAGCCAGCATTCCCGCCCGCTCCCGTCGATCTCGTCACGGCCCGGGCGGTGGCGCCGCTGTCGAGGCTTCTTGGCTACGCCGAACCCTGGCTGAAGCCGGGCGGGCGGTGTCTCTTTCTTAAGGGTCGCGAGGCGACAACTGAATTGACCCTGGCAAGGGAATCCTGGACTTTCGGCCTCTCCGTCCGCGCGAGTGCGAGCAGTCCGGATGGCCAGGTTCTGGCGATCTCTTCATTGAGGCGGCGAACATGATGCGCGTGATTGCGGTCGCAAATCAAAAGGGCGGCGTCGGGAAAACCACGACCGCCATCAATCTCGGCACGGCCCTCGCCGCAGTTGGGCATCGTGTGCTGGTCATGGATTGCGACGCCCAAGGCAACGCCTCCACCGGGCTTGGGGTCGAGCCGATGGCGCGGGTGAGGACCAGCTATGATGTGCTGGTCGGAGAGGCGACCATTGCTCAGGCAGTCGTCCCGACCTGCGTGCCGCTGCTTGATCTCGTGCCAGGCGATGAGAACCTCGCCGGGGTCGAGACGCTGTTGCATGAAGACCCCCGCAAGAACTTCCGGTACCGGGACGCCATCGAAGCGTTCGAGAAGGCTTCGGCGGAGGGCGTGGCGATTTCAGCGGACGGCCGAATCCTCGGCTATGACATCGCCCTGATCGATTGTCCTCCATCCTTGTCGACGGTCACGATAAACGCCATGGCCGCGGCAAACGCGGTGCTTGTTCCGCTTCAGTGTGAGTTTCTCGCACTCGAAGGGTTGAGCCAGCTTCTCAGAACGGTCGATCTGGTTCGCGGCGCGCTCAATCCGCAACTGGAAATTCAGGGGGTGGTGCTGACGATGTTCGACAAGCGCAACAACCTTTCCGACCAGGTCGCCAGCGAGGTGCGGAGCTTTTTCGGTTCAAAGGTCTACCAGACGGTCATCCCCCGAAATGTGCGCCTTTCCGAGGCGCCTTCCTTCGGAAAACCCGCCCTGCTCTACGATCATAAATGTTCCGGTAGTGAAGCTTACATAAAACTCGCCAGTGAACTCCTGCAGCGTGAACGCGAGAGGAATGTGGCGTGAATCAGAATGTCAGGCCGGCCCGGCTGGGTCGTGGATTGTCGGCCCTGCTAGGCGACTATGCCGGCGCGCGAAACGTGATCGACAATGCGGATGCGGCGCCTGTCCGCGAAGACCAGGACCTGGCGGCTCTGGTCAGTTCGGAGCTGGCGATCGATCGTATCGCGGCGAACCCGAAGCAGCCGCGCCGCAGCTTTGCGGAACCCGAGCTCGAAGAGCTGGCAAACTCCATCCGGGTAAAGGGCGTCTTGCAGCCCATACTCGTTCGCCCCGATCCCAACGCTCCGGAAATGTTCGAGATTGTCGCAGGCGAGCGCCGGTGGCGCGCCGCGCGGCGCGCGGGACTGGCGACAATACCCGCTGTGGTCCGCGAGCTGGACGATCGCGAAGTCCTCGAGATCGCAATCATCGAAAACGTTCA
>JAWXBJ010000144.1:0-31000 GCA_034439955.1 Alphaproteobacteria bacterium
AACACGCGATACGACAAGACAGATTCAAGCTATGCAGCAACCTGGAACATCGCCGCCACCATCATCGCTTTGCGGTAATTGTCCACAGAGCCTAGAGCAACCTGCGTCCGCTATGACGCAGACAAGTTGCTCTACACTTTTGAGGTAGAGCATCTTTCTTCGGTCAAACTGATCGGATTGACCGAAGGATGCTCTACGCCGAGGGCGCCGTAAGCCTGAACACCGCCCCGGCCCCGTCCGAGCGCGTCATCTCCAGTTCGCCCTTCATGCCCCGCGCCAGCTCGCGCGCAATGGCGAGGCCAAGGCCGGCGCCGTCACGCGTGCTTGATCCGGAAAAGGGCTGGAACAGTGCGCCGATCATCGCGGGCGGAATGCCCGGTCCGTTGTCGGCGATTTCGACGACCAGTTGCGCGCCGTCCTGGAAGGCCTGCGCCGAGATCCGGCCAGGCGCGACGCCGTTCTTGTTGTCCGTGACCGCCCGGGCGGAGTTGCGCACCAGGTTGGCGATGATGCGGTGGATGTGGTCGGGGTCGGCCATGGCCATCAGTCGCTCAGGCGCCTCCAGCGTCCACGCGATGTCTGGCCGTCCGGCAAGCCCTTCGAGCGCCGCCTCCTCGATGGCGGGAATGATGTTGATGGGCTGGAGATTCGGGCCCGGCGGATCGGCCCGTCCATAGCGCAGCGTGGCTTCCGCCAGCCCGATCGCCCGCTCGATGGCGCGTTCGAGGCGCGGCACGGCCCGGCGGACGCGGGGGTCTTCGGACGCGGCCAGGCTTTCGGAGACGATCTGCGCCGCCGCGAGCGAGTTCCGCAGGTCGTGGTTGATCTTGGCGACGGCCTCGCCGAGATCGGCCAGTCTCTTGCGCTGCCTGAAGGATGCGGACACCTGGCGCTGCATGTCCTCCAGCGCGACATGCGCGCGGCGCATTTCATCGCTGCGGCCCGGCGTGAACTTGACGTCCGGGCCCTCCGGCGCCTCGGCGAAGCGGATGAGGGACCGGGTCAGGCCCTGCATCGGCTGAACGACGAGCCGGTAGATCGCAAGATAGATCAGCCCGCCGACGATCGCCGAAATGATCAGGGACACCAGCAGCAGCGTGCGCGAAAACGCGACGAGGTCGCCACGCAGGGCCGATTCCGGCACGATCACCTCCATCTGCATGTCGTCCGTCATCGAGGGCGTCACCAGAATCTGCAGGAAGCGGCCTTTCGGGGCGAAGATGTGCGAGAAAGGCGAGGTCATCGAAGGCGGAGCGTCGGCGTTGCGCAGGTCGATCTGCACCAGCGGCCCGGCGATATCGACGGACGGCGCGAGGATGAGTTCGCGGAAATCCTCACCCTCGACAGCCACCGAGATGACCTGCGCCTGCGCCAGCAATTCGCGCGACAGGCCCTCGCTGACCCGGCCGTCAGGGGCCGCCTCGACCGCCAGGGCGGCGATTTGCGCGGCCTGCGTCCGCTCGAGCAGCCAGCCATTGCGAAAGTTCGCCGCCAGAAGCGGATAGACCATCAGGACTGCGAACAGGACGAAACCCACGGTCAGCGAAAGCAGCCGCCCCCTCAGTCCCGTGAAGAACGAAGATTCCCGCGCGGCCGGACGCGTCTTGGCGATCGCCTCGCCCTCGATGGACCTCGCATCGCTCAGGTCTTCGCCCCCTTGGAGCCTGTCGCGTCTCGCGCGCGGTCCCTGGCCGTGGATCAACCCGCCTCGAACCGGAATCGATTGAAGGCCAATGAGTTGATCCATTTCATGGTTGCATGGCAACCTGTGTGCGTTCGATTGGACGCAGGTGGCCTTAGCAGACAGATAAGGTCGATCTGAATCGTTCGATCGTTGAATTCAGTCCCGATGTTGAACTGCCTGGATGTGCTTATCCGTCGCGACGGCCGCTTCGCTCCGCCTAGTATCGGCCGGATTCCGGCGACGGACCAGATGCTTGTACGCTACGGGCGCCAGCGCAAGAACGCCCAGAGCCAACATGGCCGGCGCGAGATCGAGGGAGAGTTTCAGCAGATCCGGCTGCTCGCCCGCGTCGAGACTGGCCCCCAGCCCCTCGCCAATCGCTGCATAGGCCGTCACGGCCGGGATGAGCCCGAAGAAGGTCGAGACCGCGAACGCTCCCAGTTTCGCGCCCAACAGTCCCGGCGCGGCGTTGGCGATGGGATATGGCACAAAGAGAAAGCGCATCGCGAACATGTAGCTCAGCGCATCGGCCCGAAAGCCTTCCTCGACCCGCCCCAGCCACTTGCCGGCCCACTTCCGGAGGAGGCCGCCGAGGGAGGTCCTGGCGATCAGGAACAGCCCGATCGCTCCGGTGCTTCCGGCCAACAGCGCCGTTGAGGCGCCCGCCGCCAGGCCGAACACCAGCCCGCCCGCGAGGGTCCCCCAGAACAAAACCCCGGGCGCCATCGCGATCGTCCCTACCGCATAGATGACGAAATACGCGGCGAGCATCGCTGCGGGATAGGCCTCCGCCATCTCCATGAGCCGCCCGCGCTGTTCCCGCATTGCGGCGAAGGACAGATACTCGAAGAGGCCAAGCGCCCAGGCCAGCAGAAGACAGGCTGGCACAATGGCGATCAGGGCCGGCGCGAGGCGCACCCAGACGGGCCGCGCGGGCCGGCTCGCCATCCCGTCATCGGGCGGACGGGTCGGCGGCGCAGCGCTGTCTTCAGGCATCCTGGAATCGGGCACGCTCCATGATAGGATGGGCTCGACGACCGCGCCATGCGGCCTGCCAGCCGCCTCCCCTTTCGGGTTGACTTGGCCGTGGCCGCAGGGTAGTTCCCGCCCCTTCCTGAAGGATCAAGGGGCGTGAGCCGTGTCCACAAAGCGGACTTTCCAGCCGAGCAATCTGAAGCGCAAGCGCCGGCACGGCTTCCGGGCGCGCATGTCCACCAAGAACGGCCAGCGGATTCTGGCGCGTCGCCGGGCCAAGGGCCGCAAGCGCCTCAGCGCCTGATCGAGGGCGCATCCGACACCGTTTCCGGTCGCAATGATCAGCCGCTCGCCATCGAGCGGCTGAAACTTCGCCGGGAGTTCCTTTTCGTCGCCGAGGGTCTCGCCGAGCGCAAGCGCAGCCTCGTCGTCCAGGCCCGCCGCCGGACCGAAGTCCGCAAGGCCGCCGGCGCAGGCTTCACCGCGACACGCAAGGTCGGCAATTCGGTCGTTCGCAACCGCGCCCGCCGGCGCCTGCGCGAGGCGGTTCGCGCGTCCCTGCCCCAGCTCGGACTTTCCGGCTGCGACTATGTCTTCATCGCGCGGCAGGAAACCGGAGACTGCCCGTGGCTTCGTTTGCTTGACGATATGGAAAGCGCGTTGCTAAGCCTCCGCCGCCGCATCGCCGCGGGCGGCGAGGACGCCGCGCGTCGGCGCCCGCCCCGCAAGACGGCGCGCCTTCCCGTCACGAGAGGCTGATCCGATGGAACAGAACGATCAGCGCAACCTGATGCTCGCGATCGGCCTCGCCTTCATCCTGTACATTGCCTACGACTTTTTCCTCCTCACGCCGCAAAGGCGCATCGCCGAGGAGGCGCAGGCGCGCGCGCGCGCCGAACAGGTCCAGGTCAATCCCTCGCCCGCCCGTCCCGTCGAACGCAGCCGCGACCAGATTGTCGTAGAGGAATCGACCGCCGCGCAGCGCGTCGCGCTCGAAGCGCCGGCGATCGACGGATCGATATCGCTCAAGGGCGCCCGCATCGACGATGTCTCGCTCAAGGGGTTCTACGACACGATCGAGGACAAGCTCGCCAATCGCAAGGACGGCGAAATCCAGCTCCTGTCCCCCGAGGGCACCGAGCGCGCCTTCTACGCCGTCATCAACTGGATCGGCGCGGCCGGCCTGCCGGACGAGAACTCCGTCTGGACCCAGACCAGCGCCGGGCCGCTTACCGACGCCAACCCGCTCCTTCTCACCTGGAGCGGACCCGCCGCCCGCATCGAGCGCAAGATCGAGATCGACGCGGACTACATGTTCACGGTCACCGACGCCGTCACCAACACCAGCGCCGCGCCGGTCACGCTCCAGCAGGTCGCCGCCATCCGGCAAAGGCTGCTGGCCGAGCATCTCAAGCCCGCGCCCCAGGCGCATGCGGGCGCGATCGGCATGTATGGCGAGGGCAAGAAGAACCAGACGATCAACTACAAGAATCTCGAGAAGGGCAAAGGCGTCGTGCAGGAGGCGACCCAGGGCTGGATCGCCCTCACCACGAAATACTGGATGGCTGCGGTCATTCCGCCCCAGGGTCAGCCGGTCACGATGCGGGCGTCGGTGGACAAGGGGAATGGCCGCACGACCTTCCAGGCGGGCTATGCCGGGTCCTCGAATAGCGTGGCGCCTGGCCAGACCATCGGGGCCTCGACCCGCATCTTCGCAGG
Source organism: Alphaproteobacteria bacterium (assembly GCA_034439955.1). Lineage (GTDB taxonomy): Bacteria > Pseudomonadota > Alphaproteobacteria > Caulobacterales > Hyphomonadaceae > UBA7672. Next base: position 4,379 of record JAWXBJ010000144.1, read on the forward strand.
CGCCAAGCGCGTCGCCGTGCTCGACAATTACCAGAAGGCCGGCGCCATTCCCTCCTTCACCGATTCGGTGGACTGGAGCTGGCTGTGGTTCATCACCAAGCCCTTCTTCTGGATGCTGCAAACCTTCCAGAACTGGTTTGGCTCATTCGGGCTCGCCATCCTCGCGACCACCGTCGTCGTCAAGCTCGCCTTCTTCCCGGTGCAGATGAAGGTCTACGAATCCATGTCCAAGCTGCGCAAGCTGCAGCCGGAAATGGAAGACATCCGCAAGCGCTTCGAGGCCGACAAGGCGCGGCAGCAGCAGGAGATCATGAAGATGTACCAGCGGGAAAAGGCCAACCCGCTCGCGGGCTGCCTGCCGCTGATCCCGCAGGCCTTCGTCTTCTACGCGCTCTATCACACGCTGATGGTGTCGCTGGAAATGCGCCACACGCCCTTCTATGGCTGGATCGAGGACATGTCCGCCCCCGATCCCACGACCGTCTTCAACCTGTTCGGCCTGTTGCCCTTCGACCCCTCGGGCTTTCCCCTGATCGGCTCCTTCCTGATGATCGGCGTGTGGCCTCTCCTCTATGGCCTGACGATGTGGGCGCTGCAGGGCATGTCGGCGCCGCCGACCGACCCGACCCAGAAAATGGTCATGCAGTTCCTGCCGCTGATTTTCCTGTTCCTGTTCGCGGGCTTCGCAGCCGGACTCGTGATCTACTGGGTGTGGTCGAACTTCATCACCATCCTTCAGCAATACTACATCATGCGCCGCAATGGGGTTGAGACCGAGTTCGACAAATTCCTGAAGAAGACGTTCGGAAAAAAAGCGGAGGCTTGAGAGCCCACCGCCGTCGCATTCAGGACGGACCGATGACCTCCCCGCCCCTTTTCACCGACGATCAGATCGAAGCCGGCCGGAAACTCTTCGCCGCGCCGGCGGTCTTCGTGAAAGGCGTGGTTGGCGTCCAACACCTGCCGCCCGGCGACCGGCCTGAAATCGCCTTCGCCGGCCGCTCCAATGTCGGCAAATCCAGTCTCATCAATGCGCTGCTGAGCCGCAAGCAACTTGCCCGCGCCTCAAACACGCCAGGCCGCACGCAGGAGATAAACTTCTTCGATCTCGCCGACGGGCGGCTCTTCCTGGTCGATCTGCCCGGCTATGGTTTCGCCTCGGCGCCCCGGAAATCCGTCGACGCCTGGACGCGCCTGACGCTCAGATACCTGCGCGGACGCGCCACGCTGAAGCGCGTCTTCCTGCTGATCGATGGGCGGCGGGGCGTCGGTGAAGTGGACCTCGGCATCATGGGCGCCCTCGACACCGCCGCCGTCGGTTATCAGATCGTTCTTACCAAGATCGACAAGCTGAAGGCGTCCGAGGCGAGCGAAATTCACCTCGGCGCCGTCGCGGCGCTGAAAAGACAACCCGCCGCCCATCCGCGCGTGATCGCCACCTCCAGTGAAAGGGGCGATGGCCTGCCGGATCTCCGCGCGGAAATCGAGGCGCTCCTCTAGCTCTCGGCCGCCTCTGGCCGAGATGACACCTACACATCACTGCTATAAGTTCCAGCGTCCACGATCAGCGATGAGGGACATCAGGGGGCGCGAACATGCCATTGAAATTGACTCTTCTCCTGGGCGCGGCGGCTATTGTCGCGCTTGCCGGCGCCGGCCATGCGCAGCGCTACGGTCACGCGCCAGCGGCGGGATCCGACCCCACGGGCTTTTCCCAGAGTCCGAATGACAGCAACGCCATCAGACTTCAGGAAGGCCGGGAGGCCATCGGCTCGAAGAATTTTCGCGGCGCGGTCTTCGCCTTGAGCGACGTGCTGCGGCACAATCCAACCCATCCGGAGGCCAATCTCCTGATGGGCGTCGCGAGGATGAGTCAGGACGAGTGGGCGGAGGCGCGGAAGCATCTCGAGGTCGCCGTGAAGAAGAGCCCGAAAGAGCCCGACCCCAAAAGCCGTCTTGCCGTCACCCTGATCAAGCTGGGAGACATCCCCGCCGCGATGAAACAGCGAGACGACCTCGTGAGGCTCGGCGAAGCCTGCAAATCCAGATGCCGGAACGCCGAGTGGATCGCCGCCGGTCTCGCCATGATCGACGCGACCTTGCCGCCCGCGCCTGCTCCCTGATCTGGCCCGTCCCCTGATCGCGCCCGTCTCCTGATTGCGCGTGCGTTTCCGCCGGCGCCGTCGAGCCCCAAAAATTCCAGCCTCGATGTCGCATCCGGCGATCCTCGCGCGTCCTACTGGACAGAGGCGCGCCAAGGCCCCACATGGCTCGCAGCGCGACCCAGAGAGAGCTCACGAGCATGCCGCCCGTCCTTTCCATCAAGGGTCTCAACAAGACCTACAAGTCGGGGCTGTCGGCCCTGAAGGATATCAATCTGGAGATCGAGAAGGGCGAGATTTTCGCGCTTCTCGGACCCAACGGCGCCGGCAAGACCACGCTGATCAACGCCGTCTGCGGCATCGTCACGCCGTCCAGCGGGGCGATCACGGCGGCCGGACACGACGTCATCAGGGACTATCGCGCGGCCCGTTCGCTGATCGGCCTCGTGCCCCAGGAAATGCACATCGACATTTTCGAGACGGTCTGGGACGTCACTTCCTATTCGCGCGGCCTCTTCGGCATGCCGCGCAATCCCGCCTTCATCGAACAGGTGCTGAAGGATCTGTCGCTGTGGGACAAGCGCAAGGAAAAGCTGATGGCTCTTTCCGGCGGGATGAAGCGGCGCGTCCTCATCGCCAAGGCCCTGGCCCACGAACCTGAAATCCTGTTCCTCGATGAGCCGACGGCCGGCGTCGATGTCGAGCTGCGCCGCGACATGTGGGCGCTTGTCCGGTCGATGCGCGATCGCGGCGTCACCATCATTCTCACCACCCACTACATCGAGGAAGCCGAGGAAATGGCCGACCGGGTCGGCGTCATCTCGAAGGGCGAGCTGATCCTTGTCGAGGACAAGGCGACCCTGATGAAGAAGCTCGGCAAGAAGGTGCTCACCTTCAACCTGGTGGAGCCTCTGGGCGCCCTGCCGGCGGGCCTGGCGGACTGGGACCTCGCGCTCAGGGACGACGGCGCCATCCTCGAATACACATTCGACACCCATGCCGAACGCACGGGCGTCGCCTCGCTGGTCCGGCGCATGGCCGAGATCGGCGTCTTGTTCAAGGATCTCGACACCAAATCCTCCTCGCTCGAAGACATCTTCGTCAGTCTCGTTCACGCCAACGCCTGAGGCATTTCATGGCCGACGCATCGACCGCCTCTGCGGGTCCGGTTTCAGACGCCCGCGCGCCTTACCGGGTCGCCGCCTTCAACACCAACGGCGTCTGGGCCATGTACCGCTTCCAGATGGTGCGCTTCTTTCGCACCCTGGGAGAGAGCCTGGCGACGCCCGTCATCACCACTGCGCTCTATTTCGTGGTGTTCGGCTCGGCGATCGGCTCGCGCATCGATGAGATCGGCGGCGTGCCCTATGGTTCGTTCATTGTGCCGGGTCTCATCATGCTGTCGCTGTTCACCAACTCGATCTTCAACGCCAGCTTCGGGATCTACTTTCCCAAATTCACCGGCACGATCTACGAGCTGCTCTCGGCCCCGGTATCCTACCTTGAGATCGTCATCGCGTTCGTCGGCGCGGCGGCCACCAAATCCGTCATCCTCGGGCTGGTGATCCTCGCCACCGCCTATGCCTTCGTGCCGGTCCAGATTCTCCATCCGCTGTGGATGGTGGGATTCCTGGTCCTGGTCTCCGTCGCCTTCAGCCTGCTCGGCTTCATCATCGGCATCTGGGCGCAGAGTTTCGAGCAGCTCAACTTCATCCCGATGCTGATCGTGACCCCGCTCACCTTTCTGGGCGGCGCGTTCTACACCATCGACATGCTGCCGGAGGCCTGGCGCGCCGTCGCCCTCGCCAATCCCGTCGTCTACCTGATCTCCGGGTTTCGCTGGGCGTTCTTCGGCATCCAGGACGTATCGGTCGCGCTCAGCCTCGGCGCGACGCTCGTCTTCCTGCTGGCCTGCCTGGGCGTGGTCGCCTGGATGTTCAGGACCGGCTACCGGCTGAAGAACTGAGCCAGCCGTCTCACCGCGATTGAGACGCCAGATCATAACTGTTATGAACAGATATGATCAGGAGCGAGCCATGATCCGCAAGACCATCTCCATGCCCGACGCGATGGGCGATTACATCGAAGACCGCGTCAAATCCGGCCAGTATGGCAATGACAGTGAATACATCCGCGATCTGGTTCGCCGGGATCAGGAGCGCGCCGAGGCAAACGAGAAGTTCCGGATTATGGTGGATGAGGCCAGCGCCAGCGGCGTCAGTGACCGGACCGTCGAAGAGATTTTTCAGGCCGCAGTTGAAAGGTACGAGAAGCGTCAGCGGCGCGCGTGACCCGGTACAAACTGAGCTTCACGGCTCAGGCCGATCTTGACGGCGCGTTTGACCCCGGACTTGACGCGTTCGGAATAGCTCAGGCTCGGCGCTACATGGCGGAAATTCTCAAAACCATCGAATTGCTGGCCACGTTTCCGCAGATGGCGCCAGAGAGGACGGAGGCCGTCGAACCTGTGCGCGTCCACCATCATCAGCGCCATTACATTGTCTACAGTGTAGGCGACGACCACATCGTCGTGCTGCGGATCATTCGCGACGAAACCGACATCGCGGCGCTCTTGAGAGGTTTGATCTGACCCCTTCATCCCCAGGGCGAAACCCGCTACACCCCCGCGGATGACAGGAACGCCTCCCTCCCCGACGGTCGACCTCCCCGCCGACGCGTTCGCAACCGCGCGCACGCTCTCGGAGGCGTTGCCCTACATCCAGCGCTATGACCGCCAGACCATCGTCATAAAGTATGGCGGTCACGCCATGGAGAACGAGGAGCTTGCGCTCCTCTTCGCCAAGGACGTCGTCCTGCTGAAACTGCTGGGGATCAACCCCATCGTCGTCCATGGCGGCGGCCCGCAGATCGGACGGATGCTGGAGAAGCTCGGCATCGTCTCGACCTTCGAGGACGGCCTGCGGGTCACCGACGCGGCCTCGATGGAGATCGTCGAGATGGTGCTCGCCGGCGGCATCAACAAGCAGATCGTGCGCGCCATCAACGCGGCGGGCGGCAAGGCGGTGGGACTTTCAGGCACCGACGCCAACCTCATCACGGCGGTCAAGGCGACCCGCACAAGGCGCGACCCCGATTCCAACATCGAACGCATCGTCGACCTTGGCTTCGTCGGCGAGCCCGACCGCATCGATCCCTCGGTGCTGGAGGCGTTGGCTGCCCAGGCCGACGATGATTTCATCCCGGTCGTCGCCCCGGTCGGCGTCGGCGCGGACGGAAAAAGCTTCAACATCAACGCCGATACGGCCGCCGGAGCGGTGGCGTCCGCCCTGAAGGCCAAGCGTCTTCTGCTCCTGACGGATGTCGTCGGCGTCCTCGACCGCTCCGGCCAGCTCATCAAGCAGCTGACGTGCGAGGAGGCTGCGGGCCTCATCGCCGACGGTACGGCGCAGGGCGGCATGATACCCAAGCTTGAAACCGCGATGCAGGCAGTGGAAAAGGGGGTCGAAGCCGCCGTCATCCTGGATGGCCGCAAGCCGCACGCCCTTCTGATGGAGTTGTTCACCGAGCATGGCGCGGGAACGCTGGTACGTTAGGATTCTGTTGCGGCTGGCGCCTGTGCTGGCGCTCGCGTGCGTGTGGGCCGCCCCCGCCAGCGCCCAGACCGGCTGGGAGCTCTGCAACCAGACCAGCTTCATTCTCGAAGCGGCGACCGGTCGCCCCGAAGGACGCGGCGTGATTGTCGAGGGATGGACGCGGTTGCGCCCCGGCGAATGTCGCGTGACCCTGCCCTCGCCCCTGAAGCCGGGGGTCAATTTCGTTTTCGCCCGTTCGTCGAAGGCCCACCGGGGCGGTCAGCGCGTCTGGAATGGCGAGGTCCCGCTCTGCGTCGATCCGACGGGCTCGTTCGCCGTCGAAAGCCCCTCCTCCTGCGCCGCGATGGGTCTGGAATCCCGGGCGTTCCAGGCCGTCAAGATCGACAAGCGAAGCGGCTGGACGACGAATTTCAAGGAAACCGAGCCCTACAACAAGCCCGGACAGTCGGCGAGGGGCGCCGGCCTCCAGCGCCTGCTTGATGATGCCGGCATCGACTCCGACGTGGTGGACGGCTTTCTCGGGCGCAAGTCGCGCACCGCCATCGGCAGCTTTCTTGCCGACCGCAAACTCAATGTCAGCATGGCCGACGCCGAGGTCATCGACATTCTCGAAGACGTCGCCCGCAACCGCTCGCTCGAAGTCGGCATGATGCTCTGCAACCGCACCGACAATCGCATGTGGGCCGCGATCGCGCGCCGCAGGCCGGACGGATGGGAATCGCGCGGCTGGTGGACGCTCGACGCGGGTCTTTGCGCCCGCACTGTGGACGAAAGCCTGATCGCCACGCCCCATTATGTGTTTGCCGAAATGGATTCGCCCCAGGGCGCCCGACAGCTCGCGGGGGCCGACACGCCATTCTGCACATCGCGGTCGAAATTCGCGATTCTCGGTCGCGACCGCTGCGAGGAGCGTCGATTTCGGGAGGCCGGCTTCATCGAGACCGTGAGCCCGGAAGACGGCAAGCTCGTCTACGAGTTCTTCGAGCGTGATTTCGGCCCGACCAAGCCCTCCGTTCGTTGAGTGAGCCGCCACGCGCCTCGCCGAATCCGGTTGGCTCACCCGCGCGGAAGGGGTAACTGGCGCCTCATGCATAGCTTCGGAGCTCTCCCCGCGTGACCGATCCCGCCTCCCTCGCCCCCGTCATCGACGCCGCCTGGGAGGATCGCGCCGCCATCGGCGCCGAAACGCACGGCCCGCTCCGCGAAGCCGTCGAGAGCGCGCTCGCAGCGCTCGATTGCGGCCGCCTGCGCGTCGCCGCGCCCGGCGTCGCTGCGGACGGCAGGAAAACCTGGACAGTCCATGAGTGGCTGAAGAAGGCCGTGCTGCTCTCCTTCCGCCTCAACGCCAACACGCTGGTGCCGGGCGGTCCGGGTCCGGGCGCATGGTGGGACAAGGTGCCGTCCAAATTCGACGGCTGGGGGCCCGACGATTTCATCGCCGGAAAATTCCGCGCCGTCCCTGGCGCCATCGTCCGCCGCGGGGCCTATATCGCGCCGGACGCCGTTCTGATGCCCTCCTTCGTCAATATCGGCGCCCATGTCGGCGAGGGCACGATGGTCGATACCTGGACCACGGTCGGCTCGTGCGCGCAGATCGGCGCGCGCTGCCACCTCTCGGGCGGCGTTGGAATCGGCGGCGTGCTTGAACCCCTGCAAGCCAGCCCCGTCATCATCGAGGACAATTGCTTTGTCGGCGCCCGCTCCGAAGTCGCCGAGGGCGTCATCGTGCGTGAAGGCTCGGTCATCGGCATGGGCGTCTATCTCGGCGCATCGACGCCGATCATCAACCGGGCGACCGGCGAGACGCTTTACGGCGAGATTCCGGCCTACTCCGTGGTGGTCGCGGGCGCCCGTCCGGGCAAGCCGCTTCCCGGCTCGAACGAGCCCGGCCCTTCGCTCTATTGCGCCGTGATCGTAAAGCAGGTCGACGCCCGCACGCGGTCCAAGACCAGCGTCAACGAGCTGCTGAGGACCTAGAATGCCTGACACGCAAAACGACGGCTCGGCCGGTTACTCCGGCAAGCCGCTTATCGCCAGGCTTGGCTGGAAGCCCGGATCCGCGTCGATCGCCATCGCGCCGCCCGACACCTACGCCGCGCTGATTGACTCCGCTCCCATCGCGACGGCGGCCGAGGCGCCGCCCTCCGGCAGCTTCGCCTTCATCCATCTCTTCGTGCACGACGCGGCAGAACTCGACACCGCCCTGCCGCTCCTCGAACCGAGGCTCGCGGATGGCGGCGTGCTCTGGGTATCCTGGCCAAAGAAAACTTCGGGCCTCTTCAAGGACCTGACCGAGGACGGCATACGCGCCGTCGCCCTCCCGATGGGTCTGGTGGACGTCAAGGTCTGCGCGGTGGACGAGGACTGGTCGGGCCTCAAGCTGATGCGCCGCAAGGCAGGCTAGCTCTGGGGCCACCGGCCCACCTCACCCTGAGCCCCGTCGAAGGGGCCTCCACCGGCGAAGCCGGGGGAGGTGGATGTCTGCGTCTTAGCAGACAGACGGAGGGTGCGTCTTGGATGGGGTCAGCCACATCTGCATGGGGGAAGCTACAAGGCCCTGCTCAGGCGAGCTTTGCCCCGCTGTATCGTTGCCCTCATGGTGAGCAGGCCGCGACAGCGGCCGTCCGTCGAACCACGGGGGCGAAGCGGCCCCTGGCCTCAAACGCACGTCAGCTTCGCGGCCTCTTCCGGCGGCGCGCAGCTGCGGCTCGGCGGCGCGAGCGAGGATTTCAGGCTGACATCCGCCCGGCGCTGGTTGGCGCAGTTTACATTGTCCTCGATGTCGGGGAGTTCGCCAAAGCCGCTCACGTCAGCCACCTTCAATCCCCGGGCGCGCAGCAAGTCCGCCAGGCGGCTCGCGCGCTGTTCGCTGAGATAGGCGTTGAACACCTCCGGCCCGCGACGGTCGGCATAGCCGGAGACCACGATCTCCTCCTGGCCCGCACAGGCCTTCAGCTCGGCGATCTGCGCATCCAGCTGCGCCAGCTTTTCCGCCGGCAGGTCGAAGCTGGCTGTACAAAAATAGGCCTTCACCAGCAGCCCTGGACGGCACGATGTGGCGGCCGGCGCGGAACGCGCCGGTTCGGGCGCAAGGGCTGCCGCCGCAATTGTCACGGGCGGCGCCTCGACTGGCACGGGAAGCGCCGAGGTCGGACGCAGATCGACCGGTCCGGGCCCAAACGGATCGACAAGAGGCGCCGGCGTCGGCGCCGGTGCGCTCGCCACCCTCTGGGGCTGCACGATGGGATCGCCTTCGTCCGGCGCCGCCCGCCCGTTCCAGAACATCCAGGCGCCGAACAGGAGCAGCAAGAGCGCCAGCAAGGCCCCGACGATATCGTCCTGGTCGAATGTCCGCTCGCCGGGCGGCCTGCCGCTCCTGGCGCCGCTGCCGTCGCCGCCGCCGCCGCCGTTACCGCCGCCCTTGCCGCCGCCGCCGTTACCGCCGCCCTTGCCGCCACGAGCGTTGGTTATCCAGTAGGCCTCCGGCAAGGCGGATTTCGCCGGCGCCCCCCCGCGCGCCGTGCGCCCTGTGTCCTTCGATGCGCCGGGCGGCGGATTGCTCGGGGCCGCCGGCATCGGTCTTTCCGCCGCCTTTATTGCCTCCGGAACGACTGCAGGTTGCGGCCGGACCGTCCTGATCGCCGTCGGTGTCCTGCCGGTCATTCCCCGAGCCGCTGCGGCGCTACCGGTCCTGCGGGCCGAGCGCTCAGCCCGCCTGCCCGCTTCTCGATCAACGCGCTCCTTGAACGGATCGCTGGCGACCGCCCGCAATCCGGGTCTCGGACGCAAGGACGGCGCACCATGCGCGGAGGGAGCGATGTAGCTCACGCGGCTCAAGCCCCTTGCTGCCAACTTCCCCTGCTAGGTCATACCGGTTCGGGGCGTACGGACGCAACCCCGCACCCTTCCTTTCCCTTCCCGGCAGGGCGGGCTAAACCCGCGCTATGACCGATATCCTTCATGATCCCGTGGCGCTCGCCCTGGCTCTCATCGCCCAGCCCACGGTGACGCCCTGCCATGACGGCGCGCAGGATTTCCTCGTTGGCGCACTTGAACAGCTCGGCTTCCGGACAAAGCGCTACCCGATCGAAGGCGTCGACAATTTCTACGCCCGGCTCGGCGCGGGCGCACCCAATTTCTGCTATTGCGGTCATACCGACGTCGTGCCCGTGGGAGACCTCGGCACCTGGTCCTCGGACCCGTTCCGGCCCGAAATTCGCGGCGGCGTTCTTTATGGCCGGGGCGCCGTGGACATGAAGGGGTCGATCGCCGCCTTTCTCGCCGCCACCGCGCGCTACCTGTCCGACCATGGTCCGCCCGAGGGGTCGATCTCTTTCCTGATCACCGGCGATGAGGAGGGTCCGGCCCTCTACGGCACGCGCCGGCTCTTGCCGGCCATCCTCGCCGACGGTGAAAAGCTCGACCATTGCATCGTCGGCGAACCGACCTCCGAGGAGGCCGTCGCGGACATCGTCAAGAACGGCCGGCGCGGCAGTCTCAATGGAATCGTGCGGGCGGTCGGACTTCAGGGTCATGCCGCCTACCCGGAGAAATCCGCCAACCCTGTGCCCCATCTTCTCGACGCGCTGCAGAAACTGCGCGCCATGCCGCTCGACGAGGGCAGTCCCGGCTTTCAGCGCTCCAACCTCGAAATCACCACGGTCGATGTCGGCAATCCCGCGCACAACGTCTTGCCGGCGGCGGCCATGGCGAAGTTCAACATCCGGTTCAACATGAACCACTCCGGCGATCAGTTGATGGCGCGCATCACGAAGCTGCTGGCGGGTTCGGCCGGCGGCGTCACGGTCAGTACCGAACTTCGCGTGTCGGGCGAGCCCTTCTACACCGAGCCCGGCCCCCTCACCGCAATCCTGGTCGCGGCAGTCGAAGCCGAAACCGGCCGGCGCCCGCGCCTCACCACGGGCGGCGGAACATCGGACGCCCGCTTCATCAAGGACCACTGCCCGGTGGCCGAACTGGGATTGCGCAATGACACGGCGCACAAGGTGGACGAACATGCGGCGGTCGATGAAATCGAAACCCTTTCGCGCGTATATTATCGCGTCCTGTCCAGTTATTTCGCGGCGACCGTCCAGAGCAGCTTGTCGCCACCCAATTGACTGCATTTGATGGCGGGCTGACCTGGCCTCGTTAACTCTTGCCCGCGCCGCTCTGGCTGACCGGGCAAGAGCCTGATGCGATCGACCTGGACAGGTCGATCGTTGAATCAGTCTCTACACCAATGAAACTAGAGCAACTTTCTTCGATCAATCTGGATTGGTCCGATGCAGATCCACCGAAGGTTGCTCTAGCCTGCAGCCCATGTGGAACCGTGCGGCCCGCAGCTTGCTTTGAAATGGATGTGCGCGGACCGGCGACGGCTGGCCCGTGAAAGGTGCGCTTCCGGAGCGCACGAAGATGGCGTGGTTGTATGGCGTTGGGCCGAATTTTTGTGCGCCGGCTTCAGCTGGCCCTGACGGCCGCCGCGCTCGCGGCCGTCTTCGCCCTTGCCCCGGCGGCGTCGGCCCAGGAAAGCCGCGTGCCGGTCACTGGCCTCCCGTCCTCGCTGAACGCCGAACTCCGGCGACTTTTGCGCGAGGAAGCCGAACCCCAGAGCCTCTTCGACGCGCGTCGCCAGGCCGAGCGCGCCGCCGCCACGGTTGCCCGGCTCGTTGAATCCGAGGGCTATTATGCGGCCGAAGTCGAACCGTGGGCCGAGGGCGTGACGATCTTCGGGCGCGGCGTGCGTGTCGCGACCGGTCCGCTCTTCATCATCAATTCCAGCCGCATCGACTATCTCGGCGCTCCGCCCGACGACACGACCAGGGTGGAACTGGACACGCTCCTCGATCCGCTTCAGCCCGGCGTGCCCGCTGCCGCCGCCCCGGTTCTCGAAACGGAGGACGCCCTGCTTCTGCGCCTGCGCGCCGCCGGCTATCCCGAAGCGCGTGCCGAACCTGTCGACGCCCTTGCGGACGGTGAGGCTCACACGATGGATTTCGCCTTCCAGCTCCAGGCGGGAAACCGCGCCTCTTTCGGGAACCTTCGGATCTCCGGGCTCGAACGCACCCGCCTCGACTTCGTCCAGTCCCTGCAGCCCTGGAGGCCGGGCGAGCGCTACTCTCCGCAGCGTCTCGACGAGTTCAGAAACCGCCTGGCCGAGACCGGCATTTTCGACAGCGCCATTGCCCGGCTCGCATCCGAAGGACAGTCCGCCGGCGGTGAGGTTCTGTCGCGCGATGTCGAGGTCGAGCTCATCGAGGGCAAACGACGCACGATCGCGCTTGGCGCTGCGGCCTCGACCAGCGAAGGCGCTGGCGTCGAGGCGGAGTGGGAGGTGCGCAACTTTTCCGGCCGGGGCGACAGCATTACGGTCGCCGCTCAGCTAGCTACGCTGCAGCGAAGATTCGAGACCATCTATCGCCGTCCGCATGTGGGCGAATACGGCCGCAATGTCCGTCTCGGCGTCACGATCGAGGACTTCGAGACCGACGCCTTCAACCAGACCGGCGGCGACATCTCCGCCTCGGTCGAGGAACAGTTGACGCCCCGTCTGCGCGGCTCGCTCGGCGTCCAGGCGGGCTATGCCAGCATCGAGGACCAGCAGACGCGGGTTCTCCAGACCGGCCGCCGCGATCTCTACATCCTGAGCGGAACAGGGACGGCCGAGTATATCGGCGTGCGCGACGTACTCGATCCGGCCAATGGTGTCCGCGCCCGCGTTTCCATCGAGCCCGGCCTCACCTATGGCGACACGACGATCGCCTTTTCCCGCCTCAGCGGCGAGGCCAGTCTCTATGGCGAACTTGGATCGGAAAGACTGGTCGGCGCCCTGCGCGGCCGTGTCGGCACGATTGTCGGACCCAACGGCGCGCCGCCGGACCGACTATTCTTCGCAGGCGGCGGCGGCTCGGTGCGAGGGTATGAATACCAGTCGCTCTCGCCTCGCAACGCCTCGGGGGATCTGATCGGAGGGCGCTCCCTGGTCGAGGCCAGCGCCGAAGTCCGCTGGCGGGCCGGCGAGCGGCTGGGCTATGTCGCTTTCATGGACGCCGGCGCGGCCGGCCCCAATGTCGAGCCGCCGATAGACGAGATGCGCGCGGGCGTCGGGCTGGGCGTGCGCTATTATGCCGGCTTCGGTCCGCTGCGGGCCGATATCGCCATTCCCCTGGACAAGCGCGACGGCGACGCCGACTTCCAGATCTACATCTCCATCGGACAGGCGTTCTGATGGCGGCGACACAAAAACGCAAAATCCCCATCTGGCTGCGCATCGTACTCGCGCTCGCCCTGGCGGCCGTGGTTCTCGCCGGCTCGGCGGTCTTGCTGCGTTACTGGATCACCAGCGACGGCGGACGGGGTTTTCTGGTCTCGCAGCTCGACGGACGGCGCGTCGGACCCCTGGGCGCCATTCGTATCTCGGGTCTGGACGGTGACCCGCTGACCGACGCGACGATCGCCGACCTTGCCTTCGTCGACGATGACGGCGTCTGGCTGCGCGCACGCGACGCGCGGATCGAGTGGTCGCCCTTCCGTCTGCTGCGTGGAAGTCTGGAAATCGCTGCGGTCGATATCCGCATCGTCGAGGTTCTGCGGCGGCCCCGCACCACCTACGAAGCCGAGCGGCGTCCGCCGGCCGATATCGACATCGCTCTCGAGGCGATCACCATCCGCGAGCTGAACCTTGCCCAGGGCGTTCTTGGTCCGGCCGCCAGCTTCGTCGTGTCGGGCGGCGTCGCGCGCAGCCGGGACGCGTCGGGTTCTGTCCGCCTCGACATCGCCACGCTCGCAGGTCCGGGAGACCGCATTGAGGCAGACGGCAAGTGGACCGCCGAAGGCGCGGTCGCCGGCGACCTCACCGCCACCGGCCCCGCCAATGGCGCGCTGGCGGCCCTGCTGCAATCGCCTGACGGCGAGCCCGTCACGCTTTCAGCCGCCCTCTCGGGAAGTCTCAACGACTTCGCAGGTGAGGCCCGTCTCAACTTTGGCGGCGCCATCGCCGCCGACCTGACGGCGACGCGGGAGGGCGATTCTGCGGCGCTTGTCGCCCGCATCGACGCAGGGCGCTGGCCCCTGCTCGATCCTGTCGCTCGACGAACGGGCGGAACGATCGCTATCGATGCGCGCGCCGACCTCGCCGACTTCGAACGATCCGCGATCACCGTCGATGTTTCAGCGCCTGTCGGCCGCCTCCGTCTCGCAAGCGTCGTCAATCTCGAGGGTCTCACCCTGCTGGCGCCCGTCCGCGTCTTTGCCGACGATCTTGACCTTGCGCTTGTCTCCCCACCTCTCGCGGGCCGCCTCGATGCGGATGGCGAGGCCCGCGTCGCAGGCTGGAGCAATTGGAGCTGGACCGGCAGCGCCGATGTCGTCGATCTGGCCTTTCCCTCCGGCTCGGCCGTGCGCGCCGCAGGGCCGGTGACGATCGCGCGGTCGGACGCGAACATCTCGTGGTCGACGCAGGGCGCCGTGATCGCCGACGGCCGCATCGCCTCCCTGGAAAATCTGGCGCCCGGCCGCTATGAGCTTTCCACACGAGGCGAGTTCAACCTCGCGACAAATATCGTCGAGATCACCCAGGCTCAGGTAAAGGGTCGCGCGGGCGAGTTTACGGCTCGCGGCGCCTACGTCCTCGAAACGGGTGCGCTCGAGCTGTCCGGCGCCGCAGCCCTCACCCGGCTGGCGGACTTCGCACCGCTCACCGGATCGGCGCGCGGCCAGTGGACGGTGACGCGCGGCGCCGCCGGTCGGGCCCTGCGCGTCACCGCCGAGGCCGCCGGCCGCAATGTCGGATCCCGCATCTCGGTGCTCCAGGACCTTGCCGGGTCCGAGCCGCGCATCGTCCTCTCGGCTGTCGTCGATGACGGGCGCTTCACGATTGAGTCCGGCCGGTTCGACGGGTCGGGACTCACCGCTGCGATGACGGGCCGGGTCAGCGATTCCGGGGTCCTGACCGCCCGGGCGAGCGGCCTGCTGCGCCGTCCGCTCGACGTCGGCGGCGCCGCGATCCAGTCCCTGCGCTTCTCCGCCGACATTGCGGGGTCGCTCTCCGCGCCGCGCATCGATCTTGACCTGGACGACGTTGCACTCGACATAGCCGGCCTTTCGCTCACCGGCGTCACGGGCGAGGCGCAGGCAACGCTGGGCGAGCGGGTCACCGGCCGCTACGCCCTCACAGGCAGTCTCGACGGCGAACCCCTCTCGCTGTCGGGTGGACTGGCCGGGCGGGACGGCGCGTGGCGGCTCACCGATGGCGACGCCCGCATCGCCGGGCTAACCATCCTTGCGCCGCTGGTCTCCTACGCCGATGGCGACCTCTCTGCGAGCTTCAGCGCCCGCGGCTCTCTTGCGCGACTCTCCGGCTTCGAATCAGGCACGCTCGACGCCAGCGGCGAGGTCAGCTCCAGTGACGGCGCGCTGGCCCTCGACCTCTCGGGACAGGCGACAGATATCCGGCGCGGTGCGGCGGGCATCCAGCTTGTCTCTCTCAACGCCCGCACGGCAGGCGCCGTGACCGAACTCTCCGGACGATTGCGCGGTCGGATCGGCGCCGAGCTGGACCTGACTTTCATCGGCGACGCGGTGCGTTCAGGATCGTCTTGGAGCGGCGAGGCTTCGGCCACGGGCCAGATCGACCAGCTTCCGGTATCGACCGCGCGGCCCGTCAGCTGGGCGTACGGACCCGAGGGCTGGTCGGCGGATGGGGCGTTCTCCGCCCTCAATGGCCGCATCGACGCCACGCTGGCTTCCGGGGGAGCGGGCCACTCGACCCGCGTCGCCCTCTCCGGGATCGACCTTGCCGCTCTCACCCGTCTTGCGCGCGTCAATCCGATGTCCGGCCGGATTTCGGGGTCCTCGACCTTCAGCAATGTGCGGGGCGTCGCAACCGGCGATCTAAGCCTCGCGATCGCCGACGCCAATCCTCTTGGCGTCACCTCCGATCCCCTGTCGGTGGCGCTGGAGGGCCAGCTGCGGGACCGGCGCTTCACCGCAACCGCCCGGGGATCGGGCCAGGGCTTTCAGCTGGAGGCAAACGCCCTCATCCCGTTTGATGTCGGGGCCGGTTTCAACGTCGCCCCGTCCCCAGGCGCCCCCATCGAGGCCAGCTTCGACCTCGCCGGACGCGCGGAACAGCTCTGGGCGCTCTTCGGCCCCGAAGGCCAGACGATGCGCGGCGCTCTTACAGCTCAGATACGCGTCGCCGGCACGCTTGCCTCGCCAACGATCGACGGTGGGTTCGAAATGCGCGAGGGCGTCTACCAGCATGGCGAGACCGGCCTCAGCCTCCGCCAGATCGACGCGCGCGGAATGTTCAATCAGCGCTCCGCCCGGATCGAGAGCCTCACCGCGACGGACGGGGCGGGCGGGCGCCTGACCGCCGAGGGCGACATCGACTGGTCGAGTGCGCTGGCCGGCGGCGTCAGGTTCACCGCCGCCAATCTCCGCGCCCTTGCGCGCGACGATCGCTCGGCCGTGGTCTCGGGCGAGGGCGCCGTCACCATCCAGCCCGACGCCTATGTGGTGACGGGCAATCTTCGTGTGCTGCAGGCGCGGTTGTCCATCGAACAGCCAGCGTCGGCCTCGATCCCCACCCTGCCCGGCGTGCGGCGCGTCAACTTTCCCGCATCCGATGGAAACGGCGCCGCGACACGCGAACCCGGCCGGCCGGTGCGCCTCGACCTGAAGATTACGGCCCCGCGCCGCATCGTCGTTTTTGGGCGCGGCCTCGACACGGAATGGTCAGCCGACCTTGCCGTGACCGGCCTTGTCTCGGATCCGGCCATTTCAGGAACGGCCACACTGGTGCGCGGCACGCTCGATCTCGCCGGTCAGCGATTCGATTTCGACGCCGGCTCCATCCGTCTCGACGGACCCGTCCGGTCGGCCCGCATCGACATCGCGGCCAAGCGCGACGCTGACGACGTCGACGCCATTGCGCGCGTCACGGGCACGCTTGGCGACCTCGAATTCACGCTGGAATCGACCCCCGCCCTGCCACAGGACGAAATCCTCGCCCGCGTCCTGTTTGGCCGTTCCGCCGCCGAGCTGTCGGGCCTCGAAGCTGCACAGCTCGCCGCGAGCCTCACCCAGCTTGCGGGCGGGCAAGCCGCCTTCGACCCTGCGGGCGCTCTGCGCGACGCGGCAGGGCTCGACCGCGTCGCCTTTGGCGCCTCGGGAGGCGCCGCGACCGTGCAGGCCGGCAAATACATCGCCGACGATGTCTATCTGGAGCTTGGCGCCGGGGGCGAGGGCGGCGTCGGCGCGCAGGTCGAATGGGAGCCCGTTGAGGGCGTCTCGATCACGTCGGGGGCGCAGGGAAATGGCGACAGCCGCATCGCCGTCCGGTGGAAGAAGGACTATTGACGCCCTTTCAGCATCCGCTCGCGGCGCTCCCCGCCCGTGGATCGTACTTGACGGCTACGAGATAAAGGCCATCCGGCGGCGCGACCGGCCCACACCTCGTGCGGCCGGCGGCGGCCAGGATGTCGGCGATCCAGCCTGCTTCTTCCTTGCCGCGTCCGACATCGACGAGCGAACCCACCATCGACCGGACCTGACGGTGCAGAAACGAACGCGCGGCGCATCGGACCTGCACTTCCTCGTCCACCCGCATCACCGCCATGGCGTCCAGCGTCTTGACCGGGCTGTCGGCCTGGCACTGGCTGTCGCGGAACGTGGTGAAGTCGTGCCGCCCGACGAGAGCTTGCGCCGCCCCATGCATGGCCTCGGCGTCCAGCCGCGAAGGCACGCGCCACGCCCGTCCGCGATCGAAGGCGAGGTCCGGGCGCCGGTTGACGATGCGGTAGAGATATGACCGCTGGGTTGCGTCGAACCGCGCATGAAATCTTTCGTCGGCCGCCTCCGCAATCAGCACCGAAATCGGATGCGGTCGCAGATGGGCGTTCATGGCGTCGCGCACCTTGTCGACCGCCAGCGCCTTTGGAAGATCGACATGGGCCGTCTGCCCCAGGGCATGAACCCCGGCGTCGGTCCTTCCGGCGCCGATCACCTCCACCGGCCCCTCGGCGATCGCGCTGGCCGCTGCTTCGAGGGCGCCTTGCACCGTCCGGGCGCCGGCTTGCCGCTGCCACCCCGAATAGGATGACCCCTCATACTCGATTGTCAGCCTGTATCGGGGCACCAGACTAAACCTCGAACGCCGCCGGGAAAATAAGCCGGCCGGACATGGGCGGACCGTGGCGCAACCGGGCCGCCATGAAATTTGGTCCGGTCCACGGCGCCTCGAAAGGTTTGGCGGTCGCCTCGGTGAATCCAAACCTTGCATAATAGGCCGGATGCCCAAGCACGAAGACGATCGGCATGCCAACGCTCTGCAGATGCTTGAGCGCGTTGTTCAGGATCGTCGTGCCGACACCCTCGCGCTGGACCCACGGATCGACACTCATCGGGCCAAGACCTGATGCACCCAGCTTGCCGAACACACGCACAGGGTAGAACAGCACATGCCCGATGACTTGCTCATCCATCAGCGCCAACATCTGCATCAGCACATCGCCGTCCGCCTCAAGCCGGGCGATGAGGCCAGCCTCGTTCTCGCGCCCGAAAGTCCGCGTGTTGAGATCGCGTATGGCGGCTTTGTCGTCGTGCGTGGCGTCGCGCAGCGTCACCGTCCTCATGTCAGCCGCCTCCCCGCTTCGATGGGCGCGCCGCGCAGAAAGTCCTCGGCATTCATCGGACCCTTCCCCGCGCGCTGCAATCGGGTGAGCCGCACCGCGCCTTCTCCGCACGCCACCAGCAGGGCGCCGTCGAGGGTGACGCCAGCTGGACCCGCGCCCGCCTCCACGCTTGCGTTCAGGACCTTCAATCGCACCCGATCAACCTCTGTCTGCCAGGGAACCCGGTCCATCTCGAACCACGCGCCGGGATGGGGCGAGAGACCCCGGATGTGCGCGCTGACCTGCCGGGCCGGGCGCGACCAGTCGATCTGCGCCTCGGCGGACGTGATTTTCGCCGCGTGCGTCGCTCCGGTTTCCGCCTGTGGGGTCAGCCTCGCCGTTCCTGCCTCGAGTCTCGCCAGAGCTACCGTCATCAGCGCCGCTCCGAGAACCGAGAGCCGGTCGTGAACATCCTGTGCGGTGTCGTCGGCCCCGATCGGCGTGCGCTCGGTCAGCATCACGGGGCCGGTGTCGAGCCCCGCCTCGATCCGCATCACCTGAACCCCCGTCTCGGCGTCACCCGCCATCACCGCCCGCTGGATCGGCGCGGCGCCCCGCCAGCGCGGCAGGAGGCTGCCATGCAGGTTGTAACAACCCAGTCGCGGCGCAGCCAGAATGGCCGGCGGCAGCAGCAGGCCATAGGCGACTACCACCGCCGCATCCAGCTTCAGCGCCGCGAACGCCTCGCGGTCTTCGGCGCCCTTCAAATTGACCGGCGTCCGCACCTCGATCCCGCGAACCGCCGCCGCCTCATGCACCGCCGTCCGGCGAGCCGACTGACCGCGTCCGGCCGGACGTGCGGGCTGCGAATAGACGCAGGCAATCTCATGGCCGGCCTCCAGCACCGCCTCCATCGTCGGCAGGGCGAAAGCGGGCGATCCCATGAAGGCGATGCGAAGCGGCATGACCGTTTTCTAGATCAGCCTGATCTCAAATGCATTCATTCTGATTGCCCCCGCACGCCGCTGGAACCCTGCGGGCTGCGGGCTGCGGGAAGGGGTTTGCCGATCATGGATCCCAACTTCTGGCGTAATGACCTAGGGTTGTTCGTCAACGGAGCCGGTCATGGACTTCAAGCCTGCGGAAATCGCAGCGATCGTGCTGGCCTTTCTCGTGCCGGTCGCGATCTTCGCCGTCGTCCTCACGCCGGGCGCACTCGGCGCGATCTACGCCTTCGCTTTTGATCGTCAGAACATGCCGTTCGTTTTCGGCGGCGGCGCCCTCCTCACTTTCGGCGTACTCGCCTACCGGATTTTCCGGCGCATCCGTCCGGGGCCGGGGAAGCCAGGCAACCCAGCGGCCGAATCCCGTTTCGACCGTCCGCGCGGACCGCGCAACCTGCCCTGAATCGCGGGGGGTACTGGAGCGCTTTCAGGTTAACCGGGAACCGGTTCGCCGACAGAAAACCCGACCAAACAAGAATCGTGAGCGTTTCGGCGACTCCACGATCGCCGAAACGGATCTAGAATGGCAGCTTGAACCCCGGCAGCATGCCGGCCAGCCCGCCAGTCGCCTGCTGCATCGCGTCGGACATCGTCTCTTCGAGCTTGCGTCTCGCGTCGGCATGGGCGGCCTTGACCAGGTCTTCGAGGATTTCAGCCTCGCCGGGAACCATGAGGCTGGGATCGACCCGCAGCATGTCGAGCTCACCCTTGCCCCTGAGACGGACCGTCACCAGCCCCGCCCCCGACGAGCCTTCCGCCGTCATGGCTTCCATCTGGGTTTGCGCTTCGGCGAGGCGGCTCTGCATCTGCTGCGCCTGGCGCATGATCTCGGACAGGTCTTTCATTCGTCGTCTTCCTCCGGCTCGGGATGGGCGTCGCCAGCGCCGCGATGGGCGGCGAAATCGACATGCACGACGTTTCCTACCGGTTGACTGGGATCATCGGCGGGCTCGACACCCTGCACCGTCAATGTGGTCGCGGCCTGCTCTTCGATCAAGTCGATGTCGGCGGTTTCGGGGTCGTCCACTTTCAACACCCGCGATCCGGGAAACACCCGCAGCGCCTCGCGGATGCGCGGATGCGCCTCGGCGGCGGAATGGCGCTCCGTCTTCAGCCGCGCGCGTTTTTCCGCGACGCTTTCGGGCGCGCCGTCTCCCGACTGCAGCACCTCCCATTCGACTCCGCTCGCATGCTCCAGCCAGCGACGGATTTTCAGGGCGAGATCCGCAGGCGCGCCCGGAGCGGCGGTGTAACGAAAATGTCCGAAATCGACTTCCGCCGGCCGCACGAACTGTTCAATCTCATAGCGCAGGTCAATCTGCCGCTGCCGGTCGAGTTCCGCCATGATGTCCCGCATCGACGCGAGGCGGGGTTGATGGCTATCGGCCTCGTGGGATGCATTCGCCATCTCCCGCCCGGGGGAGACGCCCGCGTCTTCCACCTTGGCGCGGCCAGGATCGGCCCGGTCCTGTTCCGGCCGGTGATGGGGCTTGACCCAGGCGCCGGCCCCATCAGCCCCGGCGCCCGCCAGTCTCACCGCCTCTTCGGGCGGCGGCAGGGCTGCGGCCGCCGCCACTCGCAGCACCACCATCTGCGCGGCGGCCGGCGGGTCGGGCGCCCGGGCGCAATCCTCGAAACCCTGCAGCAGGATTCGCCAGATCCGCGCCGACTGCGCCGGCGAAAGCTTGCCGGCCATCGCCAGGGTGCGCGCGCCCCAGTCGGCAGGTCCCGCGAAGCGATACGTCTCCTTGAGCGCCTGCGCGCGCGAGACTTCGACCACGGCGTCCATGAGATCCTTGATCAGCACCGGCGCATCGGCGCCCGCATCGAGCAGCGCCGCAGCCTCCTCCAGCGCCGCGCGATGCTCGCCCGCGACCGCCCGCTCGAGCAGGTCCAGAACGCGTGACCTGTCGGCCAGCCCCAGCATGTCGCGCACCGTCTCGGCGCTGACCTCTCCGCCCTCGCCCTGGACGATCGCCTGGTCGAGAATCGACAGCCCGTCGCGCGCCGAACCCTCCGCCGC
Organism: Alphaproteobacteria bacterium; assembly: GCA_034439955.1. Taxonomy (GTDB): domain Bacteria; phylum Pseudomonadota; class Alphaproteobacteria; order Caulobacterales; family Hyphomonadaceae; genus UBA7672. The sequence continues at coordinate 25,679 of JAWXBJ010000144.1, forward strand.
CCGCGCGATCAGGGCCAGCGCCTCATGCGGGACCCTGGCGCCCTCCTTGGCGCAGATGCGTTCGAGATGCTGGGTAAGGGCTTCGGAGGAAAACCGCTGCAGGTTGAAGCGCTGGCAACGCGACAGCACCGTCACCGGCACCTTGCGGATTTCCGTCGTCGCGAAGATGAACTTCACATGCGGCGGCGGCTCCTCCAGCGTCTTCAGCAGCGCGTTGAACGCGGCCGTCGACAGCATGTGCACCTCGTCGATGATATACACCTTGTAGCGCGCGCTGACCGGCGCGTATCTCGATCCGTCCAGCAGGTCACGCATGTCCGCGACGCCCGTGCGCGAGGCAGCGTCGAGTTCCAGCACGTCCGGATGCGTCGAGGCCATGATCGCCGCGCAATGGACGCCGGGCGGATCAAGACGGATGGACGGCGCATGGACCTCGGCCGTCTCGTAGTTGAGCGCCCGCGCCAGCAGCCTCGCCGTTGTCGTTTTTCCGACGCCCCTGACCCCGGTCAGCATGAAGGCGTGCGCGATCCGTCCCGTCCTGAACGCGTTGGTCAGCGTGCGGACCATGCCCTCCTGGCCGACGAGATCCTCAAAGGTTCGGGGCCGGTATTTTCGCGCCAGCACCTGATAGACGGCCGGACTGGAAGCGCCCCCGCCGCCGGCCTCCGGCCCGTCCCCGAACATCGACGCGGTGCGGTCGTCGGGGAGTTCGGCTGCGCCATCCTCGGACGCTGGCGGGGGTTTCCTGGAAGCCATCGCCCCTTATGGACCAGCCGCGCCTGGGACGCCAACCCGCGAGCAACGATGGTCTCGGGTTGTTCAAGGGCTATTTCGCACACGGGTTGGACGGTCGCGGGACTCGTGCATGAGACTTCTGGACCACACACTACTCGCCATCGGGCTCAAAGCCGGAGTGATTGGCGGCGCCGTGAATAACGCGCAGCACAATGACCTGCGAATCCGCATCGTCTCCCGTCACACGGTAGAAGATCAGATACGCTCCTGCTACAAGCCTTCGGACCTCTCCCGAATGCACGGTGCCACGCTTGGGGAAAACACCAAGCGAATGGCATCGCTTTCGGACATCCTCCGACCATCGCAACGCTTGCGAGGGACTGTCCATCGCGATGTAGTCAGTGATGCTGTCGATGTCGGCGTCGGCCAAACGCCGGAAACGACCTTAATGGCCATACTTTGCCGCGATCCGATCGAACACCTCGTCCATCGGTATCTCTCCCCCCGAAGCCTCTCCTCGTGCGATCTCCGCGTCGAGCCAGAGCTCATACGCCCGTCGCTCCATCTCCCCCGCCAGCTTCTGCTGGTCCTCGGGCGAAAGCTTTTCGAATGTTTCGAGGGCGTCTTTCAGGATCGCGTTCATGTCCGCAACCTAACTCAATCCGGGCGAAACGAACCAGCCCCGGCTCCGCCAACCGAACCTCGGACCCCGGCAATCCGGAGAAATCGGCGCCAGAAAACCGGCGCCAGAAAATCAACGAAGGTGCAGACTGGCGACGACCCGAACGAAACTCGTTACGGCTGCTACCTTCCGGTCCTGACCGGTTTGGCGAGCGGCTCGTCCGCCGCCAGCCTGCACGAAGGTTATAGCATGGAGCGCCCGTGGCATGGCAACACTCGCATTCAGGGTCCGATCTGCTAGATTCGCAGCGGCATGGGCGTTGGCGTTGGCGGGGCGGGCATGAAGTACGACATCTTCGTCAGCTATCGACGGTCGGACCGCGAATTCGTCGCCCAGCTTGTGCTCCGTCTGGAGGCGCGGGGGGTCGGTGTCTGGTACGACGCCAAGCTCGACGGCGGCGACGACTGGCCCGAGGCCATTGTCGAAGCCCTCACAGCCGCTGACATGCTGGTCATCTTCTTCTCGGAAGACTGCAACAATTCCCGCCAGCTGAAGAAGGAGCTGGCGGTCGCCGACAGCCTCGAAAAACCGGTGATTCCGGTCCTGATCGAGGACACGCGCCCGCGCGGCGCCTACCTCTACCAGCTCGCCGACCGCAACTGGATCCAGGCCTTTCCCAATCCGATGGGCAAGATCGACGAGCTGGTCGAACACCTCACCATGCTGGCCGGCAAATCGGAGGGCGGCCTCGCCGGCCTGGCGCGACCATCGCCGGCGCCCGCCGAACCATCCCCCACCCCGGGCGCGCCCCCCATTCTCTGGTCGCGGGCCGAAGCGCTGGAAGCTGCCGCTCCCGCCGCCGATCCGGCCGCCTCGACGATGGACCTTCCGCCCGAAACCGATCTCTTCGCCTCGCGCAAGACAGCCGCCCCGCCGCGAATGTCAGACGCCTATATCGGCCAGACGCACAAGGGCGCCGCCGGCGCCGCGCGTCTCAACGACATTCTGCCGTTCCGCTGGATCGATCTGGTGTTTCTCGCGCCGCTCGTGGGCGGCTTCGCCTGGTATCTCAGGAACGAGAAAACCTTCGCCGACGGCGCCGATGCTCTTTTCGAGCCGCTCTCGATCGGCATCCTCTGCTGCGCGCTGGTCGGATTCTACGGCGCCCTCGTCTTTCCTGTCCGCTACTATCTGCGCCGCCGGCCGCTCTGGAGCGCCCTCAGAAACTATCTGATTTCCAGCTTCATCCTCTATGCCGTGGTGACGGGAAGCTTTCTCGCCGCCTGGTCCTACGGCCTCTTCCCCAATGACGCGCCCGCCGAGTTCGCCCTGTTCTTCGGCCTCGTCTGGCTCGCCTTCACGGTGATCGCCTTCCTGATCTACGCGGTGCTCGCCGGCCAGCGCGCCATCCGCAGCTTCCGCTCGAACATCAAGAAGATCTGAGCGTGCCGCCGCCCGCACGTCCGCCCATGCCGCTCGCCGCCGCCGGGATCGACCGCGCGGCCCATCGCCGGCGCGACACGGTCTGGCTCGACGCGGCCGTTTCTTCGGAGTCGGTCCGCATCCTGCTGATGCGCGACGGGATGCCGCTGGTCGAGGGATCGGCGCCGGCCGTGGGCGGCGGCCGGACCGGGTCACATTTCGGCGGCGCGCGGCCCCTTCTCTGGCTGGGTCCCCAGGCCGTTGGACTGGCCTCCGGCGCCGAGCGCGTTTTCCTTGGAATGTCGGCCAGGGGATCGCCCCTCTTCGCGCTGGAATTCCCGGCCTCGTTCAGCCTGGCGGCGTCCCCCATAGCGGGGCTTGGCGTGTTCGAGGATTTCCGCGCTGCAGCCGCCGCGCTGGACGCCCACGAGGCGGGCGCCGCCGCGACCTCCCGGGCGCTCTTCGAATGGCATCGCCGTCATCGGCATTGCAGCGTCTGCGGCGGGATCAGCCAGAGCGAGGAAGCGGGCTGGAAGCGTCGCTGCGCAAGCTGCGCGGCCGAGCATTTCCCGCGCACCGACCCCGTCGCGATCATGCTGGCGGTTCGGGGCGACAAATGCCTGCTGGGCCGGCAGGCGGCCTGGCGACCCGGTTTCTGGTCCTGCCTCGCCGGCTTCGTCGAGCCGGGCGAGTCGTTCGAACAGGCAGCCGCACGCGAGATCTTCGAGGAGGCCGGCATCGTGGCTTCGACGGACAGCGCCCGCTATCTGTTCTGCCAGCCTTGGCCTTTCCCCTCGTCGCTGATGATCGGGCTGATCATCGATGCCGAGAGCGAGGAGATCCGCATCGACGCCACGGAACTGGAGGCGGCCCGCTGGTTCACGCGCGAGGAAACCACGTCGATGATGGCGGGAACCCACGCTGAATTCTTCTCGCCGCCAAGGCTCGCGATAGCGCACCACGTCATCCAGGCGTGGCTGGAGCGCGCTTGAACCTGGATCAGCTCTGGCGCCCTGCCTCCCCCGGCGAAGCCGGAGGAGGTGGATGCCGCGCCTCATCCTGAGCCGGGCCGAAGGCCCGCGCGCCTCATCCTGAGCCGGGCCGAAGGCCCGTGTCGAAGGACGCGGCGGACGGAGGGGGCAGGCTGGAGCCTGATTCAGTTTGATCGAAGGATGCTCTATTCGATCGGCGCTAGGAAAACCTGCGCGGGCAATCCAGCGACCATCCTGGCGATGCGCGGATCATCGACTGGCTTGCCATAGGCCCCCAGATAGATCCGCTGCAGCCAGACCTCGACGCTCGCGCGCGTCACGATGCGAACCGCCTCGGGCGCATGCGCCAGCAGCACCATGGGCGGCGGCGTTCCATGGGCCTCAAGCGGCAGGATGTAATCGAGCCCCTCGACCCTCCGGCAGCCCTGGCGCGCATAAAACGCCAGTCGCCGCTTCTTCAGGGCTGCATCGCCGCCGCCTGAAGCGGAGTCCACTTCCACCAGGCCGATCCGCCCTTCTCCGGCTTCCGCCACGCTCGCGCAGAAGAGCGCCGCCCCGACGCCGCCGCCGCGCCTTGCCGGCGCGACCGCCGCATACTCGAACAGCCAGAAATCCCAGGCCTTGGGAATCCACGAAGCCGCCATGCCAATCATGGCGCCGTCGCGGATCGCGACCAGAAAGCGATAATCCGGCCGCGCCTGCAGCCCGCGAAGTTCCGCACGGGTCCGCTGTTCCGTCAGCTCGATGGCGTCGCGATAGATTGCGAAGGCGCGATCGAAACCCTCCTCGTCGTCGTGCGCCAGCGTCTGGAGGGTCAGGGTCATGGCGGTATTTCTAGATCATTTTCGGCGATCGTAGACTCCCCGAAACGAAAACGCCCCCGCATCGCTGCGGGAGCGCCCTTATCAGATCATCTCGATGACGAAAGACCAGAGCGCTTCCAGGCGGACCGTAACCGGTTTGCCGTCAGAAAACGCGACCAAACAAGAATCCAGAGCATTTTTGGGCGACTCTAGGATCGCCTAAAATCCACTAGAACTGGCGGACGTAGGAAACCCCGAAGGAATCAACTTCGGCGCTGTCATAGTCGTGACGCGTGATGTCGCCGCGAATGCCGTCCATTTCCGTGAAATAGTAGATGGCGCCGACGCCGTAGGCGAGACCGTCATCGTCGAAGCCGTTGATTTCCGTCTGCGAGAAACCGACGCGGCCGAAGATGTCGAAGCTCGGCGCGATCGGAAGCTTGGCGACGCCGAAGGCGCCGATCTGGTTGTCGAGTTCGAAAGGGCCATCGTCCTTGACGCCGAACGTGCCTTCGCCTTCGACCGCGAAATACGTGCCGAGGCCGACGCCGACCCGTCCTGTGACGCCGCCGACTTCAGGCGCGTCGCCGCCCAGCTGCGTGTAGCCGCCGGTGACATAGACGTTCGCCACCTGGGCGTTCGCCGTCATCAGCGCCGGCGCTGCGAGCATGGCCGTCGCCGCGAGGATCAGTTTCAGTTTCATGGAAACTCCAGTTGGTCAGGAGCAGGCTCACACCGGACGCGATGT
>JAWXBJ010000145.1:0-14962 GCA_034439955.1 Alphaproteobacteria bacterium
GCAACGCCGAAAGCGCGGCCCAAACCGGAAGGATGGATCGGCGATGGCGGGCTGGCATGGCGGCTCCAAGATTCGCCGCATCACGGCTGAAGCTTCAGCGTGGCCGCGATTTGCGACACTGGCGTGTCGGATCCGGGCTAGTTCTTGCCCGCGATGAACTCGTCGATGGTGCGGCGGGCGATGACCATGGCCTGAACTTCGCCGGCGCCCTCGAAAATGTTGAGAATGCGCGCGTCGCAGAGCACCCGACTGATCGGGTATTCCAGCGCGAAGCCGTTGCCGCCATGGATCTGCAGGGCGTTGTCGGCCGCAGCCCATGCGACGCGTGCGGCGAGCATCTTGGCGAGTCCGGCTTCCAGGTCGCAGCGTTTGCCGTCATCCTTCTGGCGGGCCGAGAAATAGGTGAGCTGGCGCACGCCAAGGAGTTCGGCCGCCATCATCACGAGCTTGTCGGACGTTCGCGGGAAGTCGAAGATCTGGCGTCCGAATTGGGTGCGGTCGAGCGCGTATCTGAGGCCGAGTTCGAGCGCATTCTGCGCCACGCCGATGGCTCGGGCGGCGGTCTGGATGCGGGCGCCTTCGAAGGTCGCCATCAAATGCCGGAACCCCTGTCCTTGGACTTCGCCGAGAAGGCTTTCCTTCGCGACTTCAAAGCCGTCGAAGCTCAGTTCGTATTCCTTCATGCCGCGATAGCCGAGCACCTCGATCTCGCCGCCGGTCATGCCTGCGGCGGGGAAGGGGTCCGCGTCCGAACCGCGGGGCTTTTCGCAAAGGAACATCGAGAGGCCCGAGAAATTGTCGGTCCCGGCGACCGAGCGCGCGAGCACCGTCATCAGGTCGGCGCGAGCCGCGTGTGTGATCCAGGTCTTGGCGCCCGTGATTTTCCAAACCTCGCCGTCAAGGGTGGCGCGGGTTCGCAAGCTGCCGAGGTCAGAACCGGTATTGGGTTCGGTGAAGACGGCGGTTGGAAGGATCGCGCCGGATGCGATGCCCGGCAGGTATTTCTGCTGTTGCGCCGGCGTGCCACCCACGAGCAGAAGTTCCGCCGCGATCTCCGAGCGCGTGCCGAGCGAGCCGACGCCGATATAGGCGCGACTCAGCTCCTCCGACACGACGCACATCGCCGTCTTGCCGAGGCCAAGTCCGCCGAACTCCTCGGGAATCGTAAGGCCGAAAACGCCGAGTTCGCCCATCTGTTTGATCACTGCGTCGGGGATCAGCACGTCGTCCATGTGCCAGCCATGGGCAAAGGGCACGACTCTCTCGTCGCCGAACTTGCGGAACTGGTCGCGGATCATCTCCAAGGTTTCGTCGAGACCGGTGCATTCAATCGTCGCGCGTCCCTGGCTGTCCCGTATGAGCGCGGCGGCGCGCAGGCGTGCAGCGGAGTTGGCGCCTGAAGTTATCAGAGCGGCGATGGCCGGGGTCGCCAGTTTCGCGATGATCTCATGATCCGAGGTCATGTCTGTCGGGCGGACGATTTCGAGTTGTGTCATCGGCAGGCCACCGGCTAGTTGCGAAAGATACTCGCCGAACAGGATCTGCGAGAGCAGTTGCTCGATCTCGCCGAACCGGCCTTCAGCATCGATGCGGTCGGCCCAGTTGGCGGTCTCTTTCAGGGTTTCGACATAGGTCAGCACCCAGGCCAGCCCGTGGGTCGCGCGCTGCCCGACGTCGATAAGTTTGCGATCGACCTTGCCGGCGGGCGCGACGCGCGCAGCTACCGACCGCCTCAAGGCGAGAAAGTAGGCCTCGGCGTCGAGGGCGGCTTGCCGCATGTTTGCCCGAAGGCCAGGCGCGACCAGTGCGCCGTCCAACTCGCCCGCGACCATCCCGTCCATGCTCCCCATTCTCCTCGTCAGGCTCTTGATAGAATCTTTGTGCGGCGCCGCAAAGCCTGTCGGGCCCAACACATCCGCGTGTACGCAGCAGAGGCGGCGGGCGATGTGCGACAGGTTGGCTTGTGCGCCAGGGCATGCTCCTGCACAAATCATCGAGAGAGGCGCGGCGTATCGACCCAGCGCCTCCGGGAAGAGGAGACGACCATGTCAGGATTGACGAAGCCGGGTGGATTGCTCGGCTTGAGCCTGCGCGCGGGCGCCGCCGTTCTGGCGCTGGCGTTCGGTAGCCAGTTCGCATCCGCCGAAGCGCAGGCCGCGCCGGGCTATAGCCCCGGCAGGACGAGCTGGGGCGTGCCCGATCTTCAGGGGACATGGTCCAACGCTTCGATCACCGACCTGCAGCGCAGTCCGGCTTATTCGAATCTCGTTCTGACGCCTGAGGAAGCGGCCAGGATCGAAGGCGCGGACTATTACAACAATCGCACACGCGAAGACGCCAAGCCCAACGATCCGACCGACACAAGGCTTCTGGACGGCACCGATCTGCTTTCGGGCGGCGGCTACAACGCTTTCTGGGTCGATCAGGGGACCAAGGTGGGGCGCGTCAAGGGAGAGCTGCGCTCGTCCTGGATTGTCGAGCCCGCCAATGGCCGCATTCCATACAAGGCGGGCGCGGGCCGGGGCGGAGAGCCTGCGGCGGCCCCAGCGGCCCAGCCATCTTCGCCGGTCCCGCGTCCGTCCGCCTCGGCGCCGGGCAAGATCGCCGTTCAAGGTCCCGGCGCGGTCGATCGAAATGCCGGCGGCGGAATTGGCAGCTATGACAACCCCGAAACGCGGCCGATGGGAGAGCGCTGCCTGATCGGGTTTGGCAATACCGGCGGCCCGGTGATGACCAACGTTCTCTACAACAACACCTACCAGATCGTGCAGGCGCCCGAGCATGTCATGATCCTCGTGGAGATGGTGCATGACGCGCGCATCATCCCGATCACCAGGGACCGCATGCGTCCGGACGCCATCAAGCCATGGCTGGGGGATTCGATCGGCTGGTATGAAGGCGACACGCTCGTGGTCGAGACGCGCAACGTGCATCCCCTGCAACGTGGATACATATCGGCGTCGGGCGTTCTGACCGAACGGTTCACGCGCTGGTCCAAGGACCATATCGTCTACGCGTTCACGGTCGATGACCCCAGCCTCTACTCGCAGCCGTGGAAGGGCGAGATCGGGCTCAACCTTTCGCCGGAGCCGCTCTACGAATATGCCTGCCATGAGGGCAATTATGCCATGGAGGGAATTCTGGGAGGCGCGCGGAAGCAGGAGCGCGAAGGCAAGACCGTCGCGGCCAACGCCGACGAAGAAGGCCGCTGACGCCAGATCCGTAACAATCAGCGTCCCGCCCGGACGCACGCAGGGGGAGGATGGTATGGCGCAGAGCGACATATGCAGAGCAAAGCGGGCGGGCGGGCGATCTGCGTCTTCGCTCGGGCCGGTTCTCGCCATCGCGTTCGCGACGGCCGGGTGCCAAAGCCCTGCGCCCGGCCCGGTCGCAGAGGGCGCGATGGCGTCGGCCGCGCCGCCGGCCGCCGTCTCGCCCTTGAGGTCCGCGCAGGTTCTGCCCGTCGGTATGGAGATGGCGGACCCCACTCGAGGCCTGTCGGTGACGCAGCTGGCTCCGGGTCTGCGGTATGTCCTGGGCGTAAATGTTTCCAGCAACACATTTGTGGTGGACACCTCTTCCGGGCCGGTGGTCATCGACACGTCGCGGCCGCCGGCCTCCGCCGTTCACAAGCAGCTGCTTGAGGCGGACGGCGTCGGCAGGGCCAGCCACATCATCGTCACTCACGGGCATGGCGACCATACCGGCGGCGTCGCCCTCTGGCGTCAGGGCGGCGGCAAGGTCGTGGCGCAGGCGAACTATGTCGAATTCCTCGAGTATCAGAGCATGCTGGGCGGCTTTTTCGGCCGCCGCAACGCCGCACAATTCCAGTTCGGCGCCGCCACTCCGGCCGGGCAGCCGGCTCAGGCCGCCGCCGCGCCGCAAGGTCCGGCGCCGCAAAACCTCATGCCCGATATCACTTTCGACAAGCAGATGTCGCTCGATGTCGGCGACACGCGGTTCGAGCTGTTTCACACGCCCGGGGAAACCCCCGACCACCTTACTGTCTGGGTTCCCGGCCTGAAGGCTGCATTCGTCGGCGACAATTACTACGAATCGTTTCCCAACATGTACACGCTGCGCGGCACGCGCCCGCGCTGGCCGCTCGAATACATCGCGTCGATCGACAAGGTCTTGTCGCTCGATCCCGAAATGCTGCTGCCCAGTCATGGACGGCCAGTCGTGGGCAGGGACGAGGTCCGTCGGCGTCTCACACAGTACCGCGACGCGATCGCCCATGTGCACGATGCGGTGCTCGCCGGGATGAATGGCGGCAAGGACGTCTACACGCTGATGCAGGAGATCCGCCTGCCGCCCGAACTCGACGTGGGCGAGGGCTATGGCAAGATCGCGTGGACGGTGCGCGGCATCCATGAAGGCTATGTCGGCTGGTTCAAGGGCGACCCGGTCGAGATGTTCGAGCAGGCGCCGTCGGCAGTGTCGGACGAACTCGTCGCGCTCGCTGGCGGCCCAGGCGCGCTGGCCCGGCGGGCGAATGAATTGCTGGCTGCGGGAGACGCCGTCGGCGCCCTGCAACTCACCTCCGTCGGACTTGAGGGCGCGAAGGCCGACAAGTCGCTTCTGCGGGCGCGTATCGCCGCCCTGACGGTGCTTGCTGACGCCTCGACCAACCGCAATGAGATGGGCTGGCTCAGTGACGGGCTTCGAACCGCCCGGGCGGCGCTGGGGGAGTAAGGGTCAGGAGCTGGAGGAGAAGGGCGTGGTCAGCCGGCATGTGATCGCGACATCGCCGCCTTCGGTCGAATATGCGCTCACCGATCTTGGAGATGAACTCGTGCCGGCGATCCGGTCGATCGCCGCCATCGGCCACAAGCGCAAGCAGCGCGAGGCGCCGACGCGCTGCGCGGCGTAGAGAGTTTCGCTCTTGCTCGAGTTACAGACCCATCTGGGTCCGGAATTTTCGCCGCAGGAGATCGATCGGGGCCAGCCCCGTGTCGGATTGATAGTGCCAGAACGTCCAGCCATTGCAGGCCGGCGCGTTCTGCACATGGGCGCCCATGCGGTGAATCGAACCCGTGGCGTCGCCGTTGGCGAGGCTGCCATCGACGCGGACACGAGCGACATGGCGGTTCTGTGGGCAGACCAGACGATCGCCCGGGCGCACCAGGCCATGCTCGACGAGCGCGCCAAACGGCACGCGGGGCTCGGCTTTCCGGCTGGTCTGGACCTCCAGGTCGGCGCTTGCCGCCGTCCGGACCTTGTCGATGCGGCTGCGGGCGAAGTTTGCATAGTCAGCGTCCCGCTCAAGCCCGATGAAACGACGGTCAAGCAATCGAGCGACGGCCCCCGTGGTGCCCGTTCCAAAAAACGGGTCGAGAACAATGTCGCCGACATTGGTCGCGCCAACCAGGATGCGGTGGAGCAGGGCTTCGGGTTTCTGGGTGGGGTGGGCCTTGCGACCGTCTTCGCCCTTGATGCGCTCGCCGCCCGAACATATGGGAAGCGTCCACCAGTCGGACCGCATCTGAATGTCGTCATTGGCCGTCTTCAGCGCATCGTAATTGAAGGTGTATTTCTTCTGCTCGCGCGCGCGCGCCGCCCAGATCAGGGTTTCGTGGGCATTGGCAAGGCGCGTGCCCTTGAAATTGGGCATCGGGTTGGACTTGTTCCAGACGACATCGTTGAGGATCCAGAAGCCGAGATCCTGGACGGCGGCGCCAACGCGAAAGATGTTGTGATAGCTGCCGATCACCCATAGCGCGCCGTTTGGCTTGAGCACACGACGCGCCGCCTTGAGCCAGTCGCGCGTGAAGGCGTCGTAGGCCGCGAACGAGGCAAACTTGTCCCAGTCGTCGTTGACGGCGTCCACGCGGCTGTTGTCGGGGCGGGTGAGATCGCCTCCGAGTTGAAGATTGTAAGGAGGATCGGCGAAGACGAGATCGACCGACGCCGCCGGCAGGGCGTTCATCAGCTCGATGCAATCGCCGACGAGAACCTGGTCGAGCGGAAGCGCGTTGGGAGGCGGTGATGGCGGTCGAGCGCTCGCCGCCACGATCTTCGTTTGAAGGTCTGTGTTCTTCTGAACGAGGTCGATCGTTTTGACCGCCATGGGAAACGCCTCACGCCACGCCGGAGACCCGGAAAGCGCGAGATTCGCCCAATCGTGTAAATGTTGCGTTTATTCAAAGGTTAAGGGAGAGGTAAGGAGTGTTACCGGCGGTGAAACCCAGCGGCGGCGCATAATCGGCGCGACCAGATCAAACCGAAGGACTGGCCTTGACGTTCGGATGTGTCCGGACGCTCATGGCTCGTCTGCTGCGAACAACGAGAGCTGACGCGCCGATCCGGCCGGCCCCCGCGCGGGGCGCCGGAACAGGTCTGTCCTAAGCGCGAAACTCACACGATTGAGGCCAAAGCGCCTGGCGGCGGCGCGGAAGCGATCGGCGATCAGTTGTGCGTAGGGGCCTTCGCCGCGTTGTCGCACACCCCAGTCAGACCGGTATTCCTCGCCGCCATGCATGGAGCGCAGAAGATTCATCACGCGCCGGGCGCGGTCGGGATAGCTTGCCTCCAGCCATTCGGTGAAGAGACCCGCGATTTCGAGCGGAAGACGCAGCAGGACATAGCCCGCGCGTGTCGCGCCGGCCTGGCTCGCGGCTTCCAGGAGGCGTTCGAGTTCGGGCTCGTTGAGGGCCGGAATGAGCGGCGCGGTCATGGCGATGACGGGCACTCCGGCGAGGGCGAGCTGACGCATCGCCTCGAGGCGCCGGTCCGGGGTCGCGGCGCGCGGCTCCATCCTTCTTGAAAGTCCGCGATCGAGGCTGGTGAGCGAGATCGCGACGCCGCAAAGGCCCCGCGCGGCCATCGGCGCCAGAATGTCGATGTCGCGCAGGATGAGCGCAGATTTCGTGATCAGGTTCACGGGGTGATCATACCGGTTCAGAACGCCGAGGATGGAGCGGGTGATCTGCAGAGAGCGCTCGTAGGGCTGATAGATGTCCGTATCGCCCCCCAGCATGATCGGCGCGACCCTGTAGGTTTTCCTCGCCAGCTCCCGCTCCAGCAGGTCAGCGGCGCCGGGTTTGATAAAAATTTTCGTCTCGAAGTCGAGGCCAGCCGAAAGTCCCCGATAGGTATGGTTGGGCCGCGCATAGCAGTAGATGCAGCCATGTTCGCATCCCTTGTAGGGATTGACGGTGCGGTCGAACGAGATGTCCGGCGATGTATTGTAGGTGATGATCGTTTTCGACCGTTCAACGATCGCCTCAGTGCGCAGTGCAGGCGGCGCCTCTGGGTCGCCGTCCCAGCCGTCATCGACGGGTTCGACATGTTGCTTTTCGAACCGTCCCGAAGCGTTCGAGCGCGCGCCGCGCCCGCGCGCACGGGTTTGCGCCTCGGACCAGTCGGCGCTGGCGGACCGGGATCTCCATCGTGGGTCCGAAGCCATCAGTTTCCCCGAGAGCCATCGTCGCCCAATTAACATAACGCCCGAACAAAACAAGAACAAATTCTCCTCCTGCGGCTGCACGCAGGCAATTCCTGAAAGGCGGCTCTCCGACGAGCGACCGCCATTGATTGACGGGTCACTCAAGTTTCCATACGAACGTATGGTTAGACCGATTTCTGATGGAGGAGGGTCCGGCTGTGCTGGCTGAACGAACGCACGATGCTGGGACTCGCACCGGGCTGCCAGGGCCGCGAACCGATCTCGCCGCAGCGCGAGCCGACCTCGATGCGTTCGGATATTGCGTCGTGGAGAACGTGCTGGCGGCCGAGGAGATCCGGGCGCTCAAGACGCGGCTGGTCGAGCAGGCGGCAGGCGAGCGCGCGCGCGGGGTCAGCTTTCGGGATGGCGGGCCGGGTATGCCGAACCAGCGCGTCTGGATGCTGGTCAACAAGGGCCGGATTTTCCGCGACCTGATGCTGCACCCGGTCATCGACGACCTGATCGGGCATATGCTGGGGCGCGAATACCTGCTCTCCAGTCTTACCTGCAACATTGCCGCTCCGGGCGGCGAGCCTATGGTGCTTCATCAGGATCAGGGGTGGTCGGGCATCCACACGCCCATGCCGCTCGCAGCAAATATAGCCTGGATGCTCGACGACTTCACGGCCGCCAATGGGGCGACGCGGCTGGCGCCAGGGAGCCATCTCGACCAGAGCCTGACGCCTCGCTCCTCTGCCTATGCGCCGGAAGGGACGGTTCGGTATCCGGCGATGGAGGACACGATCGCGGCGGAGGGGAAAGCGGGCAGCATCCTCTGTTTCGACGGGCGCACATGGCATGGGACAGGGGACAACACGTCGGGCGCGCCGCGTCACGGTCTGCTGAGCTTTCACTGCCGGCCCTTCATCCGGCAGCAGGAAAACTACGCGCTGGGATTGTTGCCCGAAATTCTGGCGAGCGAGCGGCCGGCGCTTCTCAATCGCCTTGGCTTCAAGCCTTGGGCGGGCCTCGGCCGGGTGGAGCACCCGAGGCCGCAGACACCGCTGTTTGTCTCCGCCCAGCCCGTCGGCCCGCTGGCCAGTGACGGTACGCGCCTCGGCAGTGCGCTTTAGAGGTAGACCTGGGCGGAGCGTCGGCCCGCTCCCGTTCGAGCACCCATCTCGGTTGAGGAATGCGCTGAGCTGATTCGACAGTCGAACCTACAAGCCGTCGTCGCGCGCGATCCCCAGCTCATCGCAGACGGAAGCGACACTCAGGATGTCGTCCCAGGCCTTGGCCTTGTCGCCGGGACGCTGCAGCAAATAAGCGGGGTGGAGAAGCGGAACGCAGGGGATCGCATGTGCGAGACCTTCGCGGCTGACGGACGCGCTCCGGCCGCGCAGATTCATGAGGCTCGCTTCGGTTCCGAGCAGGATACGGGTGGCGACCTGCCCAACCGTCAACAGCAAGCGAGGCTGCAAGATCTCGATCTGGCGGGTCAGGAACGGCGCGCAGGCTTGCAGTTCAGATGGAGTCGGGCCGCGCTTGCCGGGAGGGCGCCAGTAAACCAGGTTCGTCAGATAGACATTCCGGTTTCGCGAAAGCCCGATGGTCGCCAGCATGCGATCCAGCAACGCACCGGGGGAGCCTTGAAAGGGCCGGCCGATCTCGTCTTCCCCTTCACCTGGAGCCTCTCCGATGATCATCACTGGAGCGTCCGCAACGCCGTCGGCCACGACGGTGGTTCGCGACGCCTGCTTGAGCGGGCAGCCGTCAAAGCGCTCAATGACCAGTTTCAGCTCGTCCAGTGTCCTTGCGCCTGCGGCGAGCCTGCTCGCGTCCAGTGTAGGGTTAGTCTGCAGCCTGCGGGGTTTGGCGCGGGCGATCGCAGCTGACGGCGGCTGAACCGCGTTCCGAATCGCCGGACGTAGATTCTCGCGGGGGGGAACGGAGGCGACAGGCGCCGTCGCATCGTCCATGTCCGCGACGCCCAGGTCGGACCAGAAGTCCCGCAGCGACTTCCGCACGAGGTCCGGGGGGTGCGTCATGACAGTCAATGGTCCCGGCCTTGTTGAGGGCGCAAGCTGTGGGGTAGAGCACGATTGCGTCTGGCGAAACCGCCACACTCGCGTGAATCGTGATCTACACTTTGGATAAGAGACGGATTTCGCGCTTCAGGTGGAAACGAGCAGCGGTTCCACCTGAAGCGATCCGACTCAAGGAGACTGAAGTCATGGCGGCTGAAACGACAGGGGTTGAGACCGAACGGGAGTCAATGGATTTCGACGTGGTCATCGTTGGCGGCGGGCCGGCGGGACTCTCGGCTGCCATTCGCATCAAGCAGCTTGCCGGTGCGACAGGCAAGGAGGTGTCGGTGGTGGTTCTGGAGAAGGGCTCCGAGGTCGGCGGCCATATCCTGTCCGGCGCCGTGATCGATCCGCGCGCCATGAACGAGCTGTTTCCCGACTGGAAGGAGCGCGGATGTCCTCTGGAGACGCCCGTCAGCGAGGACCGCTTCATCGTGCTCGGCCAGGACGGCTCGATCGGGATTCCCTCCTTCCCGATGCCGCCGATGCTTAAAAATCACGGCATGTACATCGCGTCGCTCGGCAATGTGTGTCGGTGGCTGGCGGTTCAGGCAGAAGCTCTCGGCGTCGAGATCTATCCGGGCTTTTCATGTTCGGCGCTGACCTATCGGGAGGACGGGTCCGTCAGGGGCGTCGTCGCCGGCGTCATGGGTCTCGACAAGGAGGGCAGGCCGGGCCCCGATTTCCAGCCCGGCATGGAGCTCAACGGCAAGTATGTTCTGATCGCGGAAGGCGTTCGCGGCTCGCTGGCCAAGATTCTCATTCGTGACTTCAAGCTGGGCGAGGGCAGGTCGCCGCAAAAATACGGGATCGGGATAAAGGAGCTGTGGCAGATCAAGCCCGAGAATTTCAAGCCCGGCTACGTCCAGCACACATTCGGCTGGCCGCTGGGCAACAGCACCGGCGGCGGCACATTCCTCTACCATTTCGGGGACAACTATGTCGCCATCGGCCTCGTGGTGCACCTCAACTACAAGAATCCCTGGATCGCCCCCTTCGAGGAGTTCCAGAGGGTCAAGCATCATCCGGAAGTGTCGAAGTTCCTGAAGGGCGGCACGCGAGTCTCCTATGGATCCCGCGCCATTACGGAGGGCGGCTGGCAATCGATCCCGAAGCTTGTTTTCCCGGGCGGCGCGCTGATCGGCTGTTCGGCGGGGTTTGTGAACCTGCCGCGCATCAAGGGCAGTCACAACGCCATGAAAACCGGCATGCTGGCGGCTGAGGCGGCGTTCGACGCGGTCACCAACGGACGCCAGGGGGACGAGCTTGTAGCCTATCCCGAGGCCTTCGCCCGGAGTTGGGTCGCGAAGGAACTGAAGGCCGTCCGGAACGCCAAGCCGCTCTGGTCGAAATGGGGAACGGCCGTCGGCGTTGCGCTCACGGGATTCGACCTCTGGTGCACAACGTTGTTTGGAGGCTTCTCGTTTTTCGGTACGATGAAGCACGACAAGACCGACGCTGGCTCCCTCGAGCCCGCAGCCAGATTCAAGAAGATTGTCTATCCGAAACCAGACGGAGTTCTGTCCTTCGACCGCCTTACCAGCGTCGCATTCTCCTTCACCAATCACGGCGAACACCAGCCCATCCACCTAAAGGTCAAAGATCTTGAACTGCAGAAGACAAGCGAACTGGGCGTATATGGCGGCCCGTCCAACCGCTATTGCCCGGCCGGCGTCTATGAATGGATCGAGGGACCGGCAGGCGAAATGCGTTTCCAGATCAATTCGCAGAACTGCGTCCATTGCAAAACGTGCGACATCAAGGATCCCAACCAGAACATCACCTGGACCACGCCTGAGGGCGGCGGTGGCCCCAACTATCCAAACATGTAAACTGTCAGGACGAGGCGAGGCGCGCGGAGCGCGCAGGGAGCGGCGGCGGCGCTCCGCCCCAAATCAGGTCCAAATTCAGGGTTCAAGGATTCCACGATGATGCAGAAGCTGCAAATCCTCTTGGGCGGCGTCGCGGCGTCTGTCCTGCTGACGGCTTGCGCGACCGGCATCGGACTTCCAGGCGCTCCAAATGGATGCCGCACCATCTATGTACTCCGCCCGTCCATCGGAGGGGCGCCAGGCGCCGTTCAACCGGTGAATTCCTGCACGGCGGTTCCGCGCGATCGGTTGCTGACCCAGGCGCTGGCGGCGAATGGCGAAGAGCCTGTCTCGCCTGCGCGCCTGCTTGTGTCCGTCTCGGACGCCGCGCAGGCGACCCGGCCGCTTGCGGCGCCCGCCGAGGCCTATCCCGGCCCTTCGGAAATGCTCGAGAATGGCGACATGGCCGCCTTCATGGCGCTGATCCGTTCCGACCTCGCTGCCGACCGGAACCACGGCGCCTGGGGCTATGCGATCGTCGATGCTCTCGCGGCGGACAACCCGCCGGCGGCGCAGGATGTTCTCGATGCCATGGCCATGCATCCCTCGCCTGAAATTCTCAGCGCCGAACACTTGCGCCCCTGGGTGCTGGCGTCTGCCGGCCGCAGCGAAACGGCGCAGAGCGAGATGGCCCAGCTTCGGCGGATCCTTCCGGGCGCGACGCTTCTTGGCCACCGCGCCCTGCTGGCGGAGGGCCTGGGTGACGCCGTGGGCGCGCTCGTGATCTACGATGAGGCGCCCGACGATTTCGATCCGCCGGATCCCGAGGACGCAGCGACGCCGGGATTTCTCGCGCGAGCCGTGGCGTTCAACGGACAACGGGCTCTGGCGTTGCGGCAGGCCGAACTTCTGCGCAGCGTCAACCGCGACCCGGAGGCGATCGAGCTGTTCAGGAAGCTGCTCGCGGCAAGCCCCGACGACGCCTATGTGCAAGGCCGTCTGGAGAAGGCCGAAGGAAGAGAAGACCGCCGGCCTGTGCGCACGCTGAAACAGGCGCTGGCGCTGGCGATCGCGGACGAGGCCGATCTGGTCGAGGAACGCCAGGCAATCATGGGAATGATGGTGGGTCGCGGTGCAAAGGCGCCTTTCAATCATCTCCTCGCCTCATTGCGCCAGAGCGCCTTGCTGCTTGACCCGGACAATGGGGAAATCCGCCTCGCCGAGGTCGGCGCGTTGTATCAGCACGGCCATTTCGAAGCCGCGCTCCGTCTTGCCCAGATCGGCTCGCCGCCGCTCGCCCAGATGGCGAACCTCGCCTCCGCCGCCGGGCTCGCCGCCCTGGAGCTCGGCTCCCCCGAAGCCATGTCCGCGCTCATCGATCGCGCGCTCGTTGCCGACAGCTCGCCGGACGCAAAACTTTCAGCCGCGTCGGCCCTAACGACAGCCGGGCGGACCGACCGTGCAATCCAGCTGATTGATCAGGCAATCAGGGCGGGCGTCCCCGACAGTCAGCGGGTCTTCGCGCTCATGTCCAGGGGCCAAGCCCGTTTCCAGGGCGGCGATGTGGCCGGCGCCGTTCAGGCCGGCCGGGATGCGCGCGCCCTCGAAGACAATGAGAATACCCAGCAATTCCTGGCGTCGATGCTGGTCAAGTCACCCCAGCGCCCTGAAGGCCTCGCCATCATGCGCGAAATGATGACAGCCGCCCCGGGCAATGTCGGCCTGATGAACAATTTCGGCTATTCGCTGATCGATGATCACGCGAGCAGGGAGGAGCTGGATGAAGGCTTCAAGCTGCTCAAGGAAGCCAGCCGCCTGTCGCCCGACGAACCCAACCTGCTCGATAGCCTTGGCTGGGCCTATTACAGCTATGGCGACTTCCGGGAGGCTCGCCGCTATCTCGGACTGGCGCTCGAAAACTACAAGCCCTTCCGTCACTGGGAACTCCACGACCATATGGGCGACATCGAGTGGCGCCTGGGGGATCAGGAGGCGGCGCGCACGAATTGGCAGGCGGCCCTCGGCGCCCGGCCGCCGCTTCACAATGAGCCTGCGATCCGGTCGAAACTCGTTCAGGGGCTGGCCAAGCCGGCCCCCGAGACCCGCGATACTCCCGAAGTGCCGCTCAACCAGAACCGCGGCCAGTCGAGCGACATCTGATGGTTTCAGCAGGTTAGAGCGACCTGCGTCCCTCTGGACGCAGACAAGTTGCTCCACGCTTTTGAGATTGAGCATCTTTCTTCAGTCAAACTGACTCAGTTTAATCGAAGGATGCTTTGGGTTGGCGGCTCGCGGGGTCGTCGTGGTTGCCGCGCTCGTCATGCTGGGGCAGACTCCACACATGGAGTCTCATGCAAGTTGCCTGGGCGCCGCGATCCTGGCGTGTGGGTTGAGCGCTTGCGCGGGGTCGCCGGCGTCGCCTCCCGGCTGGAGGATCGAAGACCTGTTCGGCCCGCCCGCTGAAGCAGGCGTCTTCGGCGATTTTCTCGCCGCTCGGTATGCCGGAATGACGGGCGACCGTCAGGCCGCCGCGAGATTCTATCGGCAGGCTCATGTACGAGCGCCAGACGACCCTGCCACGCTTGAACAGGCTGCGTTCAGCACGCTGGCCTCTGGCGATGTCGCTACCGCCGCGCGGCTGGCGGCGGCTGCTGACCGCGACGTGCTTGCCGGCGCCATGTTTGCGCAGCTCGCCCTCATCGTGGATGACCTCGCCGCCGGGAGAAACCGCCGCGCCTTGATCCGTCTGGAGAGTGTCCGGCTGGGCATGATGAACGAAGACCTGGTTCGCGCCCTGCGGGCCTGGCTGGTCGCCCCGGACAGCTTGGATCCAGCGGTCGATCCGGACTTGCAACCGGGAAGGCGAAATCACGCGGGCGAACTGGCTTATGTACGCGGCCTGATCCTGTTGTCAGCAGGCCGCGACGCGCAGGCGCTGGCGGCATTTGAACAGGGCTGGAGCTCTGGAGTCCGATTGCCTTACGCGACCGCCGTCTATCTGCGGCTGCTCGCCGCTCTGGGGGATCGTCCCAAAGCCTTCGTCATCCTGAAAGGACTGCAGGCGGAAGCCGGACTCTCTCCGGAGATCGAAGACGTCGCGGCAGGTCTGGCTGCCGGCGTCGGGTTCGGCGCCCGTTTCTCGACGCGGCAGGGTATGGCGCGTACCATCCATGCTCTTTCCGGGGACGCTCGAGCCGAGAGCGGCCCTGAACTGGCGATGCTCCATCTCGCGCTCGCCCTCCATATCGACCCGGCGTTTGAACTGGCGCGTCTCCAGCTGGCGCAGGCCCTGCGGGAACAGGGCCGCGACGCCGACGCCGTTTCCGAACTGCGGAAAATTCGCGGCCCATCGCCCTATCACGACCACGCCAGAGCGGAGGAAGCCTGGCTGCTTCAGGGTCTGGGCCGGGACGCCGAGGCGCTTCAGGTAGCGGATGGGATCGCAAGCGCGGCGCGCGATCGTTTCGTGCGCCTGAGGGTCGCCGATCTTTACCTGGAGCTGGAGCGAAACGTGGACGCGAACACTCTGCTTGGGGCTGTCGTCGAGCAAGATGCGGCCGACGGCCGGCGAGACTGGCGCCCGCTTTTCGCGCGCGCGGGCGCTCTCCGGAAGCTCGGACGCTGGCAGGACGCCGAGGCCGACCTGGTTTCAGCCTTGGAAATCGCGCCTGACCGCC
>JAWXBJ010000146.1:0-4405 GCA_034439955.1 Alphaproteobacteria bacterium
AGCGCCAGCTGGCGCTGGAGCCGTCGCGCCTTCACGCCTTCGTCGCCGACCTTCGCGGCGCCTTCGAGCGCGCGGCAAAGACGGGCGACGCTCCGGTCCTTCTCACCTCGGCGCCGATCCGGCCCTATGTGCGCTCCCTGGTCGAGCGATTCCGGCCCCAGACGATCGTCATGTCGCAGAACGAAATCCATCCCAAGGCCCGGCTGCGGTCCGCCGGCCATGTTTGACCGTCCCCCCGGCCCGGAGGCTCGCGCGAAGAGCCTTCACATCCCAGAAGGAGTCTGCCGATGAAGATGAAGATGTTCTCGGCGCCGAGCGTCGATGAGGCGATGGCCATGGTGCGAAAGGAGATGGGGCCTGACGCGGTCATTCTCTCCACGCGGGACGAGGACGGCGTCGTTGAAATCCGGGCGGCGATCGAGCGCTCCTTCAACCACCGCTTCGCCGCGCCCAAATTCGCGGAAGCGCGGCCTCGCTACGATGCAACCCGCGACCAGCTTTCGGTTGCGCTGCGTTGGCAGGGCGCGCCCGACGGCTTCATTCAGATGGTGTCGGAGGCCGGCAGCCGTCTCGGAGCAGGCTCCGAACCGCTGGGCGCGCTTTCGGCCGGCCTTGAAGGCATACTGACGTTCGCGCCGCTTCAACCGCGCCTCGAACGCTCGATCCTGCTTGTCGGACCCCATGGTTCGGGCAAGACGACGGCGAGCGCGAAACTGGCGCGCCGGCTCTCCGATCTCGATTCGCCTCTCGAAGCGGTCGCCGCCGATTTCGACGCCAGCGGCCAGTGCGCGCGGCTGGCCGCGTTAATGATGAAACCCACAATCACGGCTGCCCTGTCGCCGGACGCCTTGGTTCGGCTTGTCCAGGAGCGCGACAAGACACGGACGCGCCTGGTCATCGACGGACCTCCATTCAACCCGCTGGATGCAGGCGACATGAACCGGCTTACCGACTTGATTTCACGTCTGAATATCGAACCGGTTCTGGTTATGTCCGCCGAAGGTCATCCGATGGATCTTGAGGACAATGCGCGCGCTTTCGCCGCCGCCGGCATCCGCCGCGTCATCCTGACCCGGTTGGACGCCGTCCGCCGGCGCGGCGGGATAATCGCTGCAATTTCTTCCGCGCGGTTAAGCATCGCTCAACTCGGCATGGGGTCTAATGCGGCAAGCGGACTGGCGCCTGCTTCAGCTTCGCGTATCGCAAGGCTGCTGCTGGCCGACGCCCCCGAGGCGGAACTGCTCAAAGGAGCCGCGTGATGAACTTCGCGTTGCGAAAACCTGAAAGCCGGACGCCGCGCTCGCGCGTCGCGCCCGCGTCCGTCATCGCCGTCGCGTCCGGAAAGGGCGGGGTCGGCAAGACCTGGCTATCCACCACACTCGCCGCCTGCTTCGCCAAGATGGGTCGCCGGACCTTGCTGGTCGATGGCGATCTCGGCCTCGCCAATGTCGATGTCCAGCTCGGCATCGCCCCCGAAACCGATCTCGCGGCCGTCATCGCCGGATGGGTCGAACTGGAGGATGCGGTGACGCCGATCAATGGCGGCGCCGGCGCCTCATGCGGTTTCGACGTCCTGCCCGGCCGCTCCGGATCAGGAGCGCTCGCCGGCCTCCCTGCTGAAGAAGCATCCCGTCTCGCTGCCAGCCTCACCGCCCTCGCGCTCCAGTACGACCAGGTTTTGGTCGATCTCGGCGCCGGCATCGAGGACAATGTCATGCGTCTCGCGCGCGCCTGCGACAGGTGCCTCATCGTCGCCAACGACGAGCCCACCTCGATGACGGACGCCTACGCCTTCATCAAGGTCTTGCGCGGCTATGCGCCCAGCGTTCAACCCTGGATCGCCATCAACATGGCCGATACGCGCGTCGCCGGCCGGCGGACCTACGAGGCGCTGGCGCGGGCCAGCCAGACCTTCTTCGGCTTTCGCCCTCCCATGGCGGGAATCGTTCTCCGCGATCCCAAGGTGCGCGAGGCCATTCGCCAGCAGAAGACGCTGATCTCCATCGACCCGCAGGCCCAGGCTGCGCTGGACGCGATGCAGATTGCCGAGGCGCTGGTGCGCGGCGGAGCTGAAGGCGTCGCCCAAAGCGCCTGATTATCCTGACAAACAGAGCGCAAGGCGGCTCGTCGTCTGTCGCGTCCAGTCGAGACGCAGCGTGCGCCCGGTTGCCCCTCCCGGAACCACGCCCCCGCCCGCGCATTTGGCAGTCGTCATCAATTTCACCTCGGGTGGACGATATGAAATTCCTGATCTTCGGCGGCCTCTTCCTTATTGCTGCGGCTTGGGTCGCGGTGACGCTCATCGGCGTCGCCATCCAGGTCGCGGTCTGGGTCGCGCTCGCAGTGGCTGCCGTCGCTGTGATCGGATGGGTGGCCGCCAGGCTCAAGGGGCCTTCAAAAACCACGGCCATCGACGCGCCGTCGGATCTGACCCGCCTCCCCCGCTAGAACGTCCTTCGATCAATCTGAAGCAGTCGGCCTTAAGCCCGGTAACGGCTCGCGCCGACGATGGCCGCCTCGTCCAGCAAGGCCTGCTCTAGATCGAGCCGCCTCTTGCTGTCGCGCGCACTCTGCTGTTCCAGCAACTCCGCGAGTTTCGACTTCTCCTGGTAGGCCAGGGCAATCTGGGCGCGAAGGGCCTGAAGATTGGCCTCGTCGCTTGCAATTGCCTTGAGGAGCGCGGCTGCCTGTGTTTTCACGCGCTCCAGATACGCCGGCATCAGCGGCGCAAGACCTGGATCGTCGGCCGCCAGTCTCGCTTCGATTTCGGCCTGTCCACGAAGTGCGGCGTGGCGCACGCGCGACGCTTCCACCCCCATGACGCAGCGCGCCGCCTCGACGCCGAGATCGTCCATCCGCCGCTGGGCGAGCTTCAACAGCGTCTCGAGCGATTTCACCGCGCTCTCCTGTCTGCAACCGGAGCAAAGACGGGCGGCCGGAGAACAGCCTCCAGCCCGGCGAACGCCTCAGCCAGCGTGAACGCCGCGTGGGTCTCCTGCGACAGGAACTCCTCGATCATCGGCCAGACCCGGACGGCTTCATCCACCTCCGCGTCGGCGCCTCGGGCATAGGCCCCGATCCGCACAAGCTCCTCCATGTCGGTGTAAAGCGCTATCAACCGCCGCGCCTTGACCGCCAGCGCCTTCTCGGATGGCGAGTACAAGACCTGCGTCAGGCGCGAGACGGACTTCAGCACATCGACCGCCGGAAACCTTCCGCGCTCCGCGATCTGCCGGGTCAGCGTGATGTGGCCGTCAAGGATGGCCCGCACCGCATCCGCCACCGGCTCGTTGTGATCGTCGCCATCGACCAGCACCGTGAACAGGCCCGTGATGTGTCCCTGCGCCTCGCCCGGCCCGACGGTGAGGCCCGGCCCTGCGCGCTCCAGCAGCTTGGGAAGTTCCGCGAACACCGAGGGCGTATAGCCTCGCGTCGTCGGCGGCTCTCCGGCGGCAAGTCCGATTTCGCGCTGGGCCATTGCGAAACGCGTCACCGAATCCAGGAAGCAGATTACGCGCCTGCCCTCGTCGCGGAAATGCTCGGCCACGGCGAGCGTCAGCCACGCCGCCCGACGCCGTTTTGGCGCCGCCTCGTCGGACGTCGCCGTGACGATCACGGACCGCTTCAGGCCCTCAGCGCCCAGCGTGTCCTCGACGAATTCGCGCACTTCGCGGCCGCGCTCGCCGATCAGGCCGATGACGACCACGTCGGCGTCCGCGTTTCGCGCCAGCATCGACATCAGCGTGGATTTGCCGACCCCTGAGCCCGCGAAAAGTCCCAGCCTCTGGCCCTGAGCGCAGGGTGTGAAGACGTCGATCGCCTTGACGCCCAGCGCCAGTCTCTTGTCGATCCGCGCCCGCGCCTGAGCGTTCGGCGCCATGGCGCGCACGGGCCGCGGCCGCCCTCCGGTGCGAAGAGGTCCAAGACCGTCAAGCGGCTCGGCGAATGCGTCGATCACCCGCCCCAGCCAGGCGTCGGACGGCCTGACCATGTCGAAACCCTGCGAAAACAGCACGGGCGCGCCAGGGCGGAGGCCGTCCAGGGGATCGCACGCCAGGAAGATGGCCTGCTCGCCCTGGAATCCCACCAGCTCGCCACGCGGTCCGGTCGCGTCGCCAAACCGCGCAAGGGCGCCCAGTCGCAACGCCTCCACCGGTCCGGCCGCCTCGATCCGCAGGCCTTCGAGGGCGGTCACCCGTCCCTCGAACCGCCGGGGCTCGAGCGACTTCACATCCCGGATCGCCGCCGCCAGCATTGTTACAGCTCCGTAAGCCACTGAATTCATTAAAATGCAGCGGCGGAGCCATCAGATCAGTCTTCCGGTTTATGACCGGTTAACCCCAACATCTTGGGCTACATGGCTTTTTTGGAGCTTGGTGGACTCAAGAATCGCGGTAACTTTTAC
>JAWXBJ010000147.1:0-63946 GCA_034439955.1 Alphaproteobacteria bacterium
CCGGACCGGCCGGCCCTAATTGCCGTTGCGCTGCTTGACTTCTTCTTCCTTGGCGGCCGAGCGGTCCTCGGCGTTCCATTCGACCGAGGGCGCGGCGCCGGTTGCATAACCCCTCGACTTCTGGGCCAGGCGGTTCATCGAATCAGACAGCTGGTCCTTGGACACGGCCATGTTGCGCGAGGAAGACTGCCCTACGCCCTCGGCGTCGTCGAAGTTCGAAAACTCCGCGCCCAGGAAAACAACTTCCCAGCCCTTGGCGCGCGCCCGGTCGAGCGCGGCTTTGGCGGAGGTCTTGGTCATCTCTTCGGACGAGTTTTCCTCGCCGTCGGTCATGATGACGATCACGGCTTTTTCCGGCCGGTCCTTTTCAGCCAGCGAGACGATGCGTCCGATGGCGTCATAAAGAGGAGTCATGCCGCGCGGAGTGGCGTCGGCGTCGGTGAGCTTCCTCCAGCGCGTTGCATCGACGCTTTCGCGGACGACGTCGAACTGGAAGCCGTCCTGCGAGTCGAAGACTGCCAGCGTGATGTCGGCGTTCACCTGCGGCCCTCCGTCGAGGGAGGCCAGCCCTTCGGCATAGGCGTTCACCGAGGAAACCGCTTCCTTCCAGATCGGCTCCATCGAGCCGGTGCGGTCGAGGAGGATATAGGAATGGAGGCTGGCGTCGGCGCGCGGCGCAGGCGCCTTGGCGTGGACAGGCGCGAAGAAGGAGATCGCTCCGGCGGCGAGAACGGCCGCGAGAGCGGTGGCCAGTATGGTGCGGGCGGGGTTCATGCTCAAAGTCCTCAAGGAGGCAGTTTCGGAGTTCGCAACTCTACTGGCGGCTTAACGAGGCGAGGCTGTCGACGCGATACGCAAGCTCGCGCTGGTCGGAACGATCAGCTCCGATCGGCGGCGGGGCCATGCGCGCGGGCGTGGTCAGGGGTGCGTGGGAGTTCGTTGAAACGAAGGGCAGCGGCGCGCCCGAAGCCGCCAGCGTGACGAAGGCCACGACGAAAGCCGAAAGTGCGAGGCGCAGGCTGTTCTTCACGTCGGTCCCCTCTTCCGGACACGAAACCTGACGGCTTCGTGACCTGAGTCAGGCTGGGCGGGGATTGAGGCCGTGCGGGGGCGCAAAAGCGGGCGAAACGCGGATAATGCGAGGTCGTGTAAAGGCGCCGACCCGGAGCGACCCGCCTCAGGTGAGGTTCAGGATGATGATAAGACCCACGACGATCAGGTAGGCGAGGGTGGTCAGGTAAGCCAGCGCCGGGCCGCCCCGCGCCAGTCGCTCTAGGGCGCCGGGCGCTCCCCGGACCAAGCCGACATCATCGACCCGGGTTGAGCGCACAAGCAGGCTCACGACGAGTAGTATGAAGGCGTAGGACGCCAGGTAGACCTGATCAAGCATCAGCAGATAGCCGACTTCCGGCAGGCCGCCTCCCGCGCTGAGCTGCAGCGCCACCAGGGTCAGCAGCGCCGTGATCGACAGCCCGATCCGGGCGTCGACATGCGCGGGGTCGAGCACCAGGGCTGCGGCGGCGACCAGTAGGATGATCAGGATGGGCAGGAAAGTCTTGATGACGCCGGAGAGGAGAGGCCGCCTGATCGGAATAGAAATGATGGCGCGCGAGTATGGCAAGGCGGCAGGGTTGGCGAGGTCGCCGAAGGCGGTGGGATAGGCCTTGCTGATAATCCTCATGCCCGGCTCTCCGAAACTGTAGCCGGGAAGCTGCACCGAGGGATTGATCGAGACTTCATCGACGACATAGCGGAGGCGGTCGGCGGTATAGTCCTGATCCTCGATCTCGATCATCAATTCCTGATTGTCGAACGGATAGGTGCGCACGGAAAACTTCGTGGCGAACGGACCATGATGACGAAAAAGCTCGTAGCTGGACCCGTCCGGTTGCGGCTGAGGCGCGTCATAAAGGGCCGTCCTCACATGATCGTCCGGCGCGGCGACATTCATGAACTCGAACGAGGCGCCCGGCGTGATCGTCGGGTCGGCGTCGCGAAACCAGATATAGAGGTCAGCCACGAACGTGTGGGTGCGCAGATCGATCGCCTGGATGTCGTTGATGTAAACGCCGATGCTGACGGGAGTCCCGGCGACGGGAGACGCCTGCGGTGAAGCGGGAAGGCCAAGGCCAAACGCGATCGCCGCCAACACCACGAAACGGCGGGCAAGTTTCAGCATCCCGGACATGGCGCGGTCTCCTGAGCGGTGGGTTAGCGGGGCGTCGTCTTGGGGCTCGCGTGAGGCTCGCCCGGACCAGGCTTGGCCCGGCGTTTGCGCGAAGCAAGATTGAGAGCCTCGACAAAGGCGGAGAAGGCCATCGCGGCGTAGACATAACCCTTGGGGACGTGGATGCCGAAGCCGTCCGCGATCAGCACCATCCCGATCATTAGCAGGAAGCCCAGCGCCAGCATGACCACGGTGGGGTTGGCGTTGATGAATCGGGAGAGAGGTCCCGACGCCACCAGCATGACGATAACGGCCGTGACGACGGCGACGACCATGATGGGCAGATGGTCGGTCATGCCCACGGCGGTAAGGATCGAATCGATCGAAAAGACGATGTCGAGGATCAGGATCTGGACGATGGCGGCGCTGAAATTCATGCTGACCTTGCCGGCCGTGGGCGCCGCATGGTCCTCGTCAGGGCTCATGGTGTGGTGGATCTCCGTGGTCGCTTTCCAGACCAGGAAGAGGCCACCGGCGATGAGAATCAGGTCACGCCAGGAGAAGGCCGTCTCGAATTGCGGCTCACCGCGCTCGATCGGGCCGGTAATGCCGAGATCGAAGACCGGCATGGTGAGGCCGACGATCCAGGCGAGCGTCGCCAGCAAGAGCAGACGCATCACCAGCGCCAGCGTGATGCCGATGTTGCGGGCCCTTGCCCGTTGCGCCTCCGGCAACTTGTTGGTGAGGATCGAGATGAAGATGAGGTTGTCGATGCCGAGCACGATCTCCATCACCACCAGCGAGATCAGGGCCGCCCAGGCGGCCGGATCGGTCAACAATGTGGCGATCTCGCCCATCTAAGCGCTCCTTCGGTTTCGGGATTTGTCTAGAGCACGATCGGTCGATGCGGAACTGCCAAAGCGTGAGATTCTGTCGGGACCATCGGTTCCGCCCGGAGGATTCTAGTCGAGCTTCAGGCGCATGAGGTATTCGTCGTCTACCGTCTCACCCACATGGAATTTGTACGACCCCAAGGTCTCGAAGCCGCGACTCTCGTAGAGCGCGATCGCCCGCTCGTTGGATTGCCAGACGCCGAGATAGAGGTTCTTCGCTCCGCGCTGTCGGGCGCGCTCGATGGCCCAGGTCAGCAGAATGCGGCCCGCGCCAACTCCCTGGCGCACCTGGTAGACATAGACACGATGGAGCTGCAGCGCCGGTTCCGGGCCGATGTCCAGGGGCAGCTTGCACGGTCCGATCTTGCAATAGGCGGCGATGCGCCGGCCGGCGAAGGCGATGCGCACCTCGACCTGGGGATCCATCAGGTCTGTCGTCATGGCGTCGATACTATAGGTCTCCTCGACGAAGCGCTTGAGGTCGGCCGGCGGGTAAAGGTGGCCAAAGGTTTCGATGAACGTGTCCCGGCCGATGTCGGCGAGATCGGCCGCATCATTGACGCGGGCGTCGCGAAACGTCATCTCGCGGTCGACCACGGTCAGATCCTATGGCTTGAGCGGCGGATTGTCGGTCTGGCAGGAATAGACGAAATCACGCACGGCGTCGCCCAGCAGGACGAGTTTGGCAAGTGACCAGACTCCCGTCTTGTCGAAGGCGTCAACCGGCTCGGTCAGCCGGGCGGCGAGGGTCCGGCGCGGCGCGATCCATTCCTTGACCAGTGCGTGCGCGGCCTGGCGGTCCATCCCTGCGGGGGTGGCACCCTGGCGCTGGGCCCAGGCGATCGCCGAGGCGGCCAGCTCGCTCTGCTGGCGCGGCAGGTCATCGGCCACGCGCTGAAGCGCAAGCCGGTCCCAGTGATCGTGAGGCTCTATGTCCCGGGCTGCCGCGCGCACGCGGTCGAGGCCAAGCTGCAGTCCGACTTCATGCTGGATGAAGGCCGAGCCCGCCAGCGGCCAGTTCATCCTGTCCGCGATGTCCACGGTCTCTCGCGCCGAGGCCAGCGCCCGAACGAGGGCGACATCGCGAGAGATATCCTCGGGCGCGCCGGCGGCGCGGTATCGGTCCGAGCGCGCCTGCACGCGCGACAGCACAAGCGGCGAGAGCGCAGTCGGCAATAGCGCACGCACCTCGCCGACCTTGTCGCGGTATCGGGCGATGACGGCCCCGGCGGATGCGGCGTCCGTCATCTTGGGGTCGCCCGCGAAAGCACTGGCCAGCATCCGCAGGTTGGCGGACGTTTCCGCCAGCATCATGATCTGCGCCGAGGCGGGAGCGTTGCCGTCCAGCGCGTTGATGCGGTCGAACAGATCGTCGAAATGGAAAACCGCGTAAGCTGCCTCGACGGCCTGCACCAGCGCTCCCGCATCGATCCCCTCGGCGTCGCGCTTCAGCGCGACGAAAGTGGGGCCGACCATGTTGACCACCCGATTCGACAATACGGTGGCGATGATCTCGCGGCGCAGCCTGTGCCGGCTCCGCGCCGCCGCGAACCGCTCGAGCTGATGGGGGAAATAGCCTGCAAGCAGGCTTTCGAAACTCGGATCGTCCGGCGCGTGCGAGGCAATCAGGGATGAGAACAGGTCGAGCTTGCCATAGGCCATCAGAACTGCAAGTTCGGGCCGGGTGAGGCCGAGGGATGCCTCCCTCAACTTGCGAAAACCTTCCGCCGCCGGAAGCGCCTCGACCTCGCGGCTGAGCTTTCCGCGCGCCTCCAGCTGTTCGATGAAGCGCTCATGGCTGTCCAGATCGGCGTCCGCAGCGTCCTGCATGACGCTCAGGGCGCCGGTCTGGTCGTAATTGTCCTGCAGTACGTGGCGGGCGACCTCGTCCGTCATGGTTTCGAGCAGGGCGTCGCGCTCGCCGGCGGCCAGCGCGCCCGAGGCGATGGCCTCGGCCAACAGGATTTTGATGTTGACCTCGTGGTCGGAGCAATCGACGCCGGCCGAGTTGTCGATCGCATCGGTGTTGATGCGCCCGCCCGCCCGCGCAAACTCGATGCGGCCGGCCTGCGTGACTCCCAGATTGGCGCCTTCGGCGATGACGCGCGCCTTCACGTCCTTCGCATCGACGCGAAGAATGTCATTGGCCTTGTCGCCGACATCGCCATGCGACTGGTGCGACGCCTTGATGTAGGCGCCGATGCCGCCGAACCAGAGCAGGTCCACAGGCGCCGTCAGCAAGGCGCGGATCAAAATGTCGGGCGAGACCGCCGCGTCCGGAAGGCCGGACATGGCCCGCATCTCGTCACTGAGAGGTATGGCTTTCGCCGAGCGCTCAAACACGCCGCCGCCCTTTGAAATGAGGGGGGCGGAGTAGTCCGCCCATGACGAGCGCGGCAGGTCGAAAAGTCGCTGACGTTCGTTGAATGAGGCTTCGAGGTCGCTCGGGTCGGGATCGAGAAAGATGTGCATGTGGTTGAAGGCGGCAAGCAGGCGTATGGCCTTCGACTGCAGCATGCCATTGCCAAAGACGTCGCCGGCCATGTCCCCGATACCCACGACGCTGAACGGGGTCGCCTGCGCGTCCTGGCCCATCTCGCGGAAGTGGCGCTTGACCGCCTCCCAGGCGCCGCGCGCGGTGATTCCCATTTTCTTGTGGTCGTAGCCGGCCGACCCACCCGACGCGAAGGCGTCGCCAAGCCAGAAGCCAGCCTCGGCGGAAAGGCCATTGGCGATGTCCGAGAAGGTGGCCGTGCCCTTGTCGGCGGCGACAACCAGATAGGGATCGTCGCCGTCCCAGACGACGAGACGGTCGGGACGGACCGGCTGGCCGTCGACGAGGTTGTCGGTGATCTGCAGGAGAGCGCCCACAAAGGTCTTGTAGGCGGCGATTCCCTTGGCCTGAATGTCCTCGCGGGTTCCGCGCGGCGGGAGGTTCTTCGGAAAGAACCCGCCCTTGGCTCCGACAGGCACGATGACGGCGTTCTTGACCTGCTGGGCTTTCACGAGCCCCAGCACCTCGGTACGAAAATCGTCGCGCCGGTCCGACCACCGCAGGCCTCCCCGGGCGACGGCTCCAAAGCGGAGGTGCACGCCCTCCACCTCTGGCGACCAGACGAAAATCTCGCGAAAGGGCCGCGGCGCCGGCAGGGGCAAGGCCTCCTCGCTTGCGATTTTCACGGCGATGTGGCGATCCGGACGGCCGGTCGCGGCGGAAAGATAGAAATTGGTCCGGAGGGCCGCCCGCACCAAAGCCGCGAGGCGCCGCAGCACACGATCGGCGTCGAGCGTCGATACGGCTTCGAGCTGTTGGTCGAGACGCGCGACAATGGGTTGCATGGCCGCGCGGCGGACGTCCAGGTCGCCTGGCAGGTCGGGGTCGAACTTGGCGGCGAAGAGCTGGAGCAGGTTGCTGGCGATCTCCGGATGGTCGCGCAGGGCGGCGACCTGGACGAGTTCGGACGGATCGAGCCCCGACTGTGCGCGCCACCGGCCTAGGGTGCGAAGGAGAGCCGCCGAGCGCCAGTCAACGCCCAGCGCGACGACGAGACTATTGTAGCGGTCATTCTCGGTCTCTCGGGCCCAGACGGCTTCGAAGGCCCGCTCGAAGCGGGCGTCGAGACGTTTCTGGCCGGATGGGCGATCGAGGGTCATGTTGTGCACATAGACGGTGCGCTGATCTGCCAGGTCCGGCGCGGCGAAACGAATAGGGTAGCCAACCTCCGCGCGGGCCCGCAGCCCCATGTTTTCCAGCACGGGTACGATTTCAGAGAGGTCGAGCGCCTCGTCGGGATGATAGATTTTCACCAGCGCGACATGCGCCGAGAAATCCGACCCCCAGGTCCGCACCCTGAGGGCCGGGCCGGACGCCAGGGTCGCGACAACGGCAAGGTCGGCCAGGCCTTCCTCGGGCGCAAAGGCTTCCTTGTATGCGGCCGTGAAGCGGGCGGATTCAATCAGCGGCAGGGCGACGTCGGCGCCGCGCGCCGCGCGGCCAAGGGCGTCCTCCCATGTCTCGAACAGGCGTCGCATCCGCAGATCGAGTTCATCCTCATCCGGTTCGGGATGGCCGCGGCTCAGGCCGACGATGAGATGGACGCGCGCCAGCGGCCCGTCGCCGAAACTGGGATAAAAGGCCGATGTGCGTCCGCCATAGGCGTCGGCCAGAATGCGGTGGGCGCGGGTGCGCAAGTCCGAATTGTAACTGTCGCGTGGCACGAAGAGCAGTGCCGAGACGTAGCGGTCGAAGCGATCGCGGCGAATGAAAATCTGGGTTCTCGGACGAATCTGGAGGTGCAGCAGGCCAAGCGCGATGCGGCTGAGATCGGCCTCGGAAATCTGGAAGAGTTCGTCGCGCGGATAGGTCTGAAGCACCGCGTCGAGCCGCTTCATCGAGAAGCGCGACCCTCGGGAGTGCGCCGCCTTCACACGAGCGATCTTGCGGCGGATGAGCGGCACTTCGGTTGCCGCGTGCGTGTACGCGTCGGACGTGAACAGGCCGACGAACCGTGTTTCGCCGGTCACGTCTCCTCGAGCATCATATCGTTTGACGCCGATATAGTCGGCGTGGGCATGGCGATGAACACGCGAAATGAAACTCGCCTTGGCGACGATGATCGGCGAAGGCTCGTTCAGGAAGGCTCGGATGCCTTCCGTCAGGATGGTGGGTTCGGCGATACGAGACAGCACATCGCGGGACGGGTCACGCAGAATGCCCAGCCCGGAAGCGGTGTCGACGACAGGCTCCTCGGCGGCCAGTTCGCCTCCTGGGCCAATTGCGAACGTGTAGTCGCGGGCGCCGAGAAAGGTGAAGTTTTCCGCCGCCAGCCATGAAAGAAACGCGCGCGCCTCGTCGATTTCCTCGGCGCTGCGTTCTGGGGTCACGCGCAGACCCAGGAGCGAGTTGGCGGCCGCAGCCATCCTCGCGCTCATCGCCTCGTGGTCTGCATTGACCACGGCGACGTCGGCGAAGGTTTCCGCCAGCCGGCTGTGCAACGCCTTGCGACGCGCTGTGTCCTGCGGAGGGAGATGGATCTGAATGAGGGAGCGCGGTCCGAGGGATCCTTCAATGACCGGATGCAACACGGCCCGCACTTCTACCCTGGCCTGCTGGCAGGCCGCGATCGCGCTGTCCACGAGGAAGGCCATGTCAGGCCCCGCGATCTCGACGACGTCAAGATCGAGCGGGTGGCCCTGATCGTCGAAAGCCTCGCGGACCCGGATCCGTCGTTCAGCGGGGTCCCGCCCACTTTCGTTGAATCGCCAGAGGTCGAGGGCGAGGATCGCCGCGTCCTGCACGGTGAGGGCGACGAAGTCCTCCGTGCGGGAGTCGGCGTGGAACTGCTCCAGAAAATCCGACGGCGCCCCGGGGTGGAAGCGCTCTTCTCCGGACTTCGTGACGGCGCCGACGGCGGCGAGGAAGCTTTCCCATGAAAATGCGAGTTCGGATGCTTGCGTCAAACCGTATCCCCGCGCACGGCGCACTCGGCAAGTATGTACTGCGTCGCGTGAGAGCTAGACGGGTGCGGGGTGGTCAAGCAAGCAGGCTTTTGTGAATTGCTCGACGCAGGTGAAGCCACTGGGGACGAGCCGGCAGCGGCGGAGCGCTCTCCGCAAGCCGTTTTCATGCGATCGTCATCGTGTCGTGACGCGCCTTGCCATCCAGCCGGCTGGTCAGGTCCGCCGGAAGGCTCGCCGGCCGCCCTCCGGGATTGCCGTCGGCCGAAAGCAGGATCGCGATCCATCGTGCGCCCGGCACCTGCGCCAGAAGGATCATGACCAGGACCGTGAGCGGCGCGGACAGAAACATTCCCGGCAGACCCCAGAGGGCGCCCCAGATCGCCAGAGAGAGCAGCACAACGAGGGCGGAGATGTTCAGACTGTCGCTGGTCATGCGCGGACCGACGAAGTTGCCGATCGCGAACTGCCAGACGCTGACACCGATGAATACCGCGAGCGCGCACCACATCGGGTCGTCCGGCATGTAGCCAGGCCAGTCCGGCTGCGCGATGGCGAACAGCGCCGGCAAGACCGGCGCGATGAAGGAGCCGATCGTCGGGATGTAGTTGAGGAAGAATATGACGAACGCCCAGAAAAGCGCATTGTCGAGCCCGAGACCCAGCATCGTGATGTAGGTGAGCAGCGTGGTGATGATGCTGAGCACCGTCTGTACCCAGAGATACTGTTCCATGGTCCGGCGGACGTCGATGCCCATCAGCCGCGCGCGTTCGCGCGATTCGAAATCGAGGAAGATGTTGTCGAGTTTCCTGGAGAATGTCGTCGAGCTCAGATAGAGAAAACCGACATAGATCAGGATGAGGAACAAGTCGCCCGCCAGTCCCTGGACGGATGCAAGCGCGGGCTCGACAAACCGGACCGTGGCGCCGCTGAAGATCAGGGCCGACAGTTTCGGCGCGTCGTCGAGGCCGAGCATCGCGTAGACCCGCTCGATCAGCGTGTTGATGCGCGCCTCGTAGAGGTCGGACTTCCCGGCGAACTCCACCACCGCCCCTCTGAGAACGCCAATGAAGATGATGACGCTGACGACGACGATTGCGACGGCGAGGACGTGGGACATCCAGACAGGGAGTTTCGGCAGCGGCTTGCGGATGGAGCGGGCGAGGGCTTCCATGACCAGCCAGACGAAAATGGCGAGTGCGAACGGCGCGAGTATATCGGCTGAGACGTAGAGGCCGAAGGCGATGGCCGTCGTGGCGATGACCCAGACGCCGACGGTCATGTAGCCGCGATTGGGCTGGGTGCGAGGCTGGATCATGCCGCACACTTAGAACCGGACCGGAATTATGCAAAGAGGCCGGGGCCCGCTGACCAGCAACCGCCCCCTGGGCGCATAACACAGGCGTAATGTTCCCGGCCGGATTTTGCGATCCTCCCCACGCCCATCTGGCCGCGCCGTGCTTCGTATGCAACTTGATGGCGCCGAACGGCCCTTCTAGCCTGCGGTGCGTTCTGGAGGCCGGATCATGACCGACAGCATTTTTCTCGGCGGTGGCGGGGCGGGACACGACCGGCCCCAGTCGCTTCTGCTCGCGCGGGCCAACCGGCACGGTCTGGTGGCGGGAGCGACCGGCACGGGCAAGACCGTGACGCTGCAGATCATGGCGGAGCAGTTTTCGGCGGCAGGCGTTCCGGTGTTCTGCGCCGACGTGAAGGGAGATCTGTCCGGGATCTGCATGGCGGGAGATCCCCTGGGCAAGCTCCACGGAAAGCTGTCCGAGCGGTCGCAGGACATCGGCGCCGGTGATCTGACCTACAAGGCGGCGCCGGTCATCTTCTGGGACATCTATGGAGAGCGCGGCCATCCGATCCGGGCGACGATTTCCGAAATGGGTCCGCAGCTGCTGGCGCGCCTACTGCAGCTCAACGACACGCAGGAAGGCGTGCTGACGATCGCCTTCCAGTACGCCGACGACAATGATTTTCTGCTGCTGGACTTCAAGGATCTCCGGGCGCTGCTGGCGCACATCTCGACCATCGCGCCCGAAATCCAGAAGACGTACGGCAATGTCGCTGCAGCCTCGGTCGGCGCCGTGCAAAGACAGCTGCTCATTCTGGAACGGGAGGGGGCGGAGACGTTTTTCGGGGAGCCGGCGCTGGAGCTGCGCGATTTCATGCGCACGACGACGGACGGGCGAGGCTATGTCAACGTGCTCGACGCCACCAGGCTGATAAATTCGCCGAAACTCTACTCGACCTTTCTGCTGTGGCTGCTGGCCGAGCTCTTCGAGCAGCTGCCGGAAGTCGGCGATCCCGACCGGCCCAAGCTGGTCTTCTTCTTCGACGAGGCTCACCTCCTGTTCAGCGATGCGCCGCGCGCGCTGGTCGAGAAGATCGAACAGGTGGTGCGGCTGATCCGGTCGAAAGGCGTGGGCGTCTATTTCGTTACGCAAAATCCGCGCGACCTGCCGGAGACAGTGCTGGCGCAGCTGGGTTCACGCATCCAGCATGCGCTGAGGGCGTACACCCCGACCGAGCGCAAGGCGGTCAAGTCGGCCGCGCAAAGCTTTCGGCCCAATCCCGCCCTCGACACCGAGGCGACCATCACCGAGCTGGGGACGGGGGAGGCGCTGGTTTCGACGCTTGATCTCAAGGGCGCGCCGACCATGGTCGAGCGCACGCTGATCCGGCCGCCCTCGTCCCGGATGGGTCCGTGCACGGACGCCGAGCGAGAGGCGGTGCAGACCCTCAGCCCCGTCTCAATGAAGTATGACGGCTCGATCGACCGCGACTCGGCCTACGAAATCCTTCGGCGGCGCGAGCAGGGGGCGGTGCGCGAGGCGGAGCGGCAGGAGGAGAAGGAAGCGGCCGAGGCGGCGCGGGCGCGCAAGGCCGGAACCGGTTCGAAAACGCCCGTCCGGCGCCGATCGACGCGGCAGACTCCGACGGAGGCGGCGACCAACACCTTCATGCGCACGGCGTCGCGCGAGATTACCCAATACATCTTCCGCGGAATTTTCGGCTCGCGGAAGAGGTAGGCGGAGAAACGGTTGTCCACATGGCCGGGGTTATGGGCGCTGTCAAAGACCAAATGTTAGACGCACTTCAGGGTCCGACCGCCCACCAGAGTGCGGCGGCACAGGCAGCCGTGATCGCAATGCCAGCCAGTAGCCAGACCCAGCCTGCCGATTTGAGGGGTGCGGGCGGCGGCGCTGGAGCCGCCGCCCGCGCGATGGCGGCGTCCAGCAGGTCCAGTGTGGCGGGAAGCTTGCGCAGGCGCCGAAGGCCGGCGCTGACCGCTTCGAGCGCCGCCTTGCGCACGCCCTCCGGACCAAATTCGCGGCGCGTCCAGCGGTCCACGATGGGCTGGGCCGCCCCCCAGATGTTGTGGGCTGGGTCTATGGCGCGGGAGACGCCTTCGACCTGCACCATGGTCTTCTGCAACAGGATCAGTTCGGGGCGCAGATGCATGCCGAACTGGTGGGTGATGTCGAGCAGCTGGATGAGCACCCGGGCCATGGACAGGTTGGAGGCGTCCTTGCCGAAGATCGGCTCGCCCACTGCCCTGAGCGCCTGCGCGAACTCGTCCATCGAGTGATCGGAGGGGACATAGCCGGCCTCGAAATGGACCTGGGACACGCGCTTATAGTCCCGCTTCAGGAAGCCGGAGAGAATCTCGGCGAGGAACAAACGTTCATTTGGGCCGATCCGTCCCATGATGCCGAAATCGACGACCGCCAGGCGGCCGTCGGCGGCGAGGATCATGTTTCCTTCGTGAAGGTCTGCATGGAAGAAGCCATGGTCGAGCGCGCTCGCCAGAAAGCCCCGCGTGATGCGGTTGGCGAGGTCGGGACGGTCGACGCCGTCCAGGACATCGGGGTCGGTAAGGCTTTTCCCCCAGATCCATTGCGTGGTGAGAACGCGGCGGCTGGTGCGTTCCCAGTCGACAGCGGGCGCAAACACATAGCCGTCGATCGCAGCGATCTCGGCGAATTCCGATGCGGCGCCAGCCTCGAAGCGCAGATCCATTTCGCGGGTCAGGGAGCGGGCCATCGTCTCGACGAAAGCGACGGGCTCCATGCGCTTGACGTCGGCCGGGCCCCTGGCGCCGGCAAGGCGGGCGGCGCGGCGCATGGCCCGGAGATCTCGCTGGATGTCGCGTTCGACACCTGGCCGCAGGATCTTGACGGCCCATGCGCCCTCGGGGGTTTCGAGCCGGTGCACCTGGGCGACGGAGGCGGCGGCGATGGGGGCGCCAAGGCCGGGAAAGAGAACCGTGTAACCCTCGCCGAATTCCTCGCGCAGGGTTCTCTCGACATGGGCTCTGGAAAAGGGCGGCAGCGCGTCCTTGAGACGGCCCAGATCACTGGCCGCCTCCATGCCGATGACGTCGGGTCGCGTCGCCAGGAACTGGCCGAGCTTGATCCAGGCCGGCCCCAGCTTTTCTAGGGCGGCGGCGAAGCGCTGACCCGGCCGCCGTCCGCGCTTTCCGCCGCCTGGCAGGGCGCGGAGCACCGCGCCGGGCAGCCGGGCGAACCACGGGATGCGGTTGCGGTATTCCGCCGGCGCGATCACGTCGTTGCGGGCCATCACCGCGCCGGCGCGGGCGAGGCGCAGATAGTCGGAGACGGCGTCCAGCATCCCGCTACACCTGGCCCATCAGACGGCCCAGCCCATGTGAAGGGCGGCGACGCCGGCGGAATAGCTGACGACCGAAACCTGGCCAAAGCCAGCGTCGCGGATCCTGGCGGCGAAAACCTGCCGGCTCGGAAACCGGCGAATGGATTCGACGAGATACTGATAGCTCTCGCGGTCGCCGGCGACGAACTCGCCGATCGCCGGAATGGCGACGAACGAGTACCGGTCGTAAATCTCCTGCAGCACGCCATGGCTGAGATGCGAGAATTCGAGGCACGCGAAGCGGCCGCCCGGTTTCAGCACCCGGCGGAACTCGCGCAAGGCCGCGTCGATGTCGACGACATTGCGGATCCCGAAAGAGATCGTCACGGCGTCCGCGACGCGATCGGCGAAGGGCAGGCGGGCCGCGTCGCAGGCGATGCGCGGCATGTCATGGCCGGACGATTTCTGTCCCGCATTCAGCATCGCTTCGTTGATGTCGGAGACGATGGCGATCGCGTTCGGCGCAACGCCGCGCCGGCGGGCGACGGCCCCGGCCCGCTTGAGAAAAGCGCGGGCGATGTCTCCCGTGCCGCCCGCGACGTCGATCAGGACCTCGTTCGGGCGGGGATTGAGGCGGGCCATCATGTTGGCCTTCCAGACCCGGTGGACGCCCGCCGACATGAGATCATTCATCAGATCGTATCTCGACGCGACCGACGCGAACACGCCCTTGACGCGACGGGATTTTTCTTGCCGCGTCACATCCTGGTAGCCGAAGGAGACCGTGTCTTCGTCCATGGCTTTCCATGCTGGCGATCCGTTGGGCCGAGCATAGGCGATGCTCGGTCCAAGGGCTATATGCAGCGGCAATGCCCGAGCTTCCGGAAGTCGAGACGGTTCGACGCGGCCTCGCCCCCGCGATGGAGGGGAGGCGGATCCTGCGCACCGAAATGCGGCGGGCGGACCTGCGATTCCCTTTTCCGGAGAATTTCGTCGCGCGGGTGTCCGGCCAGAAGGTCAACGCGCTCGGTCGGCGGGCGAAGTATCTCACCGCCGCGCTTTCGGCCGGCGAAACGCTGATCATGCACCTTGGCATGACCGGCCGGTTCACGGTGGCGGACAGGCGGTTGGGGGAATTCGTCCATGAGACCGGCGCCGATCCAAAACACGATCACCTGGCGTTCGACATGGAGGGCGGTGGAAGGATCACGTTCAACGATCCTCGCCGGTTTGGTTTCGTGGAGCTGTGGCCGACGGCAGAGCTGGACGCCTATCCGGCATTCGCGGACATGGGCCCCGAGCCTAACTCCAACCGGTTTTCGGGGGCGTATCTGGGCAGCGCGTTTCGGGGAAGGAAATCGCCGGTCAAGGCGGCATTGATGGACCAGGGCGTGGTCGCCGGGCTGGGCAATATCTATGTGGCCGAGGCGCTGTTCCGGGCCGGCGTCAATCCAAGGAGGGTGGCTGGATCGATTAGCGCCGCGCGCCTCGAAAGGCTGGCCGCGGCGGTCCGGGAGGTGATCACCGAGGCGATCGACGCTGGCGGGTCGTCGATCAGCGACTTTGCCGGTGCAGGCGGCGAACGCGGGGCGTTTCAGCACCGTTTCCGGGTCTATGACCGGGAGGGGGAGGCATGCCCGACGTGCGCGAAGCCGGTGAAACGCCTGGTCCAGTCGGGCCGGTCGAGCTTTTACTGCGGGAATTGCCAGAGGTGAGGCCGGAAGCGAGCAAGAGGTGAGGGACGAAGCAGCTTTCGTAGGCTGGCGGGGACACGTGACGGAGGGCGGCGAGTCGTCTAAAGCTTGAGGGTCCGCGCCGGTGCGGCTGCGCTTCAGGCTTTACCATGCGCCTTGGACTTTTTCTCGCCGCCGCAATCCTGTGTGCAATGCCGGCGTGGGCGTCTGACTTCCTCGCGGCGATCGAGGACATTCCGTTGATGGACGGATTCACCGAGACGGTCGAGCCGGTGGTGTTCGAAAGCGGGTTCGGGCGGCTGGTGCGGACGACTGCGACGGGCCAGGCTTCCCCCGATGCGATTGAGCGTTTCTACATCGCGGCGTTGCCCGCCCTCGGATGGACTCGGGTCGGGGATCTCTCAAGGTTTGTCTTTGAACGCGAGACCGAACGCCTGACGATTGGAATCAGGGAGCCTAGGTCTAGCCGTCCTGTCGAAGTGAGGTTCGAGCTTGTCGTGAAGCTCGCCCCGTCCGCGCTGCCGGAGTAGGTCTTCTGTTCTGGCGCGTCCCGGCATCCCTGGAGGATCACGATGACCTACGAAAACCTGCTGATCGAAATCGACGGACCCGTCGCCATTATCACGCTCAACCGGCCTGATGCGCTGAACGCGTTGAACGACAGGCTGGTCAGCGAACTGGGCGAGGCGCTGAACGCCTTCGAGCGGGACCCAGCCGTCGGCTGCATTGTGCTCACCGGCTCGCCCAAGGCGTTCGCCGCCGGCGCCGACATCAAGGAGATGCGAGGCCAATCCTACATGGACGCCTATGGAAATGATTTCATCACCCGCAACTGGGAGCGGGCGTCGACCGTGCGCAAGCCGATCATCGCGGCAGTGGCGGGGTATGCGCTGGGCGGCGGGTGCGAGCTCGCCATGATGTGCGATTTCATTCTCGCGGCCGACACCGCGAAGTTCGGGCAGCCGGAGATCAATCTCGGCATCATGCCGGGCGCTGGCGGAACCCAGCGGCTCACGCGCTTCGTCGGGAAGTCCAAGGCGATGGAAATGTGCCTGACAGGCCGGATGATGGACGCCGCAGAGGCGGAGCGCGCGGGTCTCGTCTCGCGCGTGGTTCCGGCTGCCGACCTGATGACGGAAGCCAGGAGTGTCGCTCGAAAGATCGCCTCCCAGTCGCGTCCGATCGCCATGATGACCAAGGAGAGCGTCAACGCGTCCTACGAAACGATGCTGCGCCAGGGCGTGATGTTCGAGAGGCGGCTGTTCCACTCGATGTTCGCGACCGATGATCAAAAGGAAGGCATGGCGGCCTTTGCGGAGAAACGACCGGCGAACTTCTCCAATTCGTAGGCAGGCCGGCGAATACAGGGCGAAGACCAGGGGCCGCCGCGCCTGCTGCAATCCGTGATCGAACCTTCGGCTGAATCCGCCTGCCAGCGAATTGACCTCATTCCCAGCCGCTGTTATGACGCCGCTCCCCCAGCCTGCGGGTCACTTTTCGCAGCGGCGGAGAGCCCTACAGTAAGAGAGAAAGACCAATGGCCAATACGAAATCCGCCAAGAAAATGGTGCGCAAGATCGCCCGGCGGACTGAGGTCAACAAATCGCGGCGCTCGCGCGTGCGCACTTTTGTGCGGAAAGTCGAGGAAGCCATAGCTGGCGGCGACCAGTCGGTGGCGATCGAAGCGCTGAAGGCGGCCGAACCCGAGATCATGCGCGGCGTGCACAAGGGTGTGCTCCACAAGAACACCGCTTCGCGCAAGGTTTCCCGGCTGGCCGCCCGCGTCAAGAAGCTAGCCTGACCGCCGGATTTCTTCGTTCAACAACAACATTCCAGCACTGAGTTTCGTCGCCGGCAGCAGGTCCAGCGCCGCGAAATTGTGTACCGGCATTGATCCGTGTGCAGCTGAATCACCCCTTCACCCCGCAACAAACAAGCAAAACTTAATCTGGCGAATTTCCAGATATTTTCTCAATGAATACAGATGGCAATAGCCAACACGACACTTTGTTGACGATATTTTTTCAGTAGGACGGCGCTGCCCCAGTTGACCCGGGCGAGTGTTCGAAGAAAACTCTCCCGCGTAGCGAGTAACTTCCCCTGTACAGATTAATTCGTGCGGCTTTGGGCTGAAGCCGGCGGAGGACGTATGTCCTGTCGGCAGGGGAGGATCGTGGGTGAGCACTGGGTAGCTGAGGGGCTTATGATCAACAAACAGAATACGACGAAATTCTCGCTTGGCGCGGGCGGAAAAACGGCGTCGGGATTTCCCGGCGGTCCCCGGCGTGGGCAGGGCGGGGACTTCGCGGGTGATGAACCA
Organism: Alphaproteobacteria bacterium; assembly: GCA_034439955.1. GTDB lineage: Bacteria > Pseudomonadota > Alphaproteobacteria > Caulobacterales > Hyphomonadaceae > UBA7672. Next base: position 17,152 of record JAWXBJ010000147.1, read on the forward strand.
GGCGTGCACGCCATCTGGGCGGCCGCTCGCGAGGCGCTTCGCTTCCAGATGGGAGAGACGCGCTTCGACAACTGGATCGCCACCCTGGAGCTGATCGCGGAGGTCAACGGGGAAATCCTGATCGCCGCGCGCGGCGAACTGGAGCGGGACCGGGTGCGGAGCAATTTCGGCCATCTCATCCAGCAGGCCTGGAATGTCGCCGATGTCCGCAGCCGCATCGTGGCGATCGAGGCGCGAGAGCGAATCGAGCCCGAGGTGCTGGCCCTCGCGACGCCGGCGGAAGCCGAGCCGGTCCGCGAGGCCGCCGGGGCGCTGGAGGCGAAGAAGGCTGCGGGCGAGGAGGGTGCGGAGCTGTCCATCGAGGACCGCCAGACGCTCGAGAATTTCCTGGTGGGCGAGTCCAACAATGTGGCGTTCGGCCTGGCGCGGCGCCTCTCCATTGGCGCAAGCATCGCCGCGCGCGTGGTCACGATCGTCGGACCCCATGGCGTCGGCAAGACACACCTTCTGCGCGGCATTGAAGCGTCCTTGTCCGTCGCCAGGGGCAAGGGCAGCGTCCTCTACATGAGTTCGGAAGACTTCACGGTCGCCTTCGTCGAGGGCGTCAAGCGGAAGGACACATCCGAACTGCGTGCTCTCGTGCGGCGGGCAAAGGTGGTGCTGCTCGACGATTTCCAGTTCATCTGCTCGAAACCCGGCACTCTGGTGGAGTTCTTTTCCCACATGCGAGCCATTGTGGCCAATGGCGGCGTCGTCGTTCTGGCCTGCGACCAGTCTCCGTCCATTCTCGAAACGCTCGACGGACGGATGCGCGACGAGATCCAGGGCGGCGTGATCGCGCACATGGAGTTGCCCGAACGCAGCCTTCGGCGGGAGATCGTCCGCGCCAAGGCACACGCGGTGCGCCAGATCGATGAAGCCTTCGCCTTCGAGGAGGAATGGGTGGATATGCTGGCCGACCGGCTTCCGGCGTCCGGGCGGGCGCTTTATGGCGCGGTGCGAAATGTCTATGTCGGCACGATCCTGGCCAATGAGCCGCTGACGCGCGCCGCGGTCGAGAAATCGATTCAGCTCCAGCTGGGCGGCGCCTCCGGCCGTCCGCCCAAGATCGACACGATCAAGGATATCACCGCCAGGGCGTATGGCGTCACCAAGCAGGACCTCGAATCCGTCTGCCGCAAGCGCCAGTTCGCGCAGCCGCGGCAGTACGCCATGTATCTGTGTCGCACGATGACGAGCTGTTCCTATCCGCAGATCGGCCGGATGTTCGGGGATCGGGACCATACGACAGTCCTGTTCGCCTTTCGCAAGATCAAGCGCCTGACCGGCGGCAATGAGGCGCTCCGAGACGAGTTGCGCCAGCTCGAGCAGAAGATCCTGGCCGATCCGCGAAACGGTCGCTGACCGCGCATGTCTCCCTCGCTGGAGCGATGCTGGGGATGAAATGGGGAGAAGGCCGCTACTGGCCTCTTCCCGGCGCGGGCGAATGCGTTAATGTCCCGGCCCGCCCAAACCGGCGGGCCGGATTTTATCCAGACAGACCCGGGAGGCCGACAAGGCGTCCCGTCGGAGGGCATCGACGCATGAAGCTCACGATCGACCGCAACGCCTTGATGCGCGCGCTGTCCCATGTTCAGGCCGTGGTGGAACGCCGGAACACGATTCCGATCCTGTCCAACATCCTGCTGCAGGCCGATGGCGACCGGCTCAATCTCACGGCGACCGACCTCGATATCGAGGCCTCCGACGCCGCCGAGGCGAAAGTGAAGAAAGCCGGACAGGTGACCGCGCCGGCCCAGACCCTGTTCGACGTGGTGCGAAAACTGCCCGACGGTTCCGAGATCGCGCTTGAACTGACCGACAACCGCCTCTCGATTGTCGCCGGCCGTTCGCGATTCGCCCTGCCCACGCTGCCGGCGGCGGATTTCCAGACCATGGCGCGCGAAGACGCGCCGGTGAAATTCGAGGTCGCAGCGGCCGAGCTGCGCCGCATCATCGATAAGACCCGGTTCGCGATCTCGACCGAGGAGACACGCTATTATCTCAACGGCATCTACCTTCATCACGCCAAGGGAGCGGACGGTTTCGTGCTGAGGGCGGTGGCGACCGACGGGCACAGGCTGGCTCTGGCCGAGGCGCCCGCGCCCGCAGGGTCGGCGAATCTCAAGGGCGTGATCGTGCCCCGCAAGGCCGTCGCGGAAGCCCGGCGCCTGCTTGATGACGCGCCCGAAATGGTGACGGTCGAGGCGTCCGACGCCAAGATCACCTTCAGAATCGGCCATGCGACGCTGACGTCCAAACTCATAGACGGCTCCTTTCCCGATTATCAGCGCGTCATCCCGAAGGAGAATGGCCGCATCCTCACCGTCAACAACAGCGACTTCAAGAACGCCGTGGACCGGGTGGCGACGGTATCGGCCGAGCGCTCGCGCTCGGTGAAGCTGTCGCTGTCCCAGGGCAAGCTGACCCTGACCGTCAGCCATTCGGAAACCGGACAGGGCGTCGAGGAGCTGGAAGCTGATTACGACGCCGAGCCGATGGAGATCGGCTTCAACGCGAAGTACCTGCTCGACGTGACGCAGCAGATCGAAGGCGAGGACGCCAGGATCGAGTTCAACGATCCCGCCTCGCCCGCGCGCGTTCTCGACGGCAAGGACGCTGGCGCCCAGTATGTGCTCATGCCGCTGCGGGTGTGAATGAGGCGAAGGCGGCGCCTGGCGCGAATGGCGGCGCCCGGCGCGCCCCCCGCGTCCACCTGCGGCGACTCGGGCTCCGGAACTTCCGTAATCACGCCGAAACGGCGATGCTGCTCGACGGAAGGCATGTCTGCCTCTACGGGCCGAACGGCGCCGGCAAGACCAACCTGCTCGAGGCGGTCTCAATGCTGGGGCCGGGAAGGGGCATTCGCGGCTCGGACCTGCCCGAGCTTGTTCGCAGAACGCCGGACGGGCCGGCGGAGCGCAGCTGGGCCCTGTCGGCGGATTTGTGCGATGGCGGTACCGATCGGAAAATATCACTGGCGCTTGAGCTCGACGAAGGCGGGCGCTCCCGGCGGGTCTCGAAGCTGGATGGCGTCGCCGCGACACAGGCAGACCTTTCGGAAATCGTGAGGATCATCTGGCTCACGCCCGCGATGGACCGGGTCTTTGCGGGTGCGGCGGGAGATCGGCGCAAGTTTTTCGACCGGCAGGTGCTCGCGCACTCCCCAGCTCATGGCCCGGCTGCCGCCGCTTACGAGAAGGCGATGCGCAACCGCAACGCGCTGCTGGAGCAGCCGGGGCCGGATTCGGCCTGGCTTGAGGCGCTGGAGCGAAGGATGGCCGAGGCAGGGGCGGCGATCGCGGTCTATCGAGCGCAGGCGCTCGCCCGGATGCAGGCCGCGATCGACGGGCGGCCGGACGGCGCCTTCCCGAAGGCCGACCTGGAGCTGGACGGCCGCTTTGAAGGCATGGCGGCCGCCGCGCCCGACCTGATGGCGATCGAGTGCGAGCTGGCCTCGGCGCTGCGATCCGGGCGGTCCAGGGACGCTGCGGCGGGACGCACGCTGGACGGCGTTCATCGCACCGAGCTTCGGGTTATGCACAGGGCCAAGGAGATGCCGGCCGCCGACTGTTCGACGGGCGAGCAAAAAGCGTTGTTGATGGGACTTGTTCTGGCCAATGCGCAGGCTCTTTTCGAGCGCGACTTCGCCCCCCATCCCCTGCTATTGTTGGACGAGGCCGCCGCTCATCTCGATTCGGACCGGCGGGCGGCCCTTTTCGATGAACTTTCCGCCCTTGGCGGCCAGGCCTGGCTGTCGGGAACCGACCGCAGCCTGTTCGATGCCTTTGGCGATCGCGCCCAGCGTTTCGGGGTGTCCGACGGGCAGGTTCGCGAGGACTGAATGGATTATAGCGGACCGGTTCTCCGATGTGCGCGAGAGCGGGCTGAAAAAGTTTGGATGAGCTGATGACTGAAAACACGAGTGCGGGAGAAGCGACGTCCGGAACGGGCAAGGCGAAGCAGGGCTATGACGCCGAGTCGATCAAGGTCCTCCGCGGCCTCGACGCCGTGCGCAAGCGGCCGGGCATGTACATCGGCGACACGGATGACGGATCAGGTCTGCACCACATGGTCTACGAGGTGGTCGACAACGCGATCGACGAGGCGCTGGCGGGTCACGCCGACTATGTGACGGTGACGCTGCACGCCGACGGGTCGGCTGAAATCGGTGACAATGGGCGCGGCATACCCGTCGATATCCATGTCGAGGAAGGCGTCTCGGCGGCTGAAGTCGTGATGACCCAGCTGCACGCTGGAGGCAAGTTCAACAACATGGAAGAAGCCGGGTCCTACAAGGTCTCGGGCGGTCTGCACGGCGTCGGGGTGTCGGTTGTCAACGCGTTGTCGGAAACGCTCGATCTCAAGATCTACCGCAATGGCAAGGTCCACGAGATGCGGTTTCGTCTGGGTGAGCCTGAAGCCCCGTTGCGGGTCACCGGGGATGCGCCGATCCGCGCCGATGGGCGTCCATTGACCGGGACGGTGGTGCGTTTCCTGCCCTCTTCCAAAACATTCACGATGATGGAGTTCAGCCGGACGACACTCGAGCATCGCCTGCGCGAACTGGCCTTCCTCAATTCGGGCGTGAAAATCGTGTTTCGGGACGAACGGCCGGCGGAATCTGTCGATATCGTCATGCAGTATGATGGCGGCACAGAGGAGTTCGTGAAGCATATCGACAAGCAGCGCCACGCGATCATCGCCAAACCCATACACGTCGTCTCCAACCGCGACGGCGTGATCGTCGAGGCGGCGATGCAATGGAATGATGGGTATTACGAGAACGTGCTGTGCTTCACCAACAACATCCCACAGCGCGACGGCGGCACACACCTCGCCGGATTCCGCGGCGCCCTGACGCGGGTCATCAACAAATACGCCAGCGAGACGGGCATCGCGAAGAAGGAGAAGGTCGAGATATCGGGCGACGACGCGCGCGAGGGGTTGACCTGCGTCCTCTCGGTCAAGGTTCCCGACCCGAAATTCTCGAGCCAGACCAAGGACAAGCTGGTGTCCTCGGAAGTGCGCCCGATCGTCGAAAGCCTGATGAACGACGCGCTCAGCCAGTGGTTCGAGGAAAACCCGCAGCCCGCGCGTCTGGTGATGATGAAGATCGTCGAAGCGGCGGCCGCCCGCGAGGCCGCCCGCAAGGCCCGCGAATTGACCCGGCGCAAATCGGCGCTCGACATCACTTCGTTGCCGGGAAAGCTTGCCGATTGCCAGGAAAAGGATCCGGCAAAGTCCGAACTGTTCATCGTCGAGGGGGATTCAGCCGGCGGTTCCGCCAAGCAGGGCAGGGACCGCCAGAACCAGGCCGTGCTGCCGCTGCGGGGCAAGATCCTCAACGTCGAGCGGGCGCGCTTCGACAAGATGCTGTCGTCCGAGCAGGTCGGAACCCTGATCACGGCGCTGGGCGCCGGGATCGGCCGGGACGATTTCAACATCGAGAAGCTGCGCTATCACCGCATCATCATCATGACGGACGCCGACGTCGACGGGGCGCACATCCGGACGCTGCTGCTCACCTTCTTCTACAGGCAGATGCGAGAGGTGATCGATCGCGGCTATCTCTATATCGCCCAACCTCCGCTCTATAAGGCGGAGCGGGGGAAATCGGAGCGCTATCTCAAGGACGACTCCGAGATGGACGCATTTCTGGTCGAGGAAGGCGTGCGCGGACAGACCCTGGTGCTCGATGGCGGCGAACAGCTCGCCGGCCAGGATCTCCGCGCGCAGGTGAAGGACGCTGCGGCGTTCAAGGGGACGCTGTCGCGCCTGGCGTTGCGGGCGCCGCCCAACATCGTCGAGCAGGCGGCGATCGCGGGCGTTTTCCGGACCGGCGCCGGCGACGCCGAAGCCAGGTCGGCGGCGCTGCGTCTCAACCGCATCGCGGAAGAAGGCGAGGATACCTGGGACGGCAGCTTTCAGGGCGAGACCGCGATCTTCCACCGCACGGTGCGCGGCGTCGAGGAACGGGCCGCTCTCGACAAGGGCATCCTCGCGATGCCCGACGCGCGGCGGCTGGCGGAACGGGCTGAAAAGCTTGCATCGCTCTATGCCAGCCGGTCCATGCTGCGGCATGAAAAGGGCGGGGAGACGCCCGTCTTCGGCCCCGTATCGCTGCTGGCTGCCGTCCTCGAAGCGGGTGCAAGGGGCGTCAAGATCCAGCGTTACAAGGGTCTCGGCGAAATGAACCCCAGCCAGCTCTGGGAAACGACGCTCGACGCCAACGCCCGCACGCTACTCCAGGTCAAAGTCGAGCACGCCGATACGGCGGACGAGATGTTCTCGAAACTCATGGGCGACGTCGTCGAACCGAGGCGGGAGTTCATCCAGGAAAACGCGCTCGAAGCCGAAGTGGACGCTTGAGGCGACGCTTGAGAGACGCGTTTGGCGCGAGAAAACGGACACAGAAATTGCTGGTGTCGTCTGCATGAGCCTCCAACACGGCCTTCAAGGCGGCTTGAATACTGGCGCAGTCCAAGCGCAGGCCTCAGAGTCGCAATTTTGTTGCGCCATCCCGACCACGATGTGCGCCGATATCGGTAGAGTCCACGCCTTGGGGCAAATTTTATCCTTCCCCAGCGCGATCTGATGTAAAAATGCTTCACAACCGCCCCATTTCGCGGAAATTGACCCGATGATTGCTGGCGCTGATTGACGCGTCGGGGGGCATGGCGAATGTGTGACAATGGTCTATCGACTTGAGCCAACGAGGCGCGAGCCGTCTGTGGGCATTTTCTCTACTTCAAGGTGCAACCGAAATGGGGTCGTTCGTGAAAAGTAACCGTCTCAAATACTCTCTGCTGCAGTCCACCCTGCTCGCAACATTTGCGAGCGCGTCTGTTAGCGGGGCCGCTTTTGCTCAGCAAGTAACGGGTCCGGCGGCCATCGAGAACCGCGATACGATTATCATCACGGGCACGCGGATCGACCGCGAGGGTTATGTGTCCTCGAGCCCGGTCCTCACGGTCGATGCGGAGGAACTGCAACGCCAGCAGCCGATCGATGTCGAGGAAGTCCTCCGCGATCTGCCGCAATTCGCCCCCGGCAATGGCGGCCAGGTCAACAACGGCTCGTCGGGAACCTCGACTCTCGACCTGCGCGGCCTCACGACACCCCGCACCCTGCCGCTGATCGACGGCAAACGGATGGTGGGCTTCGATCCCAACGGCCTGTTCGACGTTAGCGCCGTTCCGATCGCGCTGCTCAAACGCGTTGATGTCGTGACCGGCGGCGCCTCGGCCGTTTACGGTTCGGACGCCATCGCCGGCGTCGTCAACTTCATCCTCAATGACGACTTTCAGGGCGCGCAGATCGACGGCAACTACTCCTTCACCGAAAAGGGCGATGGAGAGACGGACTCGATTTCGGCGACGATCGGCGCCGGCTTCGACGACAGCCGGGGCAATGCCGTCCTTAACGTCTCCTACGCCAACAAGGAACCGGTCTACCAGACGTGATATCCGGCGTCCGCCACGCCTGGCGCAAGCTCGACAACTGACCCGACGGCGATCGATTCGGCCGTCGGCGCCCGCACCCAGATCAGCCCCACCGGCGCCCTGGTGCCTTTCTATCTGGGGTTCAACTTCAACCCGCAGAACCTCTACCAGACGCCGCAGACGCGCTGGAATGCGACGGCACTCGCCAAATACGCCGTCACTGACACTGTCGAGGCCTATTCGCGCTTCATCTTCCAGAATTCGTTGAGCGCGCCGCAGATCGCCTCTTCGGGCACGTTCGGCTTCCCGTTCGCCATCCCGCTGAATAACCCCTTCCTGACACCGGAGGCCTCCGCCTACCTCGCCGCCAACAACACGGTTGGCGCCTGCACCAATGACTACGGCGCGGTGGCTGCGCCCGGAACGCAGTGCGCCGTTGATGTCGGCGTGCGCTGGCGCGGCGTCGCGGTCGGCCCGCGCGCCTATGTCTTCGACTACACGACCTTTCAGGCGCTGGTCGGTCTGCGCGGGGAAATCGGCGGTTGGAACTGGGATGTGGCCGCGGCCCATGGCGAATCCAGCCTGAAGCGCCAGCAGAACAACGACATCAGCGCCCCGCGCGTCCAGCAGGCCTTTTTCGCAGCCAGCCAGACAACCTGCACTGACACCTCGAATTTCTGCTCGCCGCTCAACCTGTTCAACCCGGCGCTGGGCATCAACGCGGCGGCGATCGACTTCATCGCCCTCAACCTGCAGGTCCAGTCGCTCACGCAGCAGGACTATGTGACGGCCAACATCGGCGGCGACATCGGCTTCCTGCAGAGCCCGTTCGCCTCGACGCCCGTCGCGGCATCCTTCGGGGTCGAATATCGCGGTGAGGAATCGTCCTATCAGCCGGACTCGGCCTCACAGTCGGGCGAATCGCCCGGCTTCGGCCAGACGCTGCCGATCGAGGGTCAGTACGATGTGGAGGAATACTTCACCGAAGTGCTGATCCCGCTCGTGGCGGACGCCCCGCTCGCACGCGAGATCAACCTCGAAACCGGCTATCGCTACTCGGATTACTCCTCCTCAGGCAACACGGAGAGCTACAAGTTCGGCGCGGACTGGATGCCGGTTGAAGGCCTTCGCTTCCGCGGCATGTTCCAGCGCGCCGTGCGCGCAGCGAACATCAGCGAGCTGTTTTCCCCACGCGTTCCGGGCACCGGCGACCTCTTGATCGACCCGTGCGCGAACGGGCGGCCCGGCACGCCGCTCACCGGCCAGCTGGGGGCGCTCTGCATCGCAACCGGCGTTCCGACGTCCGCCATTGCTGGCGGCACGCTGGCTCAGCCCACCTCCGGTCAGGTCAACAACTTCACCGGCGGCAACGCCAACCTGACGCCGGAGGAAGCTGACACCATCACCTATGGCGTGGTGTGGCAGCCGGAGTTCGTTCCGGGCCTGGGCGTCACTGTCGATTATTACGACATCACGGTGGATGGCGCGATCGCGCTGCGGCCGGTCTTCGACGTCATCGACGGCTGCTATAACCTCTCCCGCAACACGGCGGCCTCCGCCTCGTTCGCGGACTGCGGCCTGATCGCCCGCAACACGACCAACGGCACGCTGGAAGGCGCGCTGCGGTTCGGGGTCGATCAGCTCAACGACAATATCGGGGAAGTCCACGCCGAAGGGATCGACTACTCGATCAATTATGGCTTTGACATCGGCCGCTGGGGCGCGATCGACTTGGGCTTCGACGGCACGCATGTTCTCGACAGCAGCTACATCGCTGTAGCGGGTCAGCCGGCCAATTCTTGCACAGGGCGCTATGGCAAGCAGTGCGGCCTGCCATCGACCGTCACCGGCTCGACCGGCGGCCCGACGCCGGAGGACCACTGGGTGCAGCGCACGACCTGGACGTTCGGAAACTTCGACATCGGTTATCTGTGGCGCCACCTCAGCGAAGTCGAAGTCGATGAGGCGCAGAAGTCGACGCCGGCAATCGAAAGCGACTCGATCGCCGCTTACGACTATCTCGACCTGTCGGGCTCCTGGCAGGTGACGGACGGCCTAAAGGTGCGGCTCGCCGTTACCAACGTCACCGACGAGGACGCGCCGTTCGTGCAGACCGAAATTGGCTCGACCACATTCAACAGCGGCAACACTTATCCCTCGACCTACGATGTCCTGGGTCGCGTGTTTTCCGTGGGCGTTACGTCGCGCTTCTAGAACGCGTTGCGATCAACCCGGTTTGGTGCACCGCTTCACGCTCTGGTGTTGCGGCTTCCAGGCGGGACGACTTGCGGGCGCGTCCTCAAGCCGATCTGACAGAAGGCGACATTTGGCCTTTACAAGTGCGGCGGCTGTAGTGGCCGCCGCATTCCGTTTCCCCATCCTGGCGGTTATAGGCCGTCGAGGACACAGCTGGATCGAGCGCTCGCATGGGCCAGGACATCGAGCAGATAGTTCGGGCCGCGGGCGAGGCGGCCAACGCGGGCCGCTGGCAGGAAGCCGACGCTTTGTGGCGGGAGGTGCACCGGCGCGACCCGGCGGATCCACGCGCGGCCATGAGCCTCGCAGTGCATGCGATGCAGCGCTCGGATTTCGGCGCGGCGCGAACGCTTTTGGAGGACGCCCTCCTCTTGCGGCCGGCGGACCCGATGCTGCTGTTGGCTTTGGCCAGGGCAAGGCGTGGAGAAGGCGATGAGCCGGGCGAAGGCCAGGCGATCGACGCGGCTTTGGCGATCGATCCCTATTTTCTGCCGGCGCTGCTGATGAAGGCGGCGCGTTTCGAGCGTCTCGGCGTCAGCGGCGCTGCAGCCGTGCTTTACCGCTCCTCCCTCAAGATTGCGCCGCCCGAAGGTCAGGAGCCGCCGGCGATGCGGGCCCAGTTGGCGCATGCCCGAGCTTTTGTCCGGCGTTACAGCGATGGTCTTAAGGCCAAGCTGACGGCCGCTATCGCGCCGCAGCTCGCCGGCGCGCCACGTGCGACGGCCGAGCGTTGGCGCGAGGCGGTCTCGATTATGGCAGGCGCCTCGGCGCCTTACCGTCAGGAAGCCGCCCAGATCCATGTGCCCCGACTCCCAGCCATTCCGTTCTATGACCGCGACTTGTTTGCGTGGGCCGCCGATCTCGAAGCCAAGACTGACGTCATCCGGCAGGAGCTGACGGGGCTGCTGGAAGGGGGCGCGGCCGGCTTCGCGCCATATATCGCCATCGAGCGGGGCCAGCCTGTCGATCAGTGGGCGCAGCTCAACCATTCAGCGCGATGGAGCCACCACTCGCTCTGGCGTCATGGCGCGCCGAACGAGCTCAATCTGGCGCGCTGCCCAGCCACACGCGCCGCCCTGGAAGCAGTAGACATGGCCTCCATCGAAGGCCTGTGCCCCAATGCGATGTTCTCGGCGCTCGCCCCCCGTACGGAGATTCCGCCCCACCACGGAGAAACCAATGCGCGCCTCGTGGTTCACCTTCCACTTATCGTCCCCAAGAGGTGCACATACCGGGTCGGCTACGAGCGGCGCGAATGGAAGGTCGGCGAGATACTGGTGTTTGACGACACGATCGAGCATACGGCGCGAAATGATAGCGACGATCTCCGGGTAGTGCTGATCTTCGACGTCTGGAACCCGCTCCTGTCCAGCGAGGAGCGCGCGATCGTGTCTGAGATAGCGCTGGCAGCGCGCGCGTTCGCTGCGCTGTGAGGTAGAGTCCGATGACTCGTTTTGAGGCCCTGACTGCGATCACGGCGCGTCACCAGACGCTCGCTGCGGAAAACTACGACCGCGTCCGCGCGTTGGCCGAGCATGTTCGGACAGGGTTCTGCGAATATCTCGAAGCGCCGGGCGGCGATTGCGTGCTGCTCGTGCCCCCGCTTGGGCCGTTCGATCCAAAGAATTACGGAGACGAGGCCTTCTCGATGGCGCCGACAGGTTTTCGGCAGATCGCGCCCATTGTTTTCGGGCTTGCTGTGCGCGCGACAGCCGCGGGTGACTGGATGCGGCTGGTGATGCAATGCTCCAAGCAGGGCGAGGCGTTTCAGGTCGATTTCGCGGACGGCCAGTCGCACGCCTTCGACATGCCGTTCGAAACGGCGGATCACGTGCCGTTTTTCAACCTCGTGTTCGAACATCTGCTCGACGGTTTTCGTGAGCAGACGCGCCAGTACGAGGAAGGCGATTATGGATCCCGCGCCATCGGCTTCGAGTTCAACGGAGGATTGTACGGAACGGCGCCTGTCAATCCGGTCGTGGTTCTCGCCAAGCCCGCAGCGCCGCCGCCGGCTCTTCGCAAGACAGCGGTGGAAGCCAACACTCCAAAGCCCCGCAAGCTCAAGCCAGGCGGGGCGGGCAGGAAGCCGCGCCGAAATTAGGGCAACTGTCTTCGGACAATCGGATGCTGCCTGATTGAAGGATGCTTTCGAATTCCTCTGCAGGGCAGCCTATTCGCCGATAGCGTGGAGCGCGGAACCCCGCTCCTGCAGCCATTTGCGCGCGTCCACCCATTCCGGCATGGCGCGCGCAACCTGACGCCAGAAACGCGAAGAATGGTTCATTTCCCTAAGGTGAGCCACCTCATGCGCCGCGACATAGTCGAGCGCGAAGGGCGGGGCGCACACGAGACGCCAGGAAAAATTGAGACGGCCCTCGGAACTGCACGACCCCCAGCGCGAGCGCGTGTCCTTGATTGAGATGGACCTGGGCGTGACCTTGAGCGTCGCGGCGTGAACCGCCACCCGCTCGGCGAAATCGGCCCGCGCCGCAGACCGAAAGAACGCCCTTGTCTTGTCCTCGAAGACCTCCCTCGGACCGGGAATGAGCAGCACAGGTGTGGGTCCGGCTTTGTCTAGACGTACCGTTCTGCCTGTTTCGACATGCCGCAGGCGATGGATGACGCCACGCAGCGGAATGTAGGCGCCGGGCCTCAGCTGGACCGGACGGGGAAGCGCGCCCAGACGCTCCGCAATCCAGTCCACGCGCTCGGAGGCGAAGGAAATCGCATCCAGGGCGTGCCTCAGCGCTGGCGCCGTAGCCACAGCTTCCCGCGCATGCGGGTCTATCCTTACGGAAACACGCCTTGCGCGCTTGTCTACATGGACCCGGACGGGTACCGAGGCGCCGGATTTGGCGATCAGAAACACCCGATGATGCGATTCCGAGGCGATCATGCTAAGGGCGTAACGTCCTGTTGGAGATGACGCAACACGACATAGCGAGGGACGGACGAAATGAAGACCTGGATTGTCTGCGCCAGTGCTCTGGCGCTTGCCTCCGCCTGCGGCAGCAGCAAGGAAGCCACCGCAGCGCTTGACGCCATGAACCTGACGGACGGAACGTCCGGACTGGTGAAATACGCCAGCAAGTCAGGTTCGGGCGACAAGGTGACGCTGAAAGACGTGGTCATCGGCCCGGGCGCCGGGCAGGGGTTCAAGGCCAAGTCGCTGGTTCTTGATGGTCTGGGGCTCACCTCCGACGGCAAGCCGATGTTCAGGGACCTGACCCTGAAGGACGTCTCACCCGAAGCCGAAACGCCTGGCGTGACGTTCAATCTAGCCACGGTATCAATCAGAAACCCCAACGAAATCACGGCGGCATTCCTGGCAAGCTCGCTGACGCAGGCAGGGCCAGCGACGCCGCCGCCTTTCGAACAATGGTCCCTGGACAAGATCTCTTTCAACGGCCTGACCATCACGGGCGATCTGGCCCAGATGGGCATGGGCGCCGGATCCTTCAGCGTCGCGATGGATGAAATGTCGGTCGCGAGCCTCAAGGACACGATCTTCGGCTCCGCCATCCTCTCGGGCCTCAAGGGCACGTTCGATGTCCCCGCCGAGGCCGGAGCGGGTTTTCCCGTCGCTGGCACGTTCGATTTCGGCAAGGGCGAGATCAAGGGATTGAGGGGAGGTCTTTACGCGACCGCGTTCGAGGCCGGCTTCGCGTCCGGAATGGACCCCATGGCCATGCAGACGATCAACGCAGACATGATCGCCGCCATGACGAGCCCGATCGATCCCGGCTTCGACACGTTCAACTGGAGCGGGATGAATATCGCCGCGTCGGGCGTCAAGCTGGCGACCTCGGCCATCGACCAGAAGGCCACGCGAAACGCGCAGGGCGTCGTCACGGCGGTCTCCTCGCCGCGCGCGACCGTGTCCTTCACGGCCAACGCCGCAGACGGCCAGCTTGGGGCGATGGCGGGCGGCGCGCTCGGAATGATCGGCTACGAGACCGTCGAGCTCTATGGCGAGGGCGACGCAACCTTCGACCCGGCGACCGATACGACGCGCTATACCAGGTATAATTTCGGCATGACCGACGGTTTCGACATTGTAATGAGTGGCGGCTTCCTGGGCGTCCAGAAAGCGCTGGTGTCGCTGATGTCGGGAATCTCCTCGATGGGCGGCGCGCCGATTGTCGAGCCGGATTTCGACGACGAGACGCCGGATGCCGATGCGCCGGTTGTCGAACCCACCCTGCCGGCCGCTCCCGATTTCAGCGGCGTCGGAGAGTTGACCATTGTCGATCTTGACCTGACGCTGACCGACAAGTCCCTGGTGAACCGTCTTCTGCAACTGTCGACGATGATGGGCAGTCCCGATCCGGAGGCCCTTCGCACTGACATCGTCAACCAGATCGCAGCTCTGGGAGCGGATCTGTCGGCGGCAGGCGTCGATCCTGCCGTCTCAAGCGAACTGCTGGCGGCCGTGTCCAGTTTCATCAAGCAGCCGGGCACGCTGTCGATCAAGCTCAAGCCGGCGACGCCGCTCAAGCTGGGCGATGTCTCGGGACCCGAGCAGCTGACCAAGACAACCCTTGGCTTCTCGGCGACGAGCGCGCCTGCGAACTGATACACGACGCAAGAGGCAGAGCATTCTTCAATCAAACTGGGTCAGTTTGATTGAAGAAAGATGCTCCATCTCAAAAATGCAGAGCAACCCGCTCAGGATCGGCTCCTGGGCGGGCGTTCGCGCGTGCGACCCCACTGTCAGTCCGCTTCAGCTGTCGAGCGCCGCGATGCACTTCGCCATTTCCTCCGGCCGCGTTTGCGGGGTGAAGAATGTCGCGAGCTTCCAGTTCTCGTCCATCAGGTAGATGATGGACGTATGGTTGACCAGATATCCAGAGGCGCTGGAGGCGTCCTCGACCCGCTCGAAGCTGGCCGCGAAGCGGCTCGCGGCAGCCTGAAGCTCGTCCTCTGTTCCGGTCAGCCCGACGATGTCGGAGGGAAACCCGTTGCTTGCGATGTAAGCGGCGAGCGCGTCCGGCGTGTCGCGGGCTGGATCGACCGAAATGAGCGCGGTCATCGGTTTCTCAATCCCCGCGGGCAGCAGGTTCAGCGCCGTGCCGATGGCGTAGAGCGTGTTGGGGCAGATATCCGGACAATAGGTAAAACCGAAAAAGACCAGCGTTTGCCGGCCGCGAAAATTGTCCTCGGTGAACGGCGCACCTGTTTGAGCCGTCAGCTGGAGGGGGCCCCCGATCTTGTCGGATGCGCGGTTGAAACACGCCGTATCGACGCCGGCGCGCGCGTTCTCCTGGGCGGAGCAGCCCGCCAGGACGAGGCCAAGAAACAGGCTCAAGCCGCTTTGACCGAGGGCGATTTTCGGCATGCCGTCTTATGGCCATGGCGGTCGCTTTTTGCAATGTGCGATCCCAAGTTGCGAGACATCGGTGCGGCCCCGCATGGCTGATGCGAACGCCCCGGACGCCGCGATCAACGTCCCCGTCGTGCGCCGGGCGGAGGCCACGCAGGCGGCCCTGAAGAATGTCGGTTCGGCGTTCGGCCGGACGCGTCTGCGCACCCTGATCTCCCTGAGATGGATGGCGATCGGCGGGCAGGCGGCGGCCGTCCTGTTCGTTCATTTCATTCTCGCATTCGAACTCCCGCTTGCAGCCTCTCTCGCGGCGATTGGCGCATCGGCCTGGCTGAACGTCGCGCTCATGGCGGTCTTCCCTTCCCAGCACCTGTCGTCGGCGGCGGAAACGGCGGGCCAGCTCGCCTTCGACATCGTCCAGCTGTCGGTCCTCATCGGCCTCACGGGCGGGCTGGAGAATCCTTTCCTGCTGATGATTCTCGCGCCCGTGACCGTCGGCGCCTCACGGCTGTTGCCTGCCTATGCGGGATTGCTGTCCCTGCTCGCTCTCCTCTGCTGCGTCGGCATGTCGGTTTGGGGGTTCGACCTTCCCTGGCGAGGCGGAGAAGATCTGCAATTGCCGCTGCTCTATCAGGCGGGGCAACTCGCGGCGGTGGCGATCGGGCTTGTCTTCTTCTCGGTCTCGGCCTGGCGAACCGGGCGCGACGAGGCGCATCTCGTTTCGGCCCTGGACGCGGTGCAAGCGGTTCTTGCACGCGAACAACAGCTTTCAGCGCTTGGCGCGCTCGCGGCCGCCACAGCGCATGAGCTGGGAACGCCGCTCGCCACCATTTACCTTTCAGCCAAGGAACTGGCGCGGTCGGTCCGGGCGGACCATCCGGCCCGGGAGGATATCGACCTGATCACCGAACAGGCCGAACGCTGTCGCGCGATCCTCATGCAAATCTCGCAGAGGCGGCAGGCGACCGACGCGGCGATGGCGCGGACCCCGCTTCCCTTGCTGATCGAGGAGGCGGCCGAGCCGCACATAGGATCCGGAATCCATGTCCAATGCTCCTGCTCGCCCCTGTCCAAGACGGAAGAGGGCGGGGTGCATGCGCCTGTCGTCATCCGGCGGCCGGAAATCATTCACGCCCTCGGCGCATTCATCGAGAACGCCGTGAGCTTCGCCGCCGGCGAGGTCAGTGTAAACGCCCGCTGGTCCGGACAGGAGATACGCATCTACATAACCGACGACGGCGCCGGCTTCGCGCCGTCCGTCCTCGCCAAGCTGGGAGAGCCCTATTTCAGCGAGCGCAGCGTCGAGCAGCGCGGAGGCGGGCTGGGTCTCGGGTTCTTCATCGCCTGCACCTTGCTGGAACGGACCGGCGCCCGTGTGACGCCCTACAACCGCCAGTCGCCCGCGAAGGGTGCGGTCGTAAGAATCGTGTGGCCGCGCCGCTCGATCGAAGCTCCGCCCGGTTGGACCGACGGGTGATGTCGCGGTCGTCGATGGGCGTTTGCCTATCAGTCCGGCCCCTCTATACTGTTCCACGGCCTTCATGACGGGAGACAAGGTGGACGAGGCAACCGACACGGATCCCCGGATCTCGGCGCTGGAGGATCGCACGCTGATGGTGCTCGACGACGATGCGCCGTTCCGGACGCGCCTTGCCCGCGCGCTCGCCCAGCGCGGGTTCGACGTCGTGGCGCTTGCATCGGTCGCTGAGGCCAGAGGCCACATGAAGCGCGCCCAGCCCGCCTTCGCGGTGGTGGATCTTAGGTTGGAGGATGGCTCGGGGCTCGAAGTCGTTGAAGAACTCCACCAGTGCCGGGGGGATGCTCACGCTGTGATCCTCACGGGCTATGGCGCGATCGCGACGGCCGTCGCCGCCGTCAAGGCCGGGGCGATCGACTATCTCGCCAAACCGGCCGACGTCGATGACATCGTCAATGCGCTTCTCGCCGCCCGGGAAAACCGGCCCGATCCACCCGAAAACCCGATGTCGGCGGACCGGGTGCGGTGGGAGCACATCCAGCGCGTCTATGAATTGTGCAACCACAATGTCTCCGAGACGGCGCGCCGGCTGAACATGCACAGGCGGACGCTTCAGCGGATTCTGGCCAAGCGCGCGCCGCGCTGAGGGTCGCGAGATTCAACCTGGCTCGCCGGGTTTAAGACTTGCGTCAAATTTCTCCCATATTGCGAAGCTCTAAACTCGAAGCGGCGACGGATTCATGTCTCTGGGATATGCCGGGAAGGCACGGGAGGATGGCGATGCGGGGAGTCCTGGCGACACTTGTAGGTCTGGCGGCGCTGTCGGCCCCGGCCGCAGCCGAGGTCAAGGCGATCGGACGCTATCAGGAGTGGCGCGTATATACCGAGGCGGTGGGCAAGGATCTCGTCTGCTTCGCGGCGACGCCCGCCATCGACATGGCGCCCAAGAATGTTGCGCATGGCGAGGTCAATTTCTTTGTCGCCAGCTGGAAGTCGGGCGCGGCGGCGAGCCAGCCCAGCCTGGCCGTCGGCTACGACCTGCGCGCCGATCTTGCGCCCGAAGCCGTCATCGGCCGGGAACGGTTCGCCATGTACGCGGCGGGGCGCGAAGCCTTTGTGACCGACAGCCGTGAAAAACCCCTGATCGCGGCGCTCAAGAAAGGCAGTGAGCTGAGAATCGAGGCAGCCTCGCTCAAGGACGCCCGCACCGCCTATCATTTTTCGCTGAAGGGTTCGACCGACGCGATCGACAAGGCGCGGGCGCTGTGCCGATAGCGGCGTCCGAGCGCCGAGCGCCTCCGCAAGCTGCCGGCCCGGACTTTAGCCGTTGGGGTTGAAGGCCGAGAAAGCCGCCAGGTTCACGATGTCCTGCACCTTGGCGTCAAGCTGCGCGATCTGAACCGAGCATTTCAGCCCGACCAGCAAAGGACCGATGACAGTCGCCCCGCCCAGCGCCGCCGCTATCTTCGTCGAGATCGCGGCCGAGTGCACCGCAGGCATCACCAGCACGTCGGCTGGCCCCGACAGGCGGGAGAAGGGATAGAGGCGGCGGGCGTCCGGGTTTAGTGCGACATCGACGGCCATTTCGCCCTCATACTCGAAACCAACGTCGCCGCGTGCATCAAGCAGCGCGACGGCGTCGCGGACCTTTGCCATCCGCTCGCCCGGTGGGTTTCCGAAAGTCGAATACGAGACGAAGGCAAGGCGCGGCGCTAACCCCAACCGCTGGGCGGCCCTGGCGGCCGAGACGGCAATCTCGGCAAGGTCGTCGGCGTCGGGCATTTCTGTGACGCTGGTGTCGGCGATCAGCATCGGGCCGGACCGTCCGATCACGATCGACAAGCCGATCGAGCGCGTGTCCTCGCGCGGATCGATGGCCAGCGAGATGTCAGAAAGCGACGTTGCATAGTTGCGGGTGACGCCGGTGATCATGCCGTCGGCATGGCCAAGCGCCAGCATGCAGGCGGCGAAGACATTGCGGTCCTGGTTGATGAGGCGCTGAACGTCGCGCTGGAGATAGCCGTGCCGCTGGAGGCGGGCGTAGAGATAGTCGGAATAGGCCTGGTTGTGTTCCGATATGCGGGCGTTGATGATCTGGAGCTCGGGGACAGGCACGCCCACCAGCTGCATGTTGCGGTGGATCTGCTCCTCGCGTCCGACGAGGATCGGCTCGCCAAGCTCCTGGGTCTTGAAGGCGTAGGCGGCCCGGATCACGGCGGGCTCCTCGCCCTCGGCGAAGACGATGCGTTTGCGGGTTCCTTCGCGGCGCACCGCCCCATGAATGCGTTGCAGGAAGGACGCGGACGGGTCGAGGCGCTGGGCGAGGCCGTCGCGGTAGGCGTTCATGTCGGCGATCGGCTTGCGCGCGACGCCGGAATCCATTGCGGCCTTCGCGACGAACGGCGGAATGTACCAGATGAGGCGCGGGTCAAAAGGCGCCGGGATGATGTAGTCCGGGCCAAAGGAGGGGCGGGCGCCATGATAGGCGGCGGCCACCTCGTCGGGGACATCCTCACGCGCCAGCTGGGCCAGCGCCTGGGCGGCCGCAATTTTCATTTCCTCGTTGATGGTCCGGGCGCGGGCGTCGAGAGCCCCCCGGAAGATATAGGGAAAGCCCAGGACATTGTTGACCTGGTTGGGATAGTCCGACCGGCCCGTCGCGATGATGGCGTCGGAGCGCACCTCCTTGACTTCCTCGGGCGTGATTTCGGGGTCGGGATTGGCCATCGCGAAGATGATCGGATTCTTCGCCATCGACGCGACCATCTCGCGGGTGACGGCGCCCTTGACCGACAGTCCCAGGAAACAGTCGGCGCCTTTCATGGCGTCAGCGAGGGTTCGTTTCTTCGTGTTGACGGCGAAGGCGGACTTGAACTGGTCCATGCCTTGCTGGCGGCCCTCATAGATGACCCCCGACCTGTCGCACATCAGGATGTTGTCGCGTTTGACGCCGAGGTGGCGGATGAGGGCCGCAACCGAAAGGCCGGCCGCCCCGGCGCCCGAAACGGCGACGGTTACGTCGGACAGTTTGCGTCCCGTGATCTCGCATGCATTGATGAGGCCGGCGGCCGCGATGATGGCGGTACCATGCTGGTCGTCATGGAAGACCGGAATATCCAGCCGCGAGCGCAACTCGCTTTCGATGATGAAGCACTCGGGAGACTTTATGTCCTCGAGATTGATGCCGCCGAAAGTCGCGCCGATGGCGCGCACGCATTCGATGAATTTCTGGGGATCCTTCTCATCGACCTCGATGTCGATCGAATCGACGTCGGCGAAGCGTTTGAAGAGGACGGACTTGCCCTCCATCACCGGCTTCGAAGCCAGCGATCCAAGATCGCCCAGCCCGAGTATGGCCGTGCCGTTCGAGATGACGGCGACCAGATTGCCCTTGGAGGTGTAGTCGTAGGCAAGATCGGGATCCCGGGCGATGGCGAGGACCGGGACCGCGACGCCGGGCGAATAGGCGAGCGACAGGTCGCGCTGGGTCGCCATCGGCTTCGTCGGCGTGATGGAAATCTTGCCCGGCTGGGGATAGCGATGGAAGGCCAGCGCTTCTTCGTCGGTGAGGGTCGGGCGTTTGCTGGTCATAATCTTCTGGCTTCGATCCGACCGGACGGGTCAAATGGCTTTGCGATGCGCGACGCGTGACTGTTCAGGGCAGGGTAGGCTGGTCAGGCTAGGGTAGGCTGGCGCGCATTCAGCCGCAAACGATGATCGAATCAAGCATGAAGCAGCCATGAAGCAGAGCGGCGGGATTAAACCGGTGCAAAGCGCGCTTCCAGCAAGGGCGCCAGCTGCTGATCCCTGCGCGGACGGCGGGGCGGGCGCTGGAGAGCCGGCCCACCCTTCGACCACACCTTTCATGGCCCAGTATCTGGAAATGAAGGCGCTCCATCCGGATGCACTGCTCTTCTTCCGGATGGGAGATTTCTACGAGCTGTTCTTCGAGGACGCTGTCGTGGCCGCGCGAGACCTTGGCATCACCCAGACCTTCCGGGGGACCCACAAGGGCGCTCCCATCCCCATGGCCGGCGTTCCATACCATGCGGCGGACGGCTATCTGGCTCGGCTGATCAAGGCGGGTCGCCGGGTCGCGGTGTGCGAGCAGGTGGAGGATCCGGCCGAGGCGCGCAAGCGCGGCGCCAAGAGCGTGGTCAGACGCGAGATCGTGCGTGTCGTCACACCGGGAACGCTGACCGAAGACACGCTGCTCGAGGCAAGGGCGTCCAACTGCCTCGCGGCGGTCGGCCTCGCCGGCGGAGGACGCGACGCGGCGCTCGCGGTCGCCGATGTCTCGACCGGTCGGTTCGAGGTCTTCCGACTCGACATTGCATCGCTCGAGGAAATGCTGGCGTCGCTCTCGCCGGGAGAGGTGCTGGTCAGCGACGCCGACCAAGGACTTTCGGCCCTGGCTTCGGTCGCCGCGACCGGAGCGGCGGTAACGCTGCGGCCGGACGCGCGGGCGGATGCGCGGGCGGGCGAACGGCTCTTGATGCAGACATTCGGCGTCGCGACCCTCGACGGGTTCGGCGCATTCTCGCGGGCCGAGCTTTGCGCCTGCGGCCTGCTTCTGGATTATCTGGCGATGACCCAGGCCGGCGCGGCGGCGCGCCTCGACCCGCCGCAGCGAACCACGCCCGACGCCTATCTCGCAATCGACGCCGCCACGCGCGCAAGCTTGGAGATCGATCGATCGGCACGGGGCGGGCGATCCGGTTCGCTGATCGCCTGCGTGGATCGGACCGTCACCTCGGGCGGCGCGCGCCTGCTGGCCGAGCGCATCAGCCGGCCTTTGAGGAATGCCGCAGAGATCGAGGGCAGGCTGGACGCTGTCGCGTTCTTTCTCGACGCCAACGAGCGCCGAGAGGCGGTGCGCGCGGCGTTGAAGCGCTCGGGCGACCTGGAGCGCGCCCGGATGCGGCTTTCGCTTCGGCGGGGCGGGCCGCGCGACCTCGCGGCGCTCGCGACGTGTCTGGCAGTCGGGGAACAACTGGCGGCCCAACTCAGCGAGCCGGGTCTGCCGGCGGACCTCGTCAGCGCCGGCGCCGCGCTCAGACTTGCCGACAAGGCGAAACTCGGGGCGTTCGCGTCCTCGCTCGCGTTGGCGCTGGGCGGAGACCTGCCCGTCTCGCCGCGCGAGGGCGGCTTCGTCGCCGCCGGATTTGACCCCGGGCTCGACGAAACGCGAGCCTTGAGGGAAGACGCGCGCGGCGTGATCGCGAGGCTGCAGGCCGACTATGCAGCCCTGACGGACATTCCGGCGCTCAGGATCAAGCACAACAATGTGCTGGGTTACTTCATCGATGTCACCGGCCGCCATGGCGACACCCTGATGAAGCCGCCGCATACCCAAACCTTCGTGCACCGCCAGACCATGGCCAATGTCGTGCGGTTCTCGACGGTGGAACTCTCCGACCTGCAGGCTCGCATTTCCCGCGCCGAGGATGAGGCGGTGGGACGCGAACTGGAGATTTTCAACCGCTTTGCAATGGACGCCGAAACCCTGGGCGCCGAGCTTCGCGCCGTCGCTGACGCCTTGGCGCGGCTGGATGTCGCTGCGGCGAACGCGGAGTGGGCGGCGGAGGTTTCCGCGGTGCGCCCCGAGATCGTGGACAAGCCTGTCTTATGCGCGGAGGGAGCGCGTCATCCGGTTGTGGAAGGAGCGCTGCGCAAGGCCGGCCAGGGCTTCACGCCAAACGATTGCCGGATGGACGCCAGCGGCGCCGAGGGCCCGCGCCTCACTCTGGTGACCGGACCCAACATGGCCGGAAAGTCCACTTTCCTCCGGCAGACTGTCCTGCTCACGATTCTTGCCCAGGCCGGATGTTTCGTGCCAGCGCGGCGTTTGCGCATGGGGCTGGCAGACCGGGTTTTTTCGCGTGTCGGCGCATCCGACGATCTTTCGCGCGGCCGCTCGACCTTCATGGTCGAAATGATCGAGACGGCCGCCATCCTCAATCTGGCGACGGCGCATTCGATCGTCATCCTCGACGAGGTTGGGCGGGGCACCTCGACCTGGGACGGGCTCGCCATCGCCTGGGCGGCGGTCGAGCATCTGCACGAAGTGAATGGCTGCCGGGCGCTTTTCGCGACGCACTATCATGAGCTGACCGGGCTTGCCGACACGCTGGACTTCTGCGCCAACGCGTCCCTGCGGGCGCAGGAATGGGGCGGCGACCTCGTTTTCCTGCACGAGGTGAAGCCGGGGCCGGCGGATCGCTCCTACGGGGTGCAGGTGGCCAGGCTTGCGGGGCTTCCAGCGCGGGCGGTGAAGCGCGCCGAGGCGGTGCTCAAGCGGCTCGAAGCCAAGGACGGTTCCGGCAGGAGGCTGGAGGAGCTGCCGCTGTTTGCGTCGCTGGCGCCTGCTGCAGAGATTGTCCGCGAGCCCAGTCAGGCTGACCTTACACTCGCGGACGTCGATCCCGACACGCTGACGCCCAGGGAGGCGCTGGAGCTGGTCTATCGGTTGAAACGGGGCGGTTAGAGCACCTGCTTTCTTTTGGACGCAAAGAAGGATGCTTTGGTTGCGACGCCAGGCGCTGGGCATTGACGCTTTCGTACGGGCGCGCCTGGCTTGTCGGGGCCAGAACCTATCTCCTCACGATCAACATGACTGCAGGGCATATGGGCGCTGGCGGTCGGTTTGACCGCTTGAGGGACGACGCGCGCGACTATGCGTTCGTTGGGCGTCGCCGAGGCGGGAGGACCGTTGGCGGGTTGAGCGCGGAATTCGCCACCCATCTGGCGAGCTGCGCCACTGGATCGGCGCGGGTAGGCGAGAGCATTAAGGAAGACCTCTTCGCCCCTTAAAATAATCAATTATAACAGGTACAAAAGCAGTTAACAGAAACTGGCATACCGATTGCATTCCCCTGTTCATGGCCGAACGCCCGATCACGGGGACAAGAGCCAGATAAAGGAATGACACGATGAACGGTCTGATCAACCTCTCCAAATCGGCCCCCAGGCAGGGCTTCAACATCGGCGAAGTGGACTTTGTCGCCTCGCTCGCCATCGCTATCGGCTTCGTGACAGCGGTCCTCTTCGCCTTCACGACGGGTCTGCCGGGCGGCGCAGCTTAAACCTGTCAACCTTCTCCAACGGACGATATGGCCGGCGGCTCCCCCCGCCGGCCGCTCTGTTTTTCAGGGCGCGCGCGATCCTCCTGTTGCCCTGCGCCAAACAGCGCTAGACCAGCGCGCATGACGGATGTCGCTCCCGCCGCCCGCACCTTCGTCCCCGCCAAGCCGGGTCCATGGCGTATTGGCGACGTGGTCGACGGGCGAAAGCTGCGTATCCAGCTGACGGCGGCGTCGCTCGACAATGGCTCCGATCCAGTCGCCCAGCGGGCGCGGGCGCTCGATCTCATCCACGCGGCCCTGTTTCGGGGCAGAATGATCGCGCTCGACCGGCTGGAGGAGGGCGCCGACGGGCTCGACACGGCCAAGCTGTTGTCGGCGGTCATGGATGAGGCGCTGGCGGCGCTCTATGATTTCACGGTCGTGCACATTTTCCGGGCCCACAACCCGACCGAGGCGGAACGCATGGCCGTGCTGGCCGTCGGCGGCTATGGACGCGGCGTGCTGGCGCCGTCCTCGGACGTCGATCTGCTGTTCCTTCGCAAATACAAGCAGACGGCGTGGGCCGAGAGCGTCATCGAGTACATGCTCTATGCGCTGTGGGACATGGGACTCAAGGTCGGCCATTCCTTTCGAACGATCGAGGATTGCATCAAGCTGTCGCGCGAGGACGTGACGATCCGCACCGCGATCCTCGACAGACGCCTGCTGTTTGGCGACAGGGCCGTCGCCGAGAAACTGTCGGAGCGATTCAGCAGGGACATCGTGGCGGGCCGGGGCTCGGAGTTCGTCGCCGCCAAGCTGGCGGAGCGTGACCAGCGGCACGAGCGGGAAGGCGGCTCGCGCTACCGGGTCGAACCCAACATCAAGGACGGCAAGGGCGGACTGCGGGATCTCCAGACGCTGTACTGGCTCGCGAAATACATCCATGGCGGCGAGACGCTCGTCGAGGTGCTCGACAACTCGGCGTTCACACCCCAGGACAAGGCGGCCTATCTGCGCGAGGCGCGGTTCCTGTGGACCGTGCGGTGCCATCTGCACTTTTTGACCGGCCGACCAGAGGAGCGCCTTTCTTTCGATCTCCAGCCCGAGATGGCCGCTCGCATGGGCTATACGGCGCGGCTCAATGTGACGTCGGTTGAGCGCTTCATGAAGCGATACTTCCTGGGGGCGAAGGAGGTCGGCGCGCTGACCCGTATCCTGTGCGCCAAGCTGGAGGCCGAGGAGAAGAAGCGACCCGGCGGACGCGCTCGCCTCATCCCGCCGCCCGCCGCCCGCCCTCTGAAGGAGCCGGGCTTCGTGATCGATCAGGGGCGCCTTTCGATCGTCTCACCAGGCGTCTTTGAAACCGATCCCCGGAATTTGCTGCGTCTGTTCGCGATCGCCTGCGAGCGCGGTCTCGACATCCATCCCGACGCCATGACGTCGGCGCGGCGCTCGCTTGGCGTTCTGACGCGCGACCTCCGCCATGACAGGGAGGCGCGGGCGCTGTTCCTCGACATCGTCGCGGGGCCTCATCATCCCGGCCGTGTGCTGCCGCTGATGAACGAAGCTGGCGTGCTGGGACGGTTCGTTCCGGAATTCGGACGCATTGTCGCGCAGACGCAGTTCAACATGTATCACCACTACACGGTCGATGAACACACATTGAAGGCCGTGGAAACGATTCACGACATCGAGCGCGGCAATTTCCGCGACACTCATCCGCTTTCGACCGCGCTTTTCCCGAAAATCCAGAACCGGCGGGCGCTTTATCTCGCCATGCTGCTGCACGACACCGGCAAGGGCATTGGAGACCAGCAGGTCGAGGGTGCAAAGGTGGCCCGGACCGCCTCCCTCCGTCTTGGCCTTCCAGAGGAAGAAGCCGAGCTTGTCGCCTGGCTGGTCGGAAACCATCTTGAAATGAGCGACACGGCGCAGCGGCGCGACATTTCCGATCCCCAGACCATTTCCGGCTTCGCCGAACGCGTCGGGACGCTGGAGCGCCTGCGGTTGTTGCTGGTCCTGACGGTAGCCGACATTCGCGCCGTGGGCCCCGGCGTCTGGAATGGCTGGAAGGGACAGCTGCTGAGGGACCTCTACCATGCAACGGAGGCCGCCCTGCGCGGCGGCCGGACCGACGAGGCCAGCGTCCGCGCCCAGGTCGCGATACGCGCAGAACGCGGGCGCGCGGCGCTGAAGGAGAAAGTAGGCGCGGCAAGTCCCGTCCTGCTCAGCGTCGAGGACGCCTACTGGGTCCAGTTCGGTGTCGAGGCCCAGGCGCGCCACGCTGTAGCGCTTGCAGGATCAGACGCGCCGGTCCTCGTGTCGTCCAGCGTGGACGCCGACCGTTCGGCGACCGAGATCCTGGTGTCGGCCCCGGATCGTCCCGGCCTGTTCGCCGATCTTTGCGGCGCGATCAGCGCGGCTGGCGCCAATGTCGCAGCCGCGCACCTCTATGAAGGCGGCGACAAACGGGTTCTCGACGTGTTCGACGTCCAGGACGCCAAGGGCGCGCCGCTGGGCGTCGACAACCCCGCCACACTTCAGCGCGTGCTCTCCGATCTGCGGGCGGCGGCGGCCGGCGCCGGAAATCAAAGGCGAGCGGCCAAACCACCGGCGATCAGCCGCAGGCATGCAGCCTTCATCATCTCGCCGATCATACGCATCGACCGGACAGCATCGGCCAACCGCACCGTGATCGAGGTGTCCGGCCGCGACCGCCCCGGCCTGCTCTATGACATCGCCCGCGAGCTGGTGGACGCTGGTTTGTCGATCCGCTCGGCGCATGTCGGCGCCTATGGCGAAAGGGTCCATGATGTCTTTTACGTCGAGGCGCTCGACGGCAGCGAGCTCTCCCCTGACAAGGACGAAAAGCTGGCGGCCCGTCTCGAGGCGGTGCTGCGCGTCAATGCGCCGACGACCGGCCCGCGCATTCCCGCCCACACGCTGGCGCGCGCTCCTGCCTCCAACAACCGCTGAAACCAGCTGACGGATCGAAGCCATGTCGCTCGCGCGCAACGTGTTCGTGCAGACCGGCTTCACGCTGGCGAGCCGCGTGCTCGGCTTCGCGCGCGACCTCGCCCTCAATGCGCGCTTTGGCGGGCAGGGACCGCTGATGGATGCTTGGGCGACCGCGCAGATGCTGCCCAATCTCTTCCGGCGCCTCTTCGCCGAAGGCGCGTTCGCGCAGGCCTTCGTGCCGGTATTCGCCAAGGAGCGGGCGACCGAGGGCGTCGCGACGGCCGACCGCATGGCGAGCCAGGTGCTGGCCTTCATCATGACGGTGGTGGTGATTTTCTCGATCCTTGCCGAAGTGGCCATGCCTTATCTCATGCCGCTTCTCCTCTCGGCGTACACCGATGATCCGAGGACGCTGGCGACGGCGACCCTGATGGCCCAGCTGACGATGCCCTACCTCGCCTGCATGACGCTCGCCTCCCTGCTCGGCGGCGTTCTGAACACGCTCGGGCGGTTCGCGCTGGCGGCCGGCGCGCCGATCCTGCTCAACCTCTGCACGCTTGTTCCGCTGGTGCTGGCGCCGGACCCGGAAAGCGCCGCGCTTTTCGCGTCGGCGGCGGTGACGCTCGCCGGTCTGCTTCAGGGCGCCCTGCTGTGGTGGGGCGTGCGCAAGCTGGGCGTCGATCTCCGCATCGGCTTTCCGGTGCTCAGCAAGACGGTGCGGCGTGTCGTGGCGCTGGCCGTGCCCGGCGCCATCGCGGGCGGCGCAATCCAGCTCAACACGCTGGTGAGCCAGGTGCTGAGCGGTTCGGACGAGGGCGCGCGAGGTGTGCTTTACAATGCGGACCGCATGTATCAGCTGCCCCTCGGCTTGATCGGCGTCGCGGTCGGGCTGGCGCTCGTGCCGCGCCTGTCACGGCATTTCGCCGAAGCCGACGAGGCGGGCGCCGGCAAGACGATGGACGACGGCATAGGCCTCGCCATGGCCTTCACCATGCCGGCGGCGCTCGCCCTGTTGATCATGCCGTTCTTCGTGATCGACGCGGCCATTACGCGCGGCGCGTTCTCGGTGGAGGATGCTCGCCGGACGGCCGAGGTGCTGCGGCAGTTCGCGTGGGGGATACCGGCGTTCGTTCTGGCGAAGGTATTCACTCCGCCGTTTTTCGCGCGCCAGCGCACCCGGCAGCCGATGCAGTTCGCGATCCTCGCCGTGCTGGTCAACATCGCGATCGGCGCGGCGCTCTGGTTTTGGCTCCCGACCGTGGGTGTGGACGGAGTCATCGGCCTTGCGATCGGGACAAGCGCCTCAGGCTGGCTCAACGTCTTGCTACTGGCCGGAACGCTGGCGCGCGAAGGCGTCTACCGCATCGGCGCGGCGGCGTGGAGGCGAATGGTGCGGCTGGCGGTCGCCTGCGTCATCATGGGCGCCTTCATCGCGCTGTGCGCCTGGCAATATCCTCTGCTGCGCGAAATTTTGGTCTCCAAGGAGATCGCGGTCCTGGTCGTCGGGGCGGTGGGCTTTGCGATCTATGGGCTGGCTATGCTGGCCATGGGGGCGGTCACGCTGACGGAGATCCGCCAGTCCCTGCGTCGGGAAAAGGGCGCCGAAAGCGTTGCAAAACAGACGCTTATGGACTAGGTTGAAGACTAGTCAGAGAAGCGCGCGCGAATGCATATCAAGAGTTGGCCGGTACAAGATGCGAAGGCGCGTTTCAGCGAACTGTTGGAGGCTTGTCTGCGGGACGGGCCGCAGCTGGTGACCAAACGGGGCGCGGAGGCCGCCGTGCTCGTGCCTGTCGATGACTGGCGGCGCTTGCAGGGCGCGGCGCGGCAAACTCTGAAGCAGCTGTTGATGGCGGATGAGGGGCGCGGGGATCTGGTGGTGCCGACGCGTGGACCCAGGAAGCGTCGGGCCGGCGGCGAAATCGGCTGAGCTGTGTATCTGCTGGACACCAATGTCGTGTCGGAACTCCGCAGCGCCCGGCCGCATGGCGCGGTCGTTGCGTGGCTCAATAGCGTCGATGACGCGGAACTCCACATCTCGGCTGTGACGCTAGGCGAAATTCAGGCCGGCATCGAGATGACCCGCGCTCAAAATGCGCCTCGCGCCGTCGAACTTCAAGCGTGGCTCGATGAGGTCGCGGAGACTTATAACATACTGAGTCTGGATGGTCGCATTCTCCGGCACTGGGCAAGGCTGATGCACGGACGGTCTGACAATCTGATCGAAGATGCGCTCATCGCGGCGACAGCGCAGGCGCATGGTTTCACGGTGGTGACGCGAAACGTCCGGGACGTCGCGCTGTTTCGCGTGAAGACATTCAATCCTTTTGGAAAGTGATCGGCGCCATGAGCTTCAAGGTTGATTTCGGTAAGACCGCCGGCGACTACGCCCGGCACCGGGCGGGCTTTCCTCCAGCCCTGCTGGAGCGCCTCAAGGCCCACGGTCTCGATCCCGTCAATCGCGACGTGCTCGACCTCGGGACCGGGACCGGCACGCTGGCGCGGCAGGCGGCGCTCGCGGGCGGACGCGTTACGGGCGTCGATCCGTCAGAAAGCATGATGACGCAGGCGGCGGAAATGGATAGCGCCGTGGGCGCCGCGGTCGATTATAGGGTGGGTCGCGCCGAAGCCATCCCGGTCCAGGACGAGAGCCAGGACATCGTGCTTGCAGGGCAGTGCTGGCACTGGTTCCGCGGCGCCGAGGCTGCGCGCGAGGTCGCGCGTGTCCTCCGGTCAGGCGGACATGTCGCCATCTGCCATTTCGACTGGTTGCCGCTACCGGGCAATGTCGTCGAAGCGACGGAAAAGCTCATCGAGGCGTTCAATCCCTCCTGGCGGATGGGCGGCGGCACGGGCATCCATCCGAAGTACCTCGCCGATCTTTCGGGCGCAGGCTTCAGATCGCTTGAAACCTTCAGCTTCGACATTGACGCCGCCTATACGCACGAGGCCTGGCGAGGCCGCATCAGAGCGAGCGCTGGGGTTGCGGCGAGCCTTGCCGAAGAAACGGTCGCAGCCTTCGACGACGAGCTGCGCCGCCTGCTGGCGGCCTCTTACCTGCAGGATCCGCTCGCCATACCTCACCGGGTGTGGGCTGTCGTTGGTCGCAAGGCTTCCGTCGCCGGGCTTTGAGCGGTAGGAGCCGGCCTGCATCCAAGCGAGTTCCTTCGATGACTGACGCAACCAAATCCTACGACGGCCCTGCGCGCGTGTTTTCCGGCGTGCAGCCTTCGGGCAGCCTGCACCTTGGCAATTATCTCGGCGCCCTGGTGAAGTTCGTCGCCATGCAGGAGACGCATGACTGCATGTTCTGCGTGGTGGACCTCCACGCCATAACCGTGCCGCAGGATCCGAAGCTGCTGGCCGCCCAGACGCGGGAGATCGCGGCAGCCTATCTCGCGTCGGGCATCGATCCGAAAAGGTCGATCGTCTTCGCGCAGTCCTCGGTGAGCGCGCACGCCGAGCTTGGGTGGATATTCAACTGCGTCGCCCGCATGGGCTGGCTGGAGCGCATGACGCAGTTCAAGGACAAGTCAGGCAAGGACCGCGAGAGAGTGTCGGTCGGGCTGTTCGCCTATCCCGTCTTGCAGGCGGCGGACATTCTTTCGTATCGCGCGACGCACGTGCCGACGGGGGAAGACCAGAAACAGCACCTGGAGCTGGCGCGCGACATCGCCGACCGGTTCAACCGCGAGTTCGACGCGCCCGGTTTCTTCCCGCTGCCGGAGCCGCTGACGACAGGTCCCGGCGCACGGATCATGTCGCTCAAGGACGGAACAAGAAAAATGTCCAAGTCGGATCCGTCCGACGCCTCGCGCATCAATCTGCTGGATACCGCCGACGAGATCTCACGAAAGATCAAGCGCGCGACTTCCGACAGCGCCGCTTTGCCGTTCGAGGTCGATGGGCTGGCGGATCGTCCGGAGGCCGCAAACCTGGTTGGCATCTACGCTGTGATGGCGGGGCTGACGGATGCGGAGGTGCTGCGTGAGTTCGGCGGCAAGGGTTTTGGCGCGTTCAAGCCGGCGCTCGCCGACCTGGCCGTCGAGAGGCTGGGTTTGGTGGCGGCTGAGATGCGGCGGCTTATGTCGGACCCCGGCGAGGTCGATCGGGTTCTCAGGGACGGGGCCGAGCGGGCGGACGCGATCGCCCGGCCGATCTTGGAGGAGGCGAGGCGGTTGGTGGGTTTCTGGCGCGCCTGAAGCAAATTGTCCGTGTCCATTCCGCGCCGATGGGGCGCATGTCTGCCGGTGAGGCCGTCCGATAGGGTGCCCCAAGGTGTCGGAGGCCCACAAGTGCAGCGCATTCCTGGATATCTGGCGCTGGCGTTTGTGCTGGCCGCCTGCCAGCCGCAAGACCTCGTCGTCGCGAATCCCGAATTCCGGCCTCCTCTGGGAACAGGCGCGATCGGAGCGGGCTATTTCTCCATCCGGTCGCCTGAGGACGACCGCATTGTCGCGGTCTCGTCGCAAGCGGCGGCGCGCGTGGAGATGCATGCTTCGACGACGACCGGACAGGTGACACGCATGGAGCGTGCCGATGGCGTCGATCTTCCCGCAGGCCAGACGGTTAAGTTCGAGCCGGGCGGATTACACCTGATGGTATTCTCGCCGGAAGTGAAGGGCGACGCCACATTTCCGATCACTTTCGAGTTCAGGTCCGGTCGAAGAATGACGGTCGGTTTCGGCGTGGTCACTGCGGCGCCCGAGCCACACGATTAATCAACCATCAATCAATATTGGGTTGAGGTTAACGCTGAACGCGACCACACTCTTTTCACTCAAGCCGGGGGCTGGGCCATGTCAGTGTTGCAACTCCGCCGCGACATGGCCGTGCCCGACGCCGTCGTCGAAATCGACGCGCCGTTTCCGCTGCGGACCATCAACGTCACCCCCAGGGCCGCTGAGCAAAACCTTGAGTCCGAAGCGCCGGCCGATGATGATGATGAAGACCGCAAATCCTTTGGCGCCCGGGCTCGCGGCTGGCTGATCGGCTTGTCGGCTGTCTGCGCGCTCGGGGCCTATCCAGCCCTCATCGTGCTCTCGAGTGAGGTCGGTGACCGCAGCGCTGCAAACCTCGTGGACAGAACGCAGTGGACCGTGCCCTGGGCGGGCGGGGTTGCGCTCCTGATGGAGCGCCATTTCGAAACGCTTGGCTGGGCCAGCGATGCGCCGTCCTGGGCGCCGATGGCGCGCCTCACCGCCAAGCCCGCCTATCAGGCGGCGCTCGCCGGCGCCCTTGGCGAGTACGTGTCCATGATGAACCAGCACGCCGACTCCTCCGGCCGGCCCGATTCCGACCTTGAGGCCGCCTCGCGGCTGGTCAACGCCGGCAGCACGGGAGTTCAGCTGCGGGCGGCGCGCGACGCCCTGGTGAATTACGACCGGCGCGAACGGCGGCGCGGAGCGGGGGTCGAGGCGGATACAGCGAGACTGATCGCTCAGCTCGGCCTGGTTGAGACTTGGGCGATGCGCAGCCAGAGCGATGTCGCGCAGTCGGCCAACCTTGCTGGCGGCAATCCGATCGACGAGAGTGCGACAAACGCCGTCTATGCCGCCAAAGCCCGCGCAAACGCCGCCCTCGTGTTGATCGAAGCGATGGACTGGCCGGAGACGACGGGCGCCGAAGCGGCGCGAGCGGCGGCCCTCAAGGCATGGCGTGCGGCGTCCGAGTTCCGCCCGCTGATCGTCCTGAACGGATCGGCCGACGGCTGGCTGTTCGGCAACCACGCGGTGTCGATGGGCTTTCTTCTGGCTCAGGCGCAAGGCGCAACATCGAAGTTTCTCGACCTGCTCGATTCGCCGTCGCAAGGCGGACGGTCACTCGCCGCGGCGAGCATGCCGCAGACGACCGTCAACTGATCCGATCGCGAATCGAAACCGCGGACGGCGAACCGTCTCCAGTCAACGTGCCTTGGAATTCGGTGCTGTCGATAGGCCTTTCCGCGCCCGCGTCGGCCGGGCCGCGCACTTGACCCAGGCGTGGTGCGCGGGCCTGATGGCGACATGACGGATTTGTCACGCAAATTTCTTGTCGTGTCCGATGACACGGAGGAGTGCGTCAGCGCGGCCGTGTTCGCGGGCCTTCGCGCCAAGGCCGTGCATGCCGGCCTTGTTATCCTGCGGTGCGCCAAGACGCCGGCGCTGGGAGGCTGGATCGGGCTCGACAAGGACATCAGCCAGGACGCGCTGGACGCTGCCCGCCTGAAGGCGCGCCAGCATGCCGACCATGTAGAGACAAGGACGGGCGTCATGGCGGAGTTGGTGATCAGCGAGGATGACCCGCTCGATGCGATTCGCAAGCTGGTGGAAGCCGATCCGGCGATCAAGTCGCTGGTGCTCGCTGTAGGCTCGGGCCGGTGGGGGCCCGGCCCCTTGGTCTCGAGGCTGGGCAAGGGCCGTCCGCTCAGTGTTCGTCCAATCGCGGTCACGGTCATTCCCGGGGGGCTCAGCGACCGCCAGGTCGATGAAATGGGCGGGCTCGCGGGCTGAGGCTAGAGCATCCTTCGATCAAACTTGATCAGTTTTGTTGAAAAAAATGCTTGATCTCAACCGTGTAGGGCAATGTGTCTGCGACCAGGCGGCCGAGAAGCTGCTCGGGCTGCGAACAATCACCAGAGCGGCCTGATTCATATCAGTCTTGCCAGTGCTGCATTGCGTCAGGTTTGCCGCCACTCCATGTTGCGGGCTGGATCGGGCCGGCGCCGCGCGCATATGCAAAGCCATCTGGCTCAGGTTGAACGAGGCCGACATGTTCATACAGACGCAAGCGACGCCCAATCCCGAGACGCTGAAATTCATCCCCGGACAGTCGGTCTCGCCGGCGACGTCTTATGAATTCACTTCCGCAGAAGAAGCGACCGCCTCGCCGCTCGCCTCAGCCCTTTTCGGTCTGAAGGGCGTCAAGGGCGTTTTTCTCGGCGACGATTTCATCGCGATCACCAAGACGCCCGATCTCGACTGGAGCCATCTCAAGCCGCTGGCGCTGGCGGCGATCATGGATCATTTCGTCTCCGGCGCGCCGGTCATGGCCGATGGTCACGGTCAACTCCTCGAAGAATCCGAGGCTGCGGACGAGGTAGTCTATGAGGGTGAAACCGCAGAGATCGTCGCCGAAATCAAGGAGCTGATCGCAACGCGCGTCCGGCCAGCGGTGGCCCAGGATGGAGGCGACATCATTTTCAAGCATTTCGACTCAGAGACGGGCATCGTGCAGTTGACGATGCGCGGGGCATGTTCTGGTTGCCCGTCATCCACCGCGACCCTGAAGCAGGGCGTCGAAAACCTCCTTCGGCATTATGTGCCGGAGGTCACGGCCGTGGAAGCGGCGGCGTAGGGAGCTGCCCTGGACGGCTTCTTTTTCTGTGGTCGGCTCGAGCCAGGGCGCGACTCTCGCCTCATCCCGACGAGGGAAACCGCAAGCAGACCATGAGCGCGCCGTGAACGTACTGGACTTCGCCCGCTGGATGCCGACGCTCGAGCCTCACGGCAGGAATCCGGAAAGCTGGTTCGCGGATCCCGACCACTCTCGCTTCATTGGGATGCAGAATGCCTCATCGCGGGGCTGCTGTCTCATTCTCGCCGCCCGCGCGGTCGGACTGGACTGCGGGCCGATGAACGGTTTCAACCGGGAGGGCGTCGATCGTGAGTTCTTACTGGGCGATGCCGGCATGAAAAGCTGGCGGTCCAGTTTCTTCTGCAACCTCGGGCAGGGCGATGGAGCTGGCAAGCGGTCACGCGCGCCCCGGCTGGCGTTCGAGGAAGCCGCCGGGGTCATTTAGGCATGCTCGTGCTCGGGATCAACACTGTCGGGGCGGACTGTGACGCTGCGGTCTTTACCGATGAGGGCGTGGCCTTCGTCTGCTCCGAACCAATGGCTCAAGGCCATGACGCCCGGCTGGCCATCGTCGTTCAGAACGTCATGCGAGAGGCTGGACGGACCTTCCAGGAGATCGACCGGATCGCGGTTGTTGCGGGGCCGGGGTCGTTCACCGGCGTGCGTGTGGGCGTGGCGTTCGCGCGCGGTCTGGCGCTGGCGCTCGACCGGCCGGCCGTGGGCGTCACCAGCCTCGAAGCGGTGGCGGCGAGGTCCGGACGCGGACGCATTCTGGCCGCGCTGCCCGCCAGGCGCCGCCTTCCGGATCTGTCCTGGTGGGCGCAGATCATCGAGAATGGGCAAGGGCAAGGCGAGCCGGTCGAAGCAGATGCGAGAAAGCTTGTCGAGATGGCGACGGGCGTCGAGGTCGTGCTTGGTGACGGGTTGCCGAACTGGGATTTCCAACGGCCGCAGAGAGCTGGACGTCCCAGCGCCATCAACGCGGCGCTATGGGTGTCGCGGCTGGAGGGCGAGCTGCCGCCGGCCCGGCCGATCTACGTGCGCGAACCGGACGCGACGCCGATGGCGCCAGCATGACGCTGACCTCTCGATGCGCCCTCGCAATCGACGCAGCGGCGCTTTCTTCCATCCACGGGCACTGCTTTGAAAAAGGGTGGCCGGAGGCGGATTTTGCCGATTGGCTGTCACGGCCAGGCGCATTTGGAGCGGTCGCCTCAAGCGCGGACGCCCCGCTTGCTTTCGGGCTTGCGCTGACCGCCGGAGAGGACGCGGAACTGCTGACGCTGGCGTGTCTGCCCGAGGCCAGACGGTCCGGCGCGGCGCGCGCAGCGTTGCGGGTGCTGGCGGATGAGGCAGGCCGGCGGAGCCTGAAACGCTGGATTCTTGAGGTGGCGCGAGACAACACGGCGGCGCTCGGCCTCTATCGCTCTGAAGGATTCGTGGAAATGGGCGTGCGGAAAGGCTATTATCGGAAACCGGGCGGTCAGGAAGACGCAATTGTGATGGCCCGGCCGGTCCGCACAGCGGTCCTGAATTCGAGTGGACAGGCGGGCGGCTGACCCTCATATCCAGCCGTGACGACCGCCGTGAGCTGACTTGAGACGATGAAAGGGCCGGAGACAGCCGGATGATCGAGCAAAGGTGTATCGACAAGGGCCTGCGGATGACCGAACAGCGCCGTGTCATCGCGCGCGTCCTGTCCGGCGCCGAGGATCACCCCGATGCTGAAGAGCTTCACCGGCGCGCGTCGGCGGTGGACGCCAATATCTCGCTGGCCACGGTCTATCGGACCGTGAAGCTGTTCGAGGATTCCGGCATCATAGAACGTCACGACTTCCGCGACGGGCGGTCGCGCTATGAGGAGTCGCCGGAGGAACACCATGATCACCTGATAGACGCCAAGTCGGGCAGGGTGGTGGAATTCCATTCCGACGAGATCGAGTTGTTGCAGGTCGAGATCGCGCGCAAGCTGGGCTATCGGCTGGTCGATCACCGGCTGGAACTCTATGGCGTGCCGCTCGAGGACGAGAAGTGACCGCGATCACGGAATTCATGTGACCCTCATGGGCCAAGGACCGACAGGCAAGCCGAAAGGTCTCTTCATCAAGACCTATGGCTGCCAGATGAACGTCTACGATTCCGAGAGGATGCGGGACGTGCTCAAGCCGCTCGGCTACGCTCCGGTCGACACACCCGAGGCTGCGGACCTTGTGGTGCTGAATACGTGCCATATTCGTGAGAAGGCGACGGAGAAGGTCTTTTCCGAACTCGGCCAACTCAGACGGATGAAGGAAGCAGGCGGCGGGGTCATGCGCATCATCGTCGCCGGGTGCGTGGCCCAGGCGGAAGGCGCCGAGATCATGCGGCGCCAGCCGGCTGTCGATCTGGTGGTCGGTCCGCAATCCTATCACCGACTGCCCGAAATGATCGCCCGGGCCAGCCGGCAAACCGGCGACCGGCTGGAAACCGATTTCGCGGCGGACGAAAAATTCGACGCGTTGCCGAAGTCACGCGAAGCAAACGGCCCTTCGGCGTTCGTGCCGGTTCAGGAAGGCTGCGACAAGTTCTGCACCTTCTGTGTGGTCCCTTACACGCGGGGAGCGGAGTTTTCGCGCAGCGCGGAGGCGATCCTCGCCGAGACGCGCGAACTGACCAGACAGGGTGTCAGCGAGATCGTGCTGATCGGACAGAATGTAAACGCCTGGCACGGGGCGGCGTCCGTCCATGACGGTCTGGGCGGCGCGTGGGGTCTGGGACGGCTGATCCGGCAGGTCGCGCGCATCGGCGGCGTCGAACGCATTCGCTACACGACGTCTCATCCGCGTGACATGGATGATGCGCTGATCGAGGCGCATGCCGACGTCGAACAGCTTGCGCCCTTTCTCCATCTGCCCGTCCAGTCGGGGTCGGACAGAATCCTGAAGGCCATGAATCGCGGGCATACGGCGGCGGACTACCGGCAAATCGTCGCGAGGGCGCGCGCCGCGCGTCCTGACATCGCGTTCGCCTCTGACTTTATCGTGGGTTTCCCCGGCGAAAGTGACGCCGACTTCGAGGCGACGCTTGCGCTGGTTGGCGAGGTTGGATTCGCGCAAGGGTATGCGTTCAAGTATTCGCGTCGCCCGGGCACGCCCGCCGCAGGCATGGACCTCCAGGTCGATGAGGCTGTGAAGGACGAGAGGCTGGCGCGCTTGCTGGTCGAAATCTGGCGCGGCGCGCAGGCGTTCAACGAGGCGCAGATCGGAAAGCGGATGCCGGTCCTCTTCAACCGCAAGGGCAAGCACCGGGGCCAGGCGCTGGGGTATTCGGCCTACATGCAGCCCGTGCATGTCGAAGACGGCGCAGCCCTTATGGGTCGCATCCTCGATGTGGACATTGTGGGGGCGACCCAGACCAGTCTGACAGGGCGTATGGCGGCCATGACCGGCCGGACGACCGGGACGTTGAGCGAGGCCATCGCTTGAGCGAGAGATCCAAGCAGGCGAGGGCGACCTCCCGTCAGACCGTGGCCATCGCCAACCCCAAGCTGCTGCGCGAGGTTTGCGGGCCGGCCCACAGCCATCTTCAGGTCCTCGAGCGGACATTTGCCGAAGACGATCTGCGCGCCGAGAGTCAGGGCGGCGAGATCGTGCTGACCGGCCGGGAGAGCAGCGCGCGCCACGCCGCCGACGCCCTCGAAGCGTTCGTGCAGCGGATCGCGGCAGGCGCAGACGCCAGCGCCGCCGAACTCGAGGCGGCGATCCGCCTGACGCTGGCGAGCGGTCCTGCGGGGACGCCGGTCGACGTGATCGCAGGCCTGCGCAAGCCGGTGATGGCCCAGACGACCGGCCAGCGGTCCTATCTCGATACGCTGCGGAAGGAGGACCTGGGATTGGTGTTCGGCGTCGGCCCGGCAGGCACGGGCAAGACTTTTCTTGCTGTCGCCGTGGGCGCGGCCGAACTCAAGGCCGGCAAGCGCGAACGTCTCATCGTGGCGAGGCCGGCGGTAGAGGCCGGCGAGAAGCTCGGGTTTCTGCCCGGAGCGCTTGAGGAGAAGGTCGATCCCTACATGCTGCCGATCTGGGATTCGCTCAATGAGTGCTTGGGAGCGCAGGAAGTGGAGCGGCGCAAGGAGCGCAAGGAGATCGAGGTCGCGCCGCTGGCCTTCATGCGCGGCCGGACCCTGAAGAACGCGTTTGTCATCATCGACGAAGCGCAGAACGCGACGATTCCCCAGATGAAGATGGTGTTGACCCGGCTCGGCCGAGGATCGCGCATGATTGTGACGGGTGATCCCTCGCAGAGCGATCTGCCGGAGAAGACCGCCTCGGGCCTCGCCCACGCCATCAACATCCTGAAGGGCGTGGCGGGAGTGGCGATGGAAGAGATGACGTCGGCCGATGTGGTGCGGCACGACCTCGTCGGCCGGATCGTGCAGGCCTATGACCGGGACGCCGCGCTGAGCGGGCTTGGCCGAAGGCGATGAGGCTCGCGCCATCCAGCGACATGGCCCTGTTCGAGCCGGTGGTGAGCGATCCGCGCTGGACGCAGCGGCTGCCGCACATCGATGACCTGGTGGCGACGGTCCTTGCGCGGGCCAATCGCGCCGAAACCAGAGGTTCGGTAGTTATCCTTTTCACCAACGACGCCGAGATGCGGTCGCTCAACAGCCGCTGGCGCGGCCTCGACAAGGCGACCGACGTTCTGTCGTTTCCTTCCTCGGGTCCGGGTGAACCAGGCGGGCCTCAACCGCTCGGCGACATAGCGGTCGGCTACGAAACCGCCATGCGCGATGCGAAGGATATGGGCCGTCCGGTCGAGGCGCATGTCAGCCATCTTCTCGTGCACGGGTTTCTGCACTTGCTCGGCCACGACCATGTCGCGCCTGCGGACGCGGTTGCGATGGAGAGCCTGGAAACGGCGATCCTCGCCGATCTGGGCTGGCCTGACCCCTATCGCACTGGCCCCTACCTCTTTGATTCCTCCGGAAAGACGGACTGATCATGGCTGACGGCCCGGACGATGCTGACCCTGCTTCGCGGCCGAGGCTGCGCGACCGTCTCGCGCGGCTGGTAAGCGGCCGGGCGCTTGCGGCGCCGGAACCCCTTCCGGCGGCAAGAGACGCAAGTCCCGGCGCGATCCGGCTGCGGATCGCCGAATTCGAGGGCGCGAATGTCAGGGACGTGATGACATCCCGGGTGGATGTGGCGGCGGTCGAGATCGATGCAACGCTTCAGGAGGTGTTGAACCGCTTCGCCAGGGACGCTCATTCCCGCATGCCCGTCTATCGCGACTCGATCGACGATGCGGTCGGCTTCGTGCACATCAAGGACGTCGTCGCCGAAATCGCCCGGGCGGGTTTGAGCCCGGAGACGCTGGCCTGCCAGCCGCTGGAAAGGCTGATGCGGGACATCATGTTCGTCCCGCAATCGATGCGTCTTCCCGATCTGCTCGTGCAGATGCAATCGACACGCATTCATATCGCGCTGGTGGTCGATGAGTATGGCGGCATTGGCGGCGTCGTCTGCCTCGAGGATCTCGTCGAACAGATTGTCGGCGAGATCGACGACGAGCACGATGTCGATGCGCCGCCGGTCGTGCGAAAGGGGCGCTCTTCCTGGGAGGTCGATGGTCTCGCTCTTATCGACGATGTCGAACGGGAGACAGGCCTGGTGCTGTCGGTCGCGGCGTTTGAGGACGAGATCGACACGATCGGCGGTCTCGCTTCGGCGGTGGCGGGGCGCGTACCCCAGGTTGGCGATGTCGTCGAACACCCGCACGGCCCGGTGATGGAAATCGTCGAAGCCGACCCCAGGCGGGTTATACGGATAAGATTGCGCGGCGCGCCCAGGACAGCCCCGGCGCCGGCTGCCGAATTGAAGGCCGCCGAGATCGACCGACAGGGCGCCTAGGGAATCCTTCGATCAAACTGACTTGGTTTTGATCAAGGTTTCCTCCAGCACGACCGGTTTGCAGGCTGGCGCCGCCGACGTAGATCGTGACTTTGGTTTCCAAGTGTGGGGGTCAGCCTCCAGGTTCCGGGGGATAGTCTCATGACTCAGACGCAGTACGCGCCCGGTGATTTTCCGGCGAGCCGCGGAAACCTGCTAACGCCGGCCTATCTCTGGCTCGTTCGCCAGCAACGGGCGCGAGCGCTCGGGCTGGCGGCCGGGTTCGGCGTCCTGGCCAATCTGGCGTTCCCGCCGATCTGGTTCTGGCCAGCGATGCTGATCGCCCTCTCGGGGCTGGTCTGGTTGCTGGACGGCGCCAAGCTCGCGCTGCGGCCAGGCCGTGCCGCCTTCTGGCGTGTGTTCGCATTTGGCTTCGCTTATTTCCTGGTGGGCCTGCACTGGATCGTGGCGGCGTTCCTGGTCGATCCCGGAGCGCATCTTTGGCTGATCTGGCTACCGCTCCTGATCCTGCCGGGCGGGCTGGCTCTTATCCTCGCCAGTGTGATGCTCCTCGCCTTTCAACTCTGGAGCACCGGTCCGGCGCGGCTGATCACCTTTTCCGTCCTGTTCATGGCGGCCGAATGGATACGGGGAGCGCTATTCGGTCTGGGCGGCCTGCCCTGGAATTTGCCCGGGATGGCGTGGGAGCCGGGCGGCGCAATCTCGCAGAGCGCTTCGATCTGGGGCATTTACGGCCTGTCGCTCCTGACGGTTGTCGCCCTGGCCTCGCCGGCGGCGCTGGCCGACCGGCGTCCGCGGGGCACGACAGCCCTGCGCGCCGCGCCAGCTATCGCTGCGGCGATCCTTTTTGGCGCGCTGTGGGGATGGGGATCGCAGCGGCTCTCGACAGTGGAGCAGCAGCCCGACGGCCCGATGGTGCGACTTGTCGAGGCCGGCGTTCCGCAGGCCGCCAAGTATGATGAGGGCGTTGCAGCCGCGATGGTCCGGCGCTTCAGCGATCTCACCGGACCAGACGGGTCAGGCACGCCGTCGATCGTCATCTGGCCGGAAGGAGCGCTGCCATACTTTCTCTTCGAATGGCCCGAGGCCCTTGATCTCATCGCCGAGCGGCTGGGCGACCGGCGCCTGATCATTGGCGTCGCCCGACGCGAGCAGGCGGGCAGTTCTGGCGAAAAGACCTATAACAGCCTCACCGTGTTGAGTGGCGACAGCGCCTTGCGCGGTCCGCTGCAAATCTATGACAAGCACATGCTGGTGCCGTTCGGCGAATTCACACCGCTTGCCGATCTGATCGATCGGCTCGGAGTTGAAACCCTGCAGAAGCTGGCCCCGGGCGGTTTCAGTCCCGGGCCCCGGCCAGCGCCCGTGAAAGTTGTAGGAGTGCCCGCATTCGGACCCATGATCTGCTACGAAGCGATCTTTCCCGGTCTCGCCCCGGACGGGATCGACCGGCCCCAATGGCTCGTCAATATTTCCAATGACAGCTGGTTTGGCGGGCTTTCGGGTCCCTATCAGCACGCCGCCCAGGCGCGATATCGAAGCATCGAGGAAGGCCTGCCGATGGCGCGGGTCGCGGCGGGGGGGCTGACGGGGATGATTGACGCCTACGGACGGTGGACGGCCCGCGGGTCGCCTGCCGATCCGGTGATCTACGGAGCGGACCCCGCCGGATGGAAGTCGAGCGTCGTCGATGCGCCCATTCCGCCGGTTGCCGCTCCCACGCCCTATTCGCGGTGGCGGGATGGTCTGTTCTGGATCATTTTTCTCGGACTCAACCTCGGGTTGTTAGTTCTGCCGCGACGCTAGTCTTAATGCTAGCAGGCGGTCTGGCGCCGTTCCGGCCGGGTCTGCCTCAAGGTCGGGCGGTGGAGAACAAACTTCCAAATTTCATCGACAAGCATGTTGGGCGGCGCCTGCGATGGCGGCGGCGTGAGCTCAGGCTGTCGCAGGAGGCCCTGGCGGCGAAGCTCGGACTCACCTTCCAGCAGGTGCAAAAATACGAACGGGGGGCGAACCGGATTTCGGCGGGGCGCCTTTTCGAACTGGCGCGTGCGCTCGACACAAGCATCGCCTATTTTTACGAGGGCGCGGACGCCGTGAACCAGGCGGTGATGCGCGGCATGGCTGAGGACGGACCGGAATTCGCCGGGCTGATCGACGCCGACGCCGTGGACCTCGTCATCGCCTTTCAGGCCATCGGCGATCCGGTTCTTCGTCGCAGCATCCTCACCATGGTCAAGAATTCGGCGGCCCTGTTCCTGAGGCCGGTCCCAGCCGGGGAGTAGCGGTGCCGTCGCCTTGTCGCTTGCGCGACCGGTCATTGGTCATTAGCCGTCGCATGACTCCCTGAGTTTTTCGAAGGTCACATAAAGCTTTCTTTATACGATTTCCGGCGCTAGGAGTTGCCGCTTCAGGATTGTGTCCGGGGAGGTCGAATTGGCGCGTTCAAGTTACATCTTCACCAGCGAAAGCGTGTCGGAAGGCCATCCCGACAAGGTGTGCGACCGCATCTCCGACGAGGTCGTTGACCTTTACTATCGCACCACGCTCGCCGAAGGCCTCGACCCGTGGGCGCTGCGCTGCGCCGCCGAAACCCTGGCGACCACCAACCGTGTCGTCATCGCCGGAGAATATCGCGGCACCGACAAGGTGACAAAGGAGCTGATCGCGCACCACACGCGCCTCGCCATCCGGGACATCGGCTACGCCCAGGAAGGATTTCACTGGGAAACTGCCAACATCGAAGTTCTCCTGCATGGTCAGTCCGAGCACATCGCCCAGGGTGTGGACGCCTCAGGCAACAAGGAAGAGGGCGCGGGCGACCAGGGCATCATGTTCGGCTACGCCACCAATGAAACGCCGGAGCTGATGCCCGCGCCAATCCAGTTCAGCCACAAGATCCTCAAGCTGCTGGCCGATGCACGCCATGGCGGGGCTGAAAAAACCCTGGGGCCGGACGCCAAGAGCCAGGTCACGGTTCGCTATGAGAATGGCAAGCCGGTGGAGTGTGTCTCGATCGTCCTTTCGACGCAGCACACGGACAAGAAGCAGACCAGCGACGACATTCGCAAGATCGTCGAACCCTACATCCGCAAGGCCCTGGGCGACGTGTTGCCGATCGCCGGGAACTGCGTCTGGCACATCAATCCGACGGGTACGTTCGTGATTGGCGGTCCCGATGGCGATTGCGGTCTTACCGGGCGAAAAATCATTGTCGACACCTATGGCGGAGCGGCGCCTCATGGCGGCGGCGCATTCTCGGGCAAGGACCCCACCAAGGTCGATCGCTCGGCGGCCTACGCGGCGCGCTACCTCGCCAAAAACGTCGTGGCGGCGGGTCTGGCCGACCGCTGCACCATCCAGCTTTCCTATGCCATCGGCGTCCCCGAACCCCTGTCGGTCTACGCCAATTGCGACGGAACGGAAAAAGTGGACGTCGCCCGGCTTGAGGCGCGCCTGGGCGAGGTGATGGATCTCCGTCCGCGCGGCATCCGCAAGCATCTCGATCTCAACAAGGCGATCTATGCCCGCACTTCGGCCTATGGGCATTTCGGCCGCGAGCCAGACGCCGATGGCGGCTTCTCCTGGGAGAAGACCGATCTGGCCGAGAGCCTGAAGGGCCTGGGGTAGAGAGTACGCTAGGTGCATTGAGCGTAGAGCAACCTCGTCCTCTTTGACGCAGACAGGTTGCTCGACACTTTTGAGATAGAGCACCTTTCATTGTTCAAGCCGATTTGGTTTGATCGAAGGATGCCCTGGCGAAATGCACCGTCGGCTATTGAGGTAGAAGCGGTGCATTTCGCTGTGCTCAATGCACCCTGTGCGGTCCGGTCATGACGGATCATTTTCTGGCGCACCGCCTGTACGGCCGGTCCGCTGGCAAGCCCTTGTCGGCGCGGCAGGTCCGGTTGATGGAGGACTTGCTTCCCCGG
This sequence comes from Alphaproteobacteria bacterium, assembly GCA_034439955.1. Lineage (GTDB taxonomy): Bacteria > Pseudomonadota > Alphaproteobacteria > Caulobacterales > Hyphomonadaceae > UBA7672. The sequence goes on from JAWXBJ010000147.1 coordinate 60,875, forward strand.
CTCGTCATTCCCGAAACGCCGTCGCGGGCGCTCGATCCCCGCACGCTGTTTGCCGGGCTGAATGAGGTCTGGCTCGAGATCGGATTTGGCGGGGGCGAGCATCTGGCAGGGCAGGCGTTGCTGCACCGTGACGTCGGCATGCTCGGAGTCGAGCCGTTCCTCGATGGCGTCGCCAAGGTGCTTGGGCTGATCGATGACAGCGGTATCAGCAATGTCCGGCTGAAGCGCGGAGACGCGCGGCTTGTGGTCGAGCAATTCCCGGACGCCTCGCTCGACCGGGCCTTCATCCTGTTTCCCGACCCGTGGCCCAAGACGCGGCACCACAAGCGGCGGATCGTGCAGCCCGTGTTTGTCGGCGCGCTCGCGCGTGTGCTGAAGCCCGGGGCGAAGGTGAGATTCGCGACGGACTGGGCGGACTATGCCAACGCCGCCCTGCATGATTTCATCGCCGACGGTCGGTTCGTCTGGACAGCGGAACAGGCTGGGGACTGGCGCACGCCGCCGGGCGACCATGTGACGACGCGCTATCAGGAAAAGCGGCTGGGCGACTGCGCGCCAGTGTTTCTGGATTTCGTGTTTCAGCCCCCGGGTTAGGTCTGGGAGGCGTTTGCTGAAGAGCGACATCTCACTTGGGCCGGAACCCGCGCCGTCTCAGGCGCAATCCTTCCCAGCGCCGCAATCGTCTATCTCGATCTCGACTGTCGCGTGGTCAATGCCGTGCGCTTCGTGCAGGCGAGCCTTGATCCGGGCGACGATGGCGGGGCCGAAGGCGATTTCGCCGATGCGGACGTGCAGGGTCATGAGCGCGTGTTTTTCGTCGAGCGACCAGGCGTGGGCATGGTGAACGTCGAGCACGCCTTCGACATTGGCGACGAGGTCCTTCGCAACGACATCGACGTCAATTGCGCGCGGTGCGCCTTCGAGCAGGATGTGGCCGCTTTCTGTCACCAGCGTCCAGGCCGAGCGCAGAATGATCAGCGCGACGACGACGGAGAGAATGGGGTCGGCGGCCGTCCAGCCGGTCGCCATGATGATGAGGGCAGCAGCGATCGCCGCGATCGATCCGAGAAGGTCGCCCGCGACGTGAAGCAGGGCGCCCCGAACGTTGAGGTTGTCCCGGTCAGCGCCGTGAAGGATTGCAAAGGAGGCAATGTTTACGAAGAGGCCGATGCTCGCGATCAGCAGCATCGGACCTGCCAGAATCTCTCTTGTTTCGGTGAGCCGCAGGGCGGCCTCGACCGAAATCCAGACGGCGACGGCGAACAGCGCGAGACCGTTGACGAAAGCGGCGAGCACCGAGAAGCGGCGGAAGCCAAATGTGCGGCGGGCGTCGGCTGGCCGCCGGCCGATGCGAAAGCCGGCCCAGGCCAGCGCCAGGCTGGCGAAATCCGACAGCATGTGGCCGGCGTCAGCGATCAGGGCGAGCGAGCCCGCAATCACCCCACCGGCGACTTCGACGCCCATGAAAGCGCCTGTGAGGATGGCGGCGAGGCCGATGCGCCTCTCGCTCGTCTGATCATTGTCATGGGAGTGAGAATGGTCATGCGCAGCGCGCGGGCGCCCGGCCTTGGTCTCTTCGCCGGCAGGCGCCCCTTGTCCGTGCGAATGGGTATGAGCCTGATCGTTCGGCATGCCCCATGCCGTATCCGGCATTTGCTGGAATAACAAATGAATACAATGCGATGGTATAGCGGCGCGGCCGCGTTGCGAGGCCCGGTCCATTCAGCCTAAAGTCGTGTCATGACGAGCGATGCAGGTCCCATTCTGGTCGGCGATGTTGGCGGCACAAATGTCCGCTTCGCCATGGCCGCCGTCGGCGGCGACCGAGTGGAAATCTCCCGGACATGGAAACGATCCGGCGATGCTTTCCCGACATTCGAGGCCGCTGTTCTTGGCTATCTCGAATGGTCGGGTGCTCGCCCGGCAGGCGCCGCGTTCGGCCTCGCCGGAGCGGTGGTCGAGGGCCAGGTGCGCATGCTGCATCGGGACTGGTCGGCCGACCGCAGCGCACTGGCTGAACTTCTCGGCGTCGAGCGCGTCGTCGTCGTCAACGATTTCCAGGCCATGGCGCGGGCGGCGCCCGAACTCGGAGCTGCCGACGCCGACGACATCGCCCCGGGGCTCGCTGACCCGTCCGGGTCGATCGTGGTCACCGGGCCAGGCACCGGATTTGGCGTGGCGGTGCTGCGACAGCTGATGTCGGTTGAGGACCGCCGACATTGCTGGATCGTCCTTGGCGGGGAGGGCGGCCATCAGGCGTTCGCGCCACAAACGGCGATCGAATGGGAGCTGGCGCTCAATCTTAGACGTCAATTTGGCTATGTGTCCAACGAGATGGTCGCGTCAGGCTCGGGTTTCGAGGCGACGCTGCGGGCGCTGGCGGCGGTTATGGGGCTTGCCTGTCCGCACCTGACGCCGGAAGCGGTGATCGAGCGGGCGGGCCGGGGCGACGCCCTGTGTCTCGAAATGTGCCGCCTGCGGGCGCGCACGGTGATGACCTCGGCGGGCGATACCGCGCTGCTGTCAAACGCCACGGGCGGCGTCTTTCTGGGAGGCGGGGTCAGCCTGCGGATCGCTCCCTGGCTGACGGAAAGGGAAGCGCTCGACCGCTTTTACGCGCGCGGCGTCCGGAGCGAATTGATGAGCGCCATCCCGGTCAAGCTGATCACGGCGGACACGGCGCCGCTGATTGGCGCCGCGTGGCTGTGGCTCGATGAAAGGGAGCGAGGCTGGCTGTAGCCGCGCAAGGGTCCGGTTTACTTGCAGCCGCTGCAGCCGCCCCGATTGCCGCCATGCCCGCCGGCGTGTCCGTTGCCGGCATGTCCGCCGGCGCCGGCGCCGGCGAAGGCGCCGGCCGACGCGAATGCGAACGCGACAGCTGTCGCCGAGGACGTTGCACGGCTTGACCCGCCGTTGACGATGAAGATCCGGGATCCGCCTCCGCCACCTCCGCCAATGTCGTAGCCGACCCCTCCGGTGCCGAAGTTGGCCGGCAACACGATGCCGTCGGGAGCGCGGGTAACTTCGATCGGAGGGGGCAGCGGTGCAGCAGGCGGAAGGGAAGCCGGGGCG
>JAWXBJ010000148.1:0-12772 GCA_034439955.1 Alphaproteobacteria bacterium
CTAGCCGCACGACGCCGAACGGGGCGTCGTTGAACATCGGATCGTCGGCTCTCACCAGGCGTTCGCCCCCCTCGGAGGACGCCGCCGGCGCGCGCCGGCCCGCAGCGTCAGACCCGTGCGGCACATAAACCACGGAGCGGGTCAGCGCGTCGGGACCCTTCGCCGACCACGTCGTGATCAGCGTCGCAGGCGTCTCCATGCCGTCGCGCGAGCGCATGACCACTTCCGCCCGCTGGCTCGCCATGCCGCGCACCTCGCGCCGCATGAGCTTGAGGCCTTCGGGGCGCATAATGTCCTCCAGCCTGAGGCCGGCCGGCTCGTCGGGAAGTCCAAGCATCGCGCGCAGCGTCTGGTTGAGATAGACGACGCGGCCATCGCGGCGGGCTGAGAAGAACCCCACCGGCGCATCCTCGACATAAAGCGCGCGCGGATCGACCGAACCGGTGGCCCCCACCGTGGCGTCGATCCGACGCAGGCGCCAGAGGGCCTTGGTCGCCCCCAGCGGCGCGACGCTCGCCTCGAACTGCACCGGGACATGATGATCCCCGAACAGGATCGCGGGCAGCATCTCGGTGCGCGAGACGCCCGCCTTCACCGCCTTCGACAGCCGGTAGATCGGCGCCGCCATTCCGGGATTGGCGCCGAACAGACGATCGACCGAGGGCGCATGGCTGGCGTCGCCGAGATCCTTTGCGACCTGCGCCAGTTCGAGATAGGCCGGGTTGGCCGACACCGTGGCGCCGCCCCTGTCCGAGATGATGGCCGCTTCCTCCAGCGCATCCAGCCAGAGCGGACGCCGGGCGCCCTGCACCGCCGCCTCGGCCGCGCCGCGCTCCGGAAAGACGCCCAACCGCCGTCCGGCGCCTCGCATCAGCCACAGCATCAGCACAAGACCCATGGCGCCGAGCGCGATCACCAGCACAGCGCCGGCTGGGCCGACAGCTTCATGCCAGGTAAGCGCCATGCCCGCCGCACCGCCCGCGACCGCGAGGGCGAGCCAGAAGCCGATCTGCAGCACGTCAAAGCCCTTGCCCGAGCCTTCAGCCGCAGACTCCTGCGCCTCGTCCGGGTTCACGTCGTGGGAGTCAGGCATGGATTTTCCGTTTCTGGACTCGACAATATTGCGCTGATTCGGGTGGACCGGCGCCGGTCCGGCCGGGTGATTTGCTCACAGTTCCGGCGGGTCCGTGGAACCTGGAGTCAAAACGGAATCGAGCGGGCAACAAACCACGAACGCCCATCACCGCCTCCCCTTGGCCGTGTTCATCACGAAGCCGATCACCTTGGCGACCGCCTCGAAATGCTCTCGCGGGATCGTCTCGTCCACCTCGACGGCGGCGAAAAGCGCCCGCGCCAGCGGGACGTTCTCGACAATCGGCACGCCTGCCGCCTTGCCGGCCTCGCGGATGCGGAGCGCCAGGGCGTCAACGCCCTTGGCGAGGCAGATCGGCGCGGCGTCCTCGTCGGGCAGATATTTCAGCGCCACCGAATAGTGCGTCGGGTTCGTCACGATCACGGTCGCCTTCGGCACCGCCGCCAGCATCCGCTTGCGCGAACGCTCCTGCCTCAGCTGACGCAGCCGCGCGCGGATCTGCGGGTCGCCTTCCGACTGCTTTGTCTCGTCGCGAAGATCGCGCCGTGACATGCGCATTCGCTGCATGAAGGAATGGCGCTGCCAGACATAATCCAGCCCGGCGATCAGACCGACCACCACCAGCGCCGCGATCAGCAGCCGCCCGGCCAGCGACTGCAGCAGCGCCAGCACCTGGACGATATCCAGCGCGCCGGATTCCGCCAGCTGGTTACGCGCCGGCCAGACCGTGTAGACCATCGCCGCCGAAACGGCCGCCATCTTCAGAACGGCCTTGAGAAGATTGACCCAGGCCTGGGCGCCGAACATGCGGCCAAGCCCCTTTACCGGCGACAGTTTCGAGAGATCGGGCTTCACCTTCTCGAACGCCCAGAGCGGCCGGTGCTGGATGACATGACCGATCAGCGCCGAGACGCAGAGCGCTCCGAAAATCACCAGCAGGGGGACCAGCAGGGCCTGAAGCAAATTGCTCAGCATCAGCTGGGCGCCGCCGTTGGACAGGTGAAACGCGTGCGGATGATCAAGGATGCGCGCCAGCGGGTCCGCGATCGCCCGGGCTGCGGGCTCGGCGCCGGCGACGATCGCAGCGGCGCCCAGCAAGGCGAACCACACCGGCACGTCGATGCTCTTGGCGACATCGCCCTTGCGGCGTGCGTCCTCCAGACGTTTTTGCGTGGGTTCTTCGGTCTTCTGGCTGTTGTCCTGGTCTTCCGCCATCTAACGGGTCCCCGGGATCGGAAGGAAAGCGCCCGCATGGCGCTCCATCTCCGCCAGCCAGACCATGAGTCCGCCACCCAGGCCCAGCGCCATGACGGCAAGCCCGAGCAATATCGAAAGCGGCATCGCGATCATGAAGATCTGGATCTGCGGGATCAGCCGCGCGACAAGTCCGAGGGCGACGTTGAAGATCAGCGAGAAGATCAGCACGGGCGCGGCAATCTGGATTCCGAGCCGGAACGAGGCCGAGACCGCGTCGATCACGAAGACCGACGTATCGCCAAGCGGCGGCAGGGCGCCCGGGGGGAACAGCACATAGCTTTCGGCGGCGGCCTCGATCATCAGGCGATGCAGACCCGCCTGCATCACAAGGACGACACCCATCAGGGAGAAAAAGGCCGAAAAAATCGCCGCCGACTGGTTGGCGATCGGGTCGATCTGCTGGGCGAACCCCAGTCCCGAGGCGATGCCCGCCGTCGTCCCGGCGACCTGGAGCGCGCTCATCAGGATGCGGGCGCCGCCGCCAATCACCAGCCCGATAATCACTTCGGTCAGGATCAGCGGTATCCCGTTGATGATCGCGTTGGGAGGCGATGGGGCGTTGGCGGCCAGGTGCGGCGCCAGCACGGCGGTCACCATCAGGGCGGCGCACAGGCGCAGGCTGGCGGGCGCCGCCGTCTCGCCCCAGCCGGGGGCGAGCATCATCACGGCGCCGAGGCGCGCGAACAAAAGCGCTCCGACCCAGGCGTATTGCGTTAGCCAGTCCAAGCCTCGAGGCTCCTAGAAATCGGCGATGCGGGTGAAAATCTTCGTGGCGAACGCTCCCAGCGTCAGACCCATCAGCGGCAGAAAGATCAGCAGCGCGGCGAAGATCGCGAGGATTTTGGGCACGAAAACCAGCGTCATCTCCTGGATCTGCGTAAGCGCCTGGAAGAAGGCGATCACCAGACCCACCACAAGGCCGGCGATCATGGCGGGGGCGCACATGATCACGGTCGCCCAGAGGGCGTCCCGCCCAAGATCGAGAACCTCACCGCCATTCATGGGCAGCCTTTCCGGGGTTGCAGGCATTTCGTTAACTGTTGCGAATGAGTGGTTAACAAACCGTGCCTGACCCGCGCGGCCAGCCAGAGCCTGATGCGATCGACCTGGATCAGGTCGATCGTTGAATCAGTCTCTACACCCATGAAACCAGAGCAACTTTCTTCGATCGATCGGATCGGCTCGATCCAGATCGATCGAAGGTTGCCCCAGGTGCGGCGCGGGTCTTGCTGCGCCTTCCCCATTGAGCCGCGCCCAGAAGCGTTTAATCCTGAAGTGGATAGGGGACGCTGGAAGGCGGACGGCGGACCATCGAAGTGAGCAGCATGATCCTGCGTGGCGTACAGTTTCTGGTCGGCGCAGCCCTTGCGGGCGGCGCTGGATGGCTCATCTGGCTGAACCGGGGTCTTGCGCGTGCGGTTTTCCCACCTGACGCCGGCGCTCCGACCTGGCTTCTGATTGTGGGCCTGGCGGGAGCCATGGTCGGGCTCGTTCTGGCGGCCGACGCGCTGGCTCCCCGGACCGCACTGAAAGCCCGCCTCGCCGAGGAAGCCGCGCGGCGCCAGGCCGCCATCCTCGCCGCCGACGCCTTCTACGCCGAGCGCAGCCGCGCCGCCGACCGCGACTGGCGATCGGGACCCCTGCCGCCAGAGGCCGCGCCGTCCGCACAGGGCGACTCGCCGTATTTCTCCCTGGCCGCCATGTTTTCAGCGGCGCCCGAAGCACCCGCCCCCTCACCGGCTGCGGCCCCGCCCCAGGAAGCCGCGCCGGGCGGGGCCGCCATTCAGTCGCCACGCGCGTTCTATCCCGTGTTTGGCGGTGGTTCCGGCGCCCTTTCAGCTGATCCCGCGCCTGGTCCCCTCGCCTCCGTGCTGGCGCCTCAACGGATGGCCTTGGCGGGTCCCGAGCCAGCGCCTGCGGCACCGGTCGCGTTAGAGCCTGTCTTCGTTCAGGCTGTCGAAAATCCTGTGCCTGCCAGTCTCCCGCCGCTCGACGCGGCGGCGGCGATCGCGCTCTTCTCGGTCGCGCCCGAGCCTCCTCCGCCGGCCACAACGCTGGGGATCGAACCTGATGCCGCGCCAGCCTTTCACATCCTCGATGAACCCGTGACGACCCCGGCCCCGGTCACCCCCGCGCCGTCGTCAGGCGCACTGCCCTCGCCGATCGAAGACATCCGCGCCGCCATAGCCGCCAACCAGCTGGAGACGGCCGAAGCCCTACTCAACGCCGAACGCATACGGCTCAGCGCCGCCGGTGACCTCGAACGCCTTGGGATGGCTGAACTGACTGGTCTCGCCGGCGATCACGCCGCGGCTGCTGGCCGGATTGGCGGCGCCAAATGGCTCTGGCGGCTGGCCCTGCAGCGCTTCGCCGATGCCGACGCCATCGCAAATCCCGCCGCCCGCGCCGTGTCGGAACGACTGCGGATGTCCGACCAGTAGGGCGTTTTCAGGCGAGCCCGAGAAGCCGCCCGCCACCGCAATTGGGGTTGCGACGGCGGTCAAGCTGATCGGCATCTTGCCTTCGTCGGTTGCCTTGACTTACCTCGACAGGCGCAGCTGCGAGATGGCCTGGGCGATGTCGGCGAAAGCGGCAGTCAGTTCGGCGCGATTGTCCGCCAGATAGACATGCTCGGCGTCCGTCGCGCAGCCATTCACCAGATCCCGGGCGCGCTGGTCATTCACGATCTCGAAGCCAACCGTGTAGATGACGATGCCTTGGTCCCGCATGGCGGCGCACAACTGCGTCGCCTGGGCGAAGGCGTGCCCATTGGTGGCGTTGCAGTTGATGTGGTCGGACGTCGCGCCGCTCCCCGCCGTCGAGTCACGGCTGATGACGCCATTGCAGTATGAGCTGTTATACTCGCCGTCGGTCATGAGAACCGCGACCTTGATCAGGTCTTCGTCATCATACGCGGCCGGCTGGCTTTCTTCCGGGAACAGGTAGGCGAAGTTTGGTGAAAGCAGATACCAGCCCCAGGCGACCCCGATATGTCCGCCTGTGGAGCCCGATGCGTTCATGTTGCTGATCCGGTTCTGCAGCACTTCGTCGTCGCTGGTGAGCGGCTGCATCGGATTGGCCGCCGGGCAGGGGTTGCCGGTTGCCGGATAATTGCGTCCCACGAGGGCGGCGTTGGGCGCCGCGTCGGTAAAGGCATCAGATCCGGTCCGCTCCGTGGCGCACGTGCTGACCCGGAAAATCCGCGTGGCCGGCGTCCCGCTGGCATTCGTGAAACGATAGTATTCGCAGCCAGAGGTGAGGCACCAGGACGATCCGCCGGACGTATAGTCCGCGAAGTTGGGCCCGATCGTGCCGCCGAGCACATAGGTGTTGGAGCTGACGTTCGACACCTGCCAGGAATTGTTTCCGGTGGTGTTGATCGCCATGCCGCCCACGCCCGTGATGGAGACATAGCCGCTGTCCGAAATCCCGTGGCCGTTCGCCGTCACGCGGATCTGGCAGGTCGCGGTAAAGCACTCGGTCGATGTGCCGCCTGTCCCTGTAACACCAAGGTTGGGCCCGATCGTCCCCGGTAGGATGAAGGTGGTCGCCGCCACCCCGCCAATGCCCCAGGTCGCGCCTGCCGCGTTGCTGACGCCCGTGAAGCCGCTGACGCCGGTGACATAGACCCGGTCATTGTTGTCGAAACCGTGCGACGTCGAGGTCTCGACGCGTATCTCGCAGGTCGTGGTGAAGCATTCCGATGCCGTTCCGCCGGCCGTGTAGTTCGAGAATGTCGGTCCCGATCCCGTTACCATGAAGGTGCTGGAAGCGACGCCAGCGATGCTCCAGGTCACGCCGGCCACGTTGTTGAGCTCCGTCATGCCGGCAACGCCATTGATGTAGATGCGGTCAGTGTTGGCGAAGCCGTGCGAGGAGGATGTCGTGACGCGCACTTCGCACAATGCGTTGAAGCACTCTTGCGCCTTGCCGTTCTTCGGATTTGAGAACGCCGTGTAGGCGCTGCTGTTGATATAAAGACCGCTTGTGGGATTCTTGATCTTGAAGTCGTCCTCCGACGCGTTAGCGACCAGGTATTTGTTGCCGTTCAGTTGCGTCATCCCGCTGACGCCGCTGATGTAGATGAAGTCGCCATTCGAGAAGCTGTGATCGTCCACCGATATAACGGCCTGCGTCGCCTTGGTGGCGCCCTTGATGGTCTGCGCGCTTCCGACCTTCCAGGTCGCCGCGCTGATCGTCTTGACCGATCCGTCCCGCCAGCCGACCGTTGAGTGCGTCTTAGTCGTGCCGTTCCTCCAGCTCGCCGCCGTGATGTCGACCGCGCCGGTGATCGCGCCCCGAACGCTTTGCGCATACTCGCCGACATTGACGGCCATCGAGTATGGGACGATCGCGATCTTGGAGTAGAAGGGCTCCTGCTCATCCGTGACCACGATATCGACGAGTTCAGCCGCCGCTTCGCGCAAGGCGGCGATACGCGATCCGGCCATCGACCCGGTGGTGTCGAGAATGAGCGCGACCTCGACATTGGCGCCGCCGCGCCGGACTTCGCTTTCAGCCGACACGGTGACGGTCGGAATGCCGAAGAGCGGCATGAAATAGGTGTCAATCGTGGCGCTCCCCGTGAGCGTCACCGTGTCGCCGTCAAGAACGAGCGCCGTCTCGACAGGCGTTGAATCGGCGACCTGAAAGTTTCGCGCCACGAACAGATCCGCCAGCGCCTCGAGTTCCAGCTGTTCCCCCTCGGTCGATCCGACGGCGAGGGCCGCGGCGTCGAGCGCCGAGGCCAGTTCATAGCGTGTCAGGAAGGCGCGGCCGCCATCGATGGCGAGACCAGTGCACGCCGTCAGCGGCGCGACGATCAGCGCGAACTGCATGGCGAAAGCGCCCCTGCGGTCGCGTTGCAATCTCGTGAAAAGACCACTCATCGCAGCACCCTTTGTCCAGCCGGCTTGCCGGTTTTCTTTCTCAAGTACCCAACACCATGGCGTTGCCGCCATTGAGTTCGGTTTGTCCGTCGAGCGGAATCACCCTGACGAGGCGCGGTCGGGCAAAAGCCTCGACCACCAGCGTCATTGCTGTTCCGCCGAGTATGTTCGTGATCGGGCTTTCGTAACGGTATCGGACGCCAACGCGGATCACGCTTTCGCCGGCCGCTCCCAGTTCCAGCGCGTCGGAAAGGCTGAGCCCCACTTCCGATCCTGCGTAGCGCCGCCACAGCATTTCCGGCTCGGCGTCATCATCGTAACCGATGCTCGACACGTCGATGTCCAGCTCAGACGTGTTTTCCAGAGGCGTCATCAGGAAGATCGCGGCGTCGTAGACCGCCTGGATCTCGTCCGTCGTCAGCTCACGCTCCCGGGAGACGAGGTCGCATACCTGGTGGACGTATCGGGTCACTTCTTCCTTGGCCCGGAAACGGAACGACATCTCCAGCACGCCCATCACCAGAACGATGAGCGTCGGCGCGATCAGCGCGAACTCGACGGCCGCCATGCCGCGCCTGTCGCTTGCAAGTTTTCGCGCAGGACGGAAGGTCATGCCCACGGCTCGTTTCTCACGATGCAGAAGCTGGTCAGGATCGCAGCGAGATCCTCGCCGTCCTCGTTGACGCCCATGCTGAAGAGTTCAGCCATGAACGGCGTGATGAACTGGTGGTGGATCGCCGCGCGGACCACCGAATAGGTGCTGGCCCCGCCCGGCTCGAAAACGAAGCTGACCGGATTGCCCTCGTCGTCATAGACGGGCTCGGGATAGGTCACGTCCTCGATTGCATCGAATGTCCGAACGTCGAACACGATCGCCTCGCAGTCGATCATCGTCGATGCGTGAAGGCAGGCCTCGTCGTGAAAGGCGTCGGCCATGGCCTCGGCCGACCCGGCGGCCTGGATCTCGCCGGTCTGAAGGTTGCGCGCGACCTCGTAGACCACGTTGTTGAGGGCGTAGCTCTTGTACTGGTACAGCACGAACTCGATCAGGCCGCCGACCAGCATGAAGAACACAGGAGCGAGCATCGCGTACTCGATCATCGCGTTGCCGCTCTTGGATCGCGCGCTGTTCCCAATCCGTCTCATCGGAGTCCCACCTGTCTCATGGGACTCACTATGAAGCTTCTGGCTTAATTATCCGCTTGGCGCACCGGGCGTTTTCGCGCTGGCGGATTCACGTTTGCTCAACCGTACCGCTACCTTGCGCCGGCCTGCGCGGCCTCGGCTGCATCCAGCTCGGCCTTGCGGAAACCTGCCCGCACGCCGGACTCCGTCGCGAACTCCATCAGCTGGTCCAACTTCGGCTTGTAGGCCGGCCATTTTGGACCCGTCGCGCATTTGGGCTGGCCCGTCTTGGCGAACGCGACCCAGCAGGAATGCATCAAGGCCGCCATCGCCTTGTCCTCTGCGGACACGATGACTGCTGGCGCGTCGGGCCGCGTACGCCCGCCGAACACGTAGGGAATTTCGGTCGCGTGGGCCGCTCCTGGCGCGCTCGCCCGACGGGCTTCGTCGACATAGGAGAAGAAGTAGAGCCAGCTTGGCTTTCCGCCCGCCGTTTTCGCGGCGATGTAGCGCGCGGGCGCACCGGCCTGGGCGTTTGTCCAGTCTGTCAGCGCCTGGCCCTCCATGGTCGACTGCACCAGCGAGGCTTCATAGCTGTTGGTGCCGATGATCGTCGGCACGTCCATGACGCGCCCGTTGGCGACCGCCTGGAGCGAGGTTTCCTTCATGAAGCGTCTGTCGACGATAGGGAAAAGCGCCCCTTTCGCGGCTTCGATCAGCTTGAGCGCCGGAATCGCGCGCAGCTCCGCCAGCGTCGCCGTCTCGGCCGCTCCCGCGCGGACCATCAGCGCCTTGCCGTCCTGTTCCGCGCTCGCCAGCGGCGCTGAATCGCCCCAGGTGATGTTGGATTCGATAATCGCCTTCTTGAACAGCCCCTTCGAGGTTGGCAGCCCCAGCAGCGCATAGATGTTGATCGCGCCCGCCGATTCTCCGAACACCGTCACGTTGCGCGGATCGCCGCCGAACGCCGAGATATTGGCCTTGACCCAGTTGAGCGCTGCTGTCTGGTCCATCAGGCCGTAATTGGCCAGCGGATCGGCTGGTCCGGCTGCCTGGGTCAGCGCCGGGTGAGCGAAAAAGCCGAGCGCGCCCAGCCGGTAATTGACCGTCACCAGCACGACGCCGTTTTTCGCGAAAGACGTCCCGTTATAGATCGCGCCTGACCCGTTGATGTTCGATCCGCCATGGATCCACACCATCACCGGCGCCTTGCGGGCGGCGGGCGGCGCATAGATGTTGAGATAGAGACAGTCTTCGGAAATCCTGGCCTCGGCGCCCAGCCTTGCATTCTGTGTGCAGCTTGCCCCGAACTCGGTCGCTGCCCTCTCTCCGTCCCAGATCGCCGCAGGCTGAGGCGGCTTCCAGCGCAGCTCGCCCACCGGCGCGGCGGCGTAGGGAACTCCCCGCCACACTGCGACGCCGTCGGCCATCTCGCCCGCAAGCTGTCCCGCCGCAGGTTTAGCTGTCACTGGCTCCGCATGGGCCAGGCCGTGACCTGCCGCCAGCACAAGGGCCAGCGCGCCCAGTAAATACGATCTCATGCACATCCTCCCGCGCCGGCTCTCTCCGTGTTCCGGGGCCCGCCTAGCGACTCCTATAGCCCCACGATCGTGCGCGGTTAAGTGGTCAGATTCCGGACCGCGCGGCGCTCTCTATCCGCTAGATCGGCATCCGCATGATGTCCTGGTACGCCTTGATGACCTCGTCGCGAACCGCGATCACGGTCTCCAGCGTCGCTTCGGCGGCGGCGACGGCCGTCACCACGTCCACCAGGTCCCCGCGTCCCATCGCCGCTTTGGTGATGGCGCTTTCAGCGCTCGCCCCCGACTTCGAAATGGTCGAGACCGCCGTGTTTAGAATGTCGCCGAAGCCAGGACCGGACATGCCCTCCATCGGCTTGGATTGGGTGCTGGCCAGCGTCTGCGCCGTCTGCAGATAGGCCTTGGCTGCGGAGATTCCGAGGTCGGACATTCAGACTTTCCCTACGCCCTGAGTATCTGCACGACGCCCATCATCATCGCCCGACTCGCCTCGATGACATTGAGGTTGGCCTCGTAGGCGCGCTGGGCCTCGCGAAGATCGGCCATCTCGATCAGCGCCGAGACGTTCGAGGTCTTCACATAGCCGCGTGCGTCGGCGCCGGGATGGGAAGGATCGTAGGTCTCCGGAAACGGCGTCCGGTCCTCGCGCGCGCCGGTCACCCTGACGCCCTGCGCTCCCATCTCACGGTCATAATAGGCGCGAAACACCGGAGCCTTGCGCCGGTAGGGATCGCCCCCGGGCGTCGAGGCCGTCGTGTCGGCATTGGCGAGATTCTCCGCAGACATGCGGATGCGCACCGTCTGCGCCCTTAGCCCGCTTGCGGCGGCGGACATGGCCGACATGAGATCGGAGGACATGGTGAAACCCTTTTTCTACCTGCCTCAGCGCGTCGGACTGCGCGAGGCCAGCCTGAGCAGGCCCAGACTCTTCTGGTAAAGGCCCACCATCGTTTCGAACTCCATTCGGGTCTCGGCGATCTTCATCATCTGTTCCTCGACCACCACGGAATTGCCGTCGAGCGTGGTTTCCGAATCCGGCATCTTGCGCACCGCGAAGCCGGGCGTCCCAGCTGTGGGCGCGCTCAGATGGCCCGCCTGCGTCGCCATCATCTCGACCCGGCTCGGCGCCGCGCCGCCCGAACCGGCGAAGCGGCTCAGCGTCTTGGCGAACGCATCCTGATCGACGTCGCTGGGCGTATAGCCGGGTGTCGATACATTCGCGACGTTCTCCGAGATGGTTTTCTGCCGCGCTCCCAGCATCTGCATGCGGGACTTCATCAGCGCGAACACGGTCATGTCGGTGGGGTCTGACATCGAAGCTCCTGCTAGGCAAAATCGACCGCATTGCTTAAGGCGCGGTTAAGCGCGAACCGCCCCGTTAACCTGTCGTTTACCGGCGTCTTCGAAGGGTTAACGCGACGAACCGGCCCGAATGGCCGGGGCAACCGGCGGCTTCGTTCAATGGACGCATTCGACGCCCTTCGCGCGGCTGGCGCCCTCATCCTGGTGCTCGGGCTCATTCTCGGCCTCACCTGGCTGCTGCGGCGCTATGGCAAATCCCTTGGCGTCCGTGCCGGCGTCACGCCGTCGGACCTGCGCGTTGTCGAATGGAAGACCCTCGACGTCCGCCGCAAGCTCGCCGTCATCCGCTGGGACGGGCGCGACCACCTGCTTTGCCTTGGACCCGCCGGCGACTGCGTGGTCGCGGAGCGCCGGACGCCCGACCTCGCCGCTGCGCCGCCCGCCGCCAATGACGGGGCACGGCCATGATCGCGCGCGCCCTCCGCCTCGGCGCGCTTCTCGCGGCTGCGGCCCTGTGCGCCCCGGCCGCGCTTCCCCAGACCGTGACGGTCGATCTTGGCACCGGACAGGGTCTCACCGGCGGCATTGTCCAGCTGATCGCCGCCATCACCGTCCTCTCGCTCGCGCCCTCCATACTGGTGATGACGACGTCCTTCGTTCGCATCGTGGTGGTGCTGTCGCTTCTGCGCACCGCCATCGGCCTGCAGAACGCGCCGCCCAATTCGGTGGTGATATCGCTCTCGCTTTTTCTCACTGGCTTCGTGATGGCGCCGACATTCACGGCGGCCTACGAGGCCGGCGTCGCGCCCTTCATGGCGGAAGCCATCACGCTGGAGGAGGCGATCCCGCGCGCCCTGGGTCCGGTCAAGGCGTTCATGGGCGCGCACGCACAGGACGCCGACGTGATCCTGTTTGCGGACATGGCGAAAATCGAAAACCTCGAAAGCCCCGAGGCGGCGCCCTTCCATGTCCTGGCGCCGGCTTTCATGATCTCAGAACTCAAGCGGGCGTTCGAGATCGGCTTCATGGTGTTCCTGCCCTTCCTGGTGATCGACCTCGTCGTCGCCTCGATCCTCATGGCGATGGGCATGATGATGCTGCCCCCTGTGACCATCTCACTTCCCTTCAAGCTGATCTTCTTCGTGCTCGTGGATGGCTGGCGATTGCTGGCCGGATCGCTGGTCGAAAGCTTCATGGCCGGCCCGACAGGCTGATCCAGGGGAGCGGCGCCATATGCGCCGGGCCGCAATGCCGCTACTGAAGCCGGCGTGATCACCTTCGAGGCGCCAGATGGCCGACGATGAAACTGCAATCGACGACGCCCCGGACGATGCGGCGGACTTCTCACCTCTTCATCCCGTCTTTGGCCAAGCCCCCTCGGGCGTCACTTTTCGCAAGCTGCGCAAGCGTCTGGTCCGCGAGATGCAGGAAGCGATCCGGCTCTACGGGATGGCGCCGCCGGCAGGCGCCGCCCGGCCCCGCTGGCTCGTCTGCCTTTCCGGCGGCAAGGACAGCTACACCCTCCTCTCCATCCTGCTCGACCTGCAGTGGCAGGGCGCCCTGCC
>JAWXBJ010000149.1:0-34998 GCA_034439955.1 Alphaproteobacteria bacterium
ATCCACCTCCCCCGGCTTCGCCGGTGGAGGACTGGCGGGGCGGGGCTAGCTGTTTTCGCGGCGGGCGAGGAAGGCGAGGCGTTCGAAGAGCGCCACGTCCTGCTCGTTCTTGAGGAGGGCGCCGTGGAGGGGCGGGACCAGCTTGTTGGGGTTCTTCTCGCGCAGCGTCTCGGGGTCGATGTCCTCGGACAGCAGCAGCTTCAGCCAGTCCAGCAATTCGGAGGTGGAGGGCTTCTTCTTGAGGCCGGGCACGTCGCGCATCTGGTAGAAGGTCTTCAGGGCCTCGGACACCAGCCGCTTCTTGATGCCGGGAAAGTGGACGTCGATGATGGCGTTCATCGTCTCGGCGTCGGGAAACTTGATGTAGTGGAAGAAACAGCGGCGCAGGAAAGCGTCCGGCAATTCCTTTTCGTTGTTGGAGGTGATGATGACCACGGGGCGGACGGCGGCCTTGATCGTCTCGTTGGTCTCGTAGACGTAGAACTCCATGCGGTCGAGTTCCTGCAGGAGATCGTTGGGGAATTCGATGTCCGCCTTGTCGATCTCGTCGATCAGGAGGACCGGGCGGGCAGGGGCGGTGAACGCCTCCCAGAGCTTGCCCTTCTTGATGTAGTTGCGGATGTCGCGGGCGCGTTCTTCTCCCAGTTGCCCGTCGCGCAGGCGGGCGACGGCGTCGTATTCATAAAGACCCTGATGGGCCTTGGTGGTGGATTTCACATGCCACTCGATGATCGGCATGCCGAGCGCCCGCGCGATTTCAAGGGCCAGCATGGACTTGCAGGTGCCCGGCTCGCCCTTGACCAGCAGGGGCCGTTCCAGCGCGATCGAGGCGTTGACGGCGACGCGCAGATCGTCAGTGGCGATGTAATTGTCGGTGCCCTGGAAGCGTGTCTTGTGGCTAGCCATGTCGTTGTCCCCGCCGCCTGCCGGTCGGTCGAAAGCTTAGAGCGGATTTGGGCGGGGGAGGGAAGCGGCGTGTCAGCGCAGGGGGAAGACAAGCAAAACTTAAGGAACGGGCGCTAGACGGGACGGGCGGCCCTCGCCAGAGTCCGGCTCACGCCGGATTACGGGCGCCGGCCGGGAGGGCGACATGCCGCTGAAACTTTCGCTCAAGCCGGGCGAGCGCTTTGTCGTCAACGGGGCGGTGCTGGAAAACGGCGACCGCCGGGCCGTGCTGCTGTTGCAGAACAAGGCCTCGATCCTGCGCGAGAAGGATATCATCCAGCCCGAGGAGGCGACAACCCCGGTCAAGCGCATCTATTTCCCGATCATGATGATGTATCTCGAGCCCGCCGACGCCAACCGGCAGTTCGACGAGTTCGTGCTGCGCCTCAACGAGTTCATGGGCGCGATCCGCTCGACCGACGTGCTCAAGGATTGCGTGTCAATGTCCCGCGAAGTGATGGCGGGCGAGTATTACAAGGCGCTGACCAGGTGCCGAAAACTGCTTTTGTTCGAACAGGGATTGCTGGCCAATGTCGGTACAAGCCTACCAGAAAGCCGCAGCGAGGACTGAGGGTCCGCGCCAGACCGAGTACCGGGCGTTCGCCAATGCGACGCGCGCCCTGATCGACGCGTCGGCCATGCCGACGATGGAGATCGGCCGCCGGGCCGAGGCGCTGGCGCGCAACCGCCAGCTCTGGACGCTGCTCGCGTCCGACTGCGGGGATGCAGGCAACCAGCTTCCGGCGCCGCTGAGGGCGCAGATCATATCGCTGTCGATGTTCATCGACCGGCATTCCAGCTCGATCATCCGCGAGGGGGCGTCGTTCGACGTGCTGATCGACATCAACCGGACGGTGATGCAGGGGCTTGGCTCCTCCACCTGAAAGGGGGAGCCCGGGGGCGGTTCCGGCCTGATTCGTAGCCGCGGCTCCACTTCTCCTTAAGAGGTTTCAGGCAGTCTCCGCTCCATGCCAGCGCAAAACGCGCCGGCGCCGATCAAAACGATCGGCTTAGGACCCAGAATGGAGACTTCCTGTCATGCTTAGCGTGAACTCGAATTACGGCGCGTCCATCGCGCTCCAGTCGCTCAACTCCACCAACAAAGAACTCACCCAGGTCCAGAACCGCATCAACACCGGCTACAAGGTGTCGAGCGCAAGGGACAACGGGGCCGTGTTCGCCATCGCCGAAGGCCAGCGCGCCCGCCAGACCTCGATCGTCGCCGTCAAGGACGGCATTGATCGCGCGTCCTCCGCGGTCGACGTGGCGCTCGCCGCCGGCGAGTCGATCGGCGAGATCCTCAAGCAGATGAAGACGAAATCGACGGCCGCCCAGGCCGGCGATCTCACGACCGAACAGCGCAGCGCTCTGCAAGCCGATTATGACGCCCTTCGCGCCCAGATCGACCAGATCGCCAACTCCGCGCAGTTCAACGGCCTCAACCTGGTGGCGGCCGGCGGCTCCGACCTTTCGGTCGTGATGTCCGACCTCTCCACCGGCACCACGGGCCGTCAGGTCGCCTCGACGGTTGTCGCGGGCGAAGTGCCTGGCCTCTCCGCCTATGTCGTGGGCTCCGGCTCGGTGACGGCGGCGGACGACACGACGTTCAACCTGAACGGCGTCGCCATCGGCACGGTCGATATCACCGCGACGATGACGATCCAGCAATATCTCGACGCGGTCGGCACGCAGACCGGCGGACGGGTGACGGCTTCGTACAACCAGTCAACCGGCCAGTTTGCTTATGTCGCGAAGGAAGCCGTGGTCACCACCAACGAACTGACGCTGACGACGACGGGCACCGCCCGTTCCTTCCTCGGTCAGGGCGTCGCCGCGACCGCGGTTTCGGGCGGATCGGTCACCTCGACCATCACCAACCGTGACTTCACGGTCGGCGGTTCGGGCGCTCTCGCCTCGATCTCCGGAGCGGCCAGCCTGCTGGCTTCGACGGGTTCGGCGACCACGACCTCGGGCAATATCGACACCGCGATCACGGCTATCAACAGCCAGATGGCGACGATGGGCTCGCAGGCCAAGGCGCTGGACGTCCAGACCGCCTTCCTGGCGAAACTGAACGACGTCGTCGAACAGGGGATTTCGAACCTGGTCGACGCCGACCTCGCCAAGGAGAGCGCACGCCTTCAGTCGCTGCAGATCAAGCAGCAGCTGGGCGCGCAGGCCCTGTCGATCGCCAACCAGGCGCCGCAGCTGATCCTGTCGTTCTTCCGCTAATCGACTGACTGAAGGTTCACGCGGGACGCCCCTCCGGCTTCCCGCGTGAACCGACATGTCCCGGCAATTCCTGCCTGCCTCCCACGATCTTGCCTAGCGGCGAGACCTCTCAAGCGCGCGGCGTTAACGCTCGAAGTGCTGGAATCATTGGGAGATCCGGGCCGCGCCTTAACCGTTCCAGACTGGCACAGGCCTTGTAAGCGCAGAGTGGACCGGCGCCCGTAGCGGGGCGCTCCACGAGGTGCTGCAGGAGCGGATCCGATGCTGAGCGTCAACACCAACTACAGCGCCATGGTCGCGCTCCAGAACCTCAACATGACCAACACCGAGCTGGAGGAGGTGCAAGGCCGCATCAATACCGGCTTCAAGGTCGCCAACGCCAAGGACAATGGCGCCGTGTTCGCGATTGCCGAAACGCAGCGCGCGCGGTCCTCCTCGATCGCGGCGGTCGCCGACGGGATTGACCGCGCTTCGGCGGCGGTCGATGTTGGCCTCGCAGCCGGCGAGGCCATCGGGAAAATCCTCAGGGACATGAAGACCAAGTCGGTCGCGGCGCAGGCCGCCGACCTCACCACCGAACAGCGCAACGCCCTGCAGGCGGACTATGACGCGATGCGCGCCCAGATCGACCAGATCGCCAACTCGGCGCAGTTCAACGGCATCAACCTGGTGTCGGCAGGCGGCGCCAACCTCAGCGTGCTGATGTCGGACCTGTCGACCGGCGCCACCGGCCGCATGGTGCAATCGACGGTGATCGCGGGCGAGGTGCCCGGGCTTTCGGCCTATGTCGTGGGCTCCGGCGGGGTGACGGCGGCGGACGACACGACGTTCAACCTCAACGGCGTCGCCATCGGAACGGTGGACATCACCGCGACCATGACGATCCAGCAGTATCTGGACGCGGTCTCGACCCAGACCGGCAACCGCGTCACCGCCTCCTACAACCAGTCGACCGGCCAGTTTTCCTACATCGCCAAAGAAGCGATCATCACCACCAACGAACTGACGCTGACGACGGCTGGAACGGCGCGATCGTTTCTGGGTCATGGCGTCGCCGCCGCCGCCGTGTCGGGCGGGGCGGTCACATCCACGATCACCAATCTCGACTTTACCGTGGGCGGCGCCGGCGCCCTCTCGACGATCTCGGCCGCCGCCAGCCTGCTGGCGTCGACAGGCTCGGCCACCACGACGTCGGGCAATATCGACACCGCCATCGTCACGCTGAACCAGCAGCTCGCCAGCCTCGGCTCTCAGGCCAAGGCCCTCGACGTGCAGAACGAATTCCTCGGCAAGCTGCAGGACGTGGTGGACAAGGGGATCGGCAACCTTGTTGACGCCGACCTCGCCAAGGAAAGCGCCAAGCTGCAATCGCTGCAGATCAAGCAGCAGCTGGGCGCGCAGGCCCTGTCGATCGCCAACCAGTCGCCGCAGGTGATCCTGTCTCTCTTCAGGAGCTAGTTCGGTCCCCACGCAGCGCAGGGCTATGCCTATGGCGGCGGAGCCGGTCTCGGGCTTCACCCAAGAACTTTTCTTCGTCGCGAAAAATCCAGTTGTGGCAAGCCCAGTCGCGGAAAGCAGAGAAAGATTCTCAGGTCGCGCTTCGCTTGCCCGAGAATGACTCCAATGAGTGCTTTGCGCCCGTAGGCGATGGCCCTGCCACACAGCGGGAGCTGAAA
This sequence comes from Alphaproteobacteria bacterium, assembly GCA_034439955.1. GTDB lineage: Bacteria > Pseudomonadota > Alphaproteobacteria > Caulobacterales > Hyphomonadaceae > UBA7672. The sequence goes on from JAWXBJ010000149.1 coordinate 4,854, forward strand.
CCTTCCGTTAACGATCCCTAACCAAGACTGACCGCCGACTCGACGATTCGTGCGACGAACCGTCCTCGGAGACAGTCATGGTCGACAGCCTGAACAACGCCAACGGGGTTCTTGGCGCCCTCAAACATTTCCAGACGGCGCGGCGCGACCTGTCATCGGCCGAAACGCGGTTGTCCTCCGGCCTCCGGGTGAACCAGGCGCGCGACGACGCCCAGGCCTTCCAGTCCTCCGCGTCGATGCAGAACGAGACGGGGTCGCTCAAGGCCGTCAGTCTCAGCCTCGGACGGGCCGAGGCGGTCTCCGACGTCGCCATCGCCGCCGCCGAGCAGGTCTCCAAGCTGCTCATCCAGATGCGAGTCACGGCGACGACCGCGATGGGGGAAGACCTCGGCCCTTCGCAGCGCGCGGTCCTCAACCAGACCTTCAACGAGCAGATGGAGCAGCTCGAACGCTTCATCGAGAGCGCGACCTTCGACGACGCCAACATCCTCAACGGATCCAAACCCAACGGCATCAGCTTCATCGCCGACGCCGAGGCGACCAGCACGCTGTCGCTGGCCGGGCGGAATCTGTTGCCGGGGGGAGGGGTCATCACGCTGGTTCCGGGCGACAATCTCGCGACCGCCGACAGCGCGCGGCGCGCCTTCGACAAGCTCACCGCTTCGATCGAGAATGTCGGCCACGAATTGACCGGCCTTGGCGCCGAGGCAAAACGGGTGACGGCGCAGATCGGTTTTGTCTCCCGGCTCGCCGACGCGCTGGCGGCGGGCGTCGGACGGCTGATCGATACCGACCTGGCGGAGGAAAGCGCGCTGGTGCGGGCGCTGCAGGTCAAGCAGTCGCTGAGCGGGGAGGCGATCAACATCGCCAACAGCACGCCGCAGGCGCTGCTGGCGCTGTTCCGCGGCTGATCCAGGCGCCAGAGCATCCTTCGATCAAGACGGAATCAGTTTGGAGCTTCCCCGGGGGGCCGGAATGATCGGCGGCACGCAGTTCGAGTTGTTCATCGCGACGTTCGTCACGTTTTTCGTGGTGATCGACGCGGTGGGCGTCGCGCCGATATTCGCCTCGCTGACGCGGCCCGGCGGGCCGAAATACGCTCGCGACATGGCGATCAAGTCAACGATCGTCGCGACCCTGATCCTGTTCTTCTTCGCCTTCGCCGGTCCCTGGCTACTGGGGCATATGGGGATTTCGCTCGATTCGTTTCGGGCCGCTGGAGGCGTGCTGCTTTTTCTCATCGCGCTCGAAATGGTGTTCGAGAAGCGCCAGCAGCGCCAGAAGTCGCGCGCCGATCAGGTGCTGGCCGAGGAGGAAGAAGCCGGGCGGCTGGACGACATCTCGGTCTTTCCGCTGGGCATTCCAATGATCGCGGGGCCCGGCTCGATCGCGACGGCGATGCTCTACATGCAGAACGCCGGCGGGGACTTTCAGGCGATCGGCATCGTGGCGGGGGCGATCGGCGTCAATCTGGTGCTGACGGCGCTGATCTTCATGGCCGCCGCGCCGCTGATCAAGGTGATGGGGGAGAGCATCGCCGGGGCGATCACGCGCATTTTCGGTGTGATCCTCGCGGCGCTGGCCGTGCAGTTGATGGTGGACGGGATCAAGGGCGCGTTCGGGCTGGGATGAACCGGCGCCAGGCGGACACAGGTTGTTCCAGGTTCTTGTTTGGTCGCGTTTTCTGACGGCGAACCGATTTCGGTTCGCCTGAAAGCGCTCTAGCGCGGGAGGGGTTCGTCAAGGGCGTAGACGGCGCTGCGGCGGACCGGGGCGTCGCGCATGAACGATCGCCAGAGGACGTTGAGCGCGATCGCCAGCAGGAGGCCAAGGCAGGCGACCAGACCCAGGAGCTGGAGGCGCAGGGCGTTGTTCCAGGTGATGACGGTACGGGCGGTGTCGAGGAAATGCTCGCCGTCATAGCTGGCGAGCGCGACGGCGCGGTCGCCGCCGGCCTCCGCGACAAGACGCGCGCGGCGCAGGTCGGAGCCGTCCCGGACCTGCGAGAGAATGGTCACGGCGGAACTGGGCGAAGTCTCGCGTGAGATTTCCTGGATGATGCGCAGATCCTGGGACAGGGATTCGACGGCTCCGCGGTCGGCGCTGGACTTGAAGATGCCCTCAATGACGGGCGCGTTCGACACATAGCCGAACTCGCTCTGGAATTCGGCCACCAACAGGCGCTTGAGGCGCTGCGGCGGGGCGGCGAGGAAGAGCTTGCGCTGGAGATAAAACTCCAGCTTGGGATCGAGGCGCTGGGCGCGCCGGGCGGAGAGCACGATCGAGGCGCCTTCGCGGGCCTCGGCGTCCGCCAGGGTGAGCCCGACGCCCGCCAGCGTGAAGGCGAATTCGTCGATCCGGTCCTCCCGCGCCCAGCGCGAGGCCTGAAGGGCGAGATCCCTGAGATCGCCGAGGACATTGTACTGGGTCTGGGGCTCGTCCCCGTCACGGGCGAGCTGGCCGTCGGGCGTCGCGGGCGCCAGACCGTCAGCGGCCTGCAGCGCAACATCTTCCGCAGGAACGGGCGAGGCGGCGACATTGTCGAACTTGGAGATGATCGGAGCGTTGCGCTTTTCGTAGGTTTCCTGAACGTCCTCAGGGAGGTAGGCGAGCGCCGCCAGGACAAGCTGGTCCTCACCGCCGGTGTCGGCAACCGCGATCCGGGCCTTCAGCGAATCGCCGTCATCGCCGCCCAGCATGGCGGGGGCCGCCAGAAGGAGGCCGTTGACCGTGGTCATGTCGCCCGCCTCGAGTTCCTCACGGACGAAACCGGCCCAGACCTCGCGCGGGGGCGCCTCGCCGGAGGCCGTAAGACGCTGGAACCTGTTCTCGATAGCCTGGCGGGTCGCCTGGATCGCTTCGGACGACGCCTCGAACGGGGGCCTCGGCTCTCCGGCGCCATAGGCGGTGGAGACGGCGCGGGCGGCGATGAACGGAGCGACGCACAGGGAGGCGTTGAAAAGCAGAGCCGCGTAGGCGGCGAAGGGCAATCCGTGCCTGCGTCGACGATTCATCGGCCGGCTTCCCGCTTCGTTATGCTACGGCGCGCAAGGCGGTGACGCTCATGAGCGCTTGACGCGCCCCCCGGACCACTTGGTCAGCCGTCACGCTCCGGATCAAGTGGCTTTGGCGCCATGGAGTCAAAAATATTAGCGCCGCACGGGAACAAATTTGGTTTAACGAAGCTTCATGTGGGTCGAAAGACACGTCTTGACGCAGGGGACTTCATTTTCTGGCGCGCCAGGTCGGGGATTCAAGTTTCATGCCTTGGCGTTGACCGCCAGCCCCGCAGCCTTCGCGCCCGTCGCGTGCAGTGCGCCCGAGCGGCCATAGCCCGCAGGGGCGCCGCGCGAGGACGCGATTTCCCCGGCGATGGTGCGCACGAGGCCCTCCGTGACCTCCTTCATCGCCGCCAGCGCTGCGGCGTGGATTGTGACGACGGATTCGAGCTTCCGGGAGACCTCGCGCAGAGCGCTCTTCTGGTCGGGGCGGGCGCCAGCGAGAAGCGCGGGATTGGTCTTGATCTGCGCGACTTCGAGCCGCCAGGCGTGAGCGAGGCGCTCCTTCTCGTCCCAGTCGGCGGAGGCGCCGTCGAGGCGACGGACCTTGAGGGCCTCGATCTCGGCCGTGATCAGCTCGACGAGGCGGCCGGCCATGGCGATCAGATGGTCGGCCCGGTCGGTCGCGGCGGGATCGATCGTGTTCATTCTTCGAGCCCCTGCATTCTGAGGATTTCCCTCAGCACCACCTTGGCGATCCCGACGCCGCCGCCGGAGGAGACGGTCTGCGCATAGCGGTCGATCAGCATGGGCCGGAAGGCGTCTTCGGCCGGTCCGCCCCCGAACGGTCCGTCGGTCTCGACGCCGGCGAACATGGGCTGGAGCATTTCGGCGATGAACATGCGCTCGAAATCCTCGGCGACTTTCTCGGCCTGCTCGCGGGTGCGGACTTCGGCCGGGTTCGCCGGGAGGGCGGGCTTGCGGGCCAGCATCGCATCGAGGGGCAGGGAGAGGCCAAGCTCCGCCATCACATCAGCTCGATTTCGGCCTGCAGGGCGCCCGAGGCCTTCAGCGCCTGCAGGATCGAGATCATGTCGCGCGGCGAGACCCCAAGTGCGTTGAGTCCGTTGACGAGATCGCGCAGCGGCACGCCGCCGGGCAGGACGGCAAGGTCGGCCATGTCCTCCGCGACGGTGACGTCGGTCTGGGGGACGACCACGGTGTCGCCGCTGCCGAAGGCGTTGGGCTGGCTGACGGCCGGGGTTTCCTGGACCGAGATGGTGAGGTTGCCCTGCGCGATCGCGACCGTCGAGACGCGGACATTGTCGCCCATGACGATGACGCCGGTGGTCTCGTTGATGACGATGCGGGCGGGCTGGTCGGGTTCGATCTGCAGCAACTCGATCTCGGAGATCAGCGCCGCCATGTCGCGGAAGGCCGGCGGACGCTGGAGGCGGACGGTGGCCGGGTCGGAGGCCTGCGCGGCGTTGACGCCGACATAGGCGTTGATCGCGCCGGCGACGCGGGTGGCGGTGGTGAAATCGGGATTGCGCAGGGCGAGGCGCAACTGGGTCTGGCCGGCGAGGTCGAAGGGCAGTTCGCGCTCTATGAGGGCGCCGCTGGGAATGCGGCCGCTGGTGGGGATGTTGCGGGTCAGCGAAGAGCCCGAATCGCCGCCCGCCGTGAATGCGCCGACCGCTATCGATCCCTGCGCCACGGCATAGACCTGGCCGTCGGCGCCCAGAAGCGGAGTCGCGATCAGCTGGCCGCCCTCAAGGCTTTCCGAATCGCACATCGCGGAGACAGTGACGTCGATGCGGCTGCCATTGGTGGAGAAGGGCGGCAGGTTGGCGGTCACCATCACGGCGGCGGCGTTCTGGGTGTTGAGGGTCGAGTTGCGGGTGTTGACGCCAAGACGCTCCATCAGCGATTCGAGGCTCTGGCGGGTGAAGGCGCAATTGCGCAGGCTGTCGCCCGTGCCGTTGACGCCGACGACCACGCCATACCCGAGGAGCTGGTTGTCGCGAACGCCCTCGATGTCGACGATGTCCTTGAGGCGCGTGCCAGCGGACCCCGGCGCAGTCAGCAGCGCGGCGGCGAGAAGCGTGGCGAGACGGGCGAGGACGCGCATGGGGGATCCGGGGACGGGAGAGATGTCCGACCGTTCTGGCCGCTGGCGTTCGAGGCGACCTTGGCGCCGCAATCGGCAAGAAAGGCTTAACCCGGGCGGCCGGTCCGGGACGCGGTTAAGCGCGCGTTAACCCAAGCGACGAAGGGTCGGGTCGAGGAGTTTCCGACTCGATGAAGGTCAATTCCACCTCGTCCTCCACCGCTGCGAGCGCACCAGGCGCGTCGAAGGGCGCGGCCGAAGGCTTTCGCGTCGATTTCGGATCGGGCGGGATCGCTCCGCGCACGGCTGTGTCCGGCGTCAGTGCGGCGGCGGGGGTTTCAGGCGTTTCCGCGCTGATGGCGTTGCAGGGCGTGGACGGTCCCGAGCGGCGGTCGGTCGCGCTGCGCAAAGGCCGGCGCATCCTTGAAGCGTTGGACCGCCTTCAGGTCGCGCTGCTCGGCGAGGGGCCGACAAAGGGACATCTTGGCCTGCTGAGGCGGGCGCTGGAGCAGCGGCGCGAGGCGAGTGACGACCCCGAACTCGACGAGACGCTGCACTGGGCCGAGGTGCGCGCGGCGGTCGAGGTCGCCAAGCTGGAGCGCGGCGCGGCGCTCGCCTGAACCGACGCTTCGCCCGACCTGACTTTCACCTGGCCTGACTTTCACCTGGCCTGACTTTCACCTGACTGGCGAGTTGCGCCCAGGACATTCCCGCCCTGCTGCGAAACCCTGTGCCGGAGAAGGATTCCGGCGCCCGGCCGGCCTGGAAATTGCACCAAAATCCGCAATCAATACAGGCCGACAAAGCCCGTGGACGGGCCGGACTGACTCGGATATACGTCCCGCGCGCCGGGGTGGCGCCGTGCGACCACCCAGGCAGGGAGAGAGCCATGAGTTCTTCGAAAGTCGGAGCCTACAAGCCGACCGAAAGCGAACCCTACATGAACAAGCGGCAGCTCAACTACTTCCGGGAAAAGCTGATTGCCTGGAAAGAGGAAATCCTGCTCGGCAATCGCGAGACCATTAACGGCATGCAGGAAAACGTCGCCCCGATCCCCGACCTGGTGGACCGGGCGGCCTCGGAAGCGGACCGGGCGCTGGAGCTGCGCACACGGGATCGCCAGCGCAAACTGATCGCCAAGATTGACGGCGCCATCCGCCGCGTCGAGCTGGGCGAGTACGGCTATTGCGAAGAGACCGGAGAGCCCATCGGCATCAAGCGGCTGGAGGCCCGTCCCACCGCCACCCTTTGCCTCGAAGCGCAGGAGCGCCACGAGAAGAAAGAGCGCACGGTGAGGGACGCTTGAGCCAACTGGCCACCTGACCCGAAAGCCTTGCTCTCGCCGCCGCCGCAGCGGCTCGCAGCGTTGGACCAATGCCGATCTAAGCCAGGTCGACGAGGTCGGCGATCCGGATCGACAGTCCGGGAATCAGCCTCGCTTCCAGCGGCTGATCGAAGGGCGTCGGGGGAAGGGCGGGCCACGCGCCGTCGAGCCGATGGATGTAGGTCGCGCGGGCCTCCGCGTCGATCACCCAGCATTCGCGGACGCCATGATCGCGGTAGATGGCGGCCTTGCGGTTGAGATCATGATTCAAGCTTGTCACAGCGATTTCGATGACCAACAGCACGTCCCGGCCGCGCATGGCGAACGCCTTGCCCGGCTTGGGATAGATGTAGAAATCCGGTTCCGGGGCGTTGTGGGCGGACAGACGCAGCGTGCCGTCGGGGAGCAGGCCATAGGCGGTCGAAAGACGGGCAATGAGCGCCCGGTTGAGCGCTTCCTTGATATCGAGATGGACTTCGCCCTCCGAAGGCATGTCGATGATCTCCCCCTCGATCAGTTCGAAATTGTCGTCGTCGGCGATGATTCCGGCCTCCTGCATGCGCATCACGTCATCGACGGTGAACCGATGGCGTTCGGGTGAGGCCGGAGGAAGGCGAAATGGCGCGTTCATGACGCCGATCCTATCGCGGCGCGGGACGGTCCGCCACCTACCCAACGCGGCATCGCCGTGGCATGCCGACACCTCAACCTTTCGGGAAGGCCGAACATGGACGCGCCGGATAGCTCCTGGCTGGCGATCTCGGAACTGGCGCGCAACTGGTCCTCGGCCTTCACCCTGGTGGCGGCGCTGGCGGCCGGCCTGTTCGGCCTGTTCCGCTATCTGAGGTCCGAGCGCATGCGCCAGACCGAGCAGGTGCGCGAGCTCTACAGTATGTTCTTCGAATCGCACCGCTACCGGCGTGTGCGGTTCGTGCTCGGCAATCCCGCATCCGAGGAGTTCGCGCAGCTGAAGCTGGAGCTGGAAACCGAGGGGATGCCCAAGGCGCTGGAGGGCGAGCTGATCGACCTGCTCAACTTCTTCGAGTTCGTCTCGGGCCTGACGCGGCGGGGCCTTGTCGCCAAGCCGGACGTCGACTGGATGTTCGCCAATTTCATCGAGCGCATCGCGGCCGTCGATTTCATCCGTGATTATGTGCTGAAGAATGATTTCGAGGAGCTGGCCGTCATCTGTCGGCGATCGATGCGCCCCAGAACCGCCATGCTGGCGCGGCGATGATCAACCGCTCGGCCGGGCCGGAAATCCTGCGGCTGATCGACCTGCTGGCGAAGCTGCCGGGACTGGGTCCGCGATCGGCGCGGCGGGCGGCGCTGCACCTGCTGAAGAAGCCCGACCAGCTGCTGTCGCCGCTGGCGGCGGCGCTGGCGGACGCGGCGGCCAAGGTCGAGGCATGCGCGGTCTGCGGGAATTTCGACACGGTGCAGCCCTGTTCGGTATGCCGGGCGCCGGGGCGGGATGTGTCCATCATCTGCGCCGTGGAGGACGTGGGCGACCTCTGGGCCATGGAGCGATCCGGCGTCTTCAAGGGGCGCTATCATGTGGTGGGCGGGGCGCTGTCGGCGCTCGACGGCGTCGGGCCGGAGGATCTCAACATCCGCTCGCTGGCCGAGCGGGCGCGACAACCGGAGGTGCGGGAGGTCATCCTGGCGCTCAACGCGACAGTGGACGGCCAGACGACGGCCCACTACATCACCGACCGCCTGGTCGGCATCGACGTCAAGGTGACGCGTCTGGCGCATGGCGTGCCGGTGGGCGGGGAGCTGGACCATCTCGACGACGGCACGATCGCCGCGGCGATGGCCTCGCGGAGGTAGGGCGGTTGCAGCAATGCTCTGCGGTCAGGCCGGCGTCGCAGCCAGGCACGACATGAGGCCCTCGCGATAGGTGGGATAGGCCGGCCGCCAGCCGAGCGCCGACTTGGCGCGGGCGTTCGAGACACGCTTGCACTCCGCATAGAAGCGCTGTCCGGCGGGACTGAGGCCGGCCTCCTCGAAGGAGAGGGCGGGCGGGTCGGCGACGCCGAGAAGGCCGGCGGCGTAGCTCAAGACTGCGTCAGCGGGGGCGGGTTCATCGTCGCAGACATTGTAGACGGCGCCGGGACGCGGACGCGCGATCGACAGGGCGAGGGCCGAGACGATGTCGTCACGATGGGCTCGCGAGAAGACCTGACCCGGCTTGACGATGCGGCGGGCGCCAGGCTCGCGGACGCGCTCCAGGGCCGAGCGGCCCGGACCATATATGCCGGGCAGCCGGAATATGTGTGCGCCCAGCGACAGCCATTGAGATTCGGCCGTGACCCGGTTGGCCGCTTCCCGGCTGAGCGGGCGGACCGGCGTTTCCTCGAAAGCCCAGCGTCCGCCCAGATCGCCATAGACGCCGGTGGTGGACAGATAGCCGAGCCAGGCTGCGTGCGGAGCGTCCCTCGAGAGGGCGCGGAAGACCGGACAGCCGGTCGCGTCAGGCGGAACCGAGACGAGCCAGGCGGCCCCAGGAATTGCGGGAGGCGGCGCCGGTCCCTCGCCGGACCAGATCACGGGTTCGATGCCCGTCCGGGCGAGGATGCTCGCCGACAGGACGGTGCGCGTCGTGCCGAGCGTGACGGTCCCGGAGGTCGCGAGGCGAGCCGCGAAGGCGGTCGCCACATAGCCGCATCCAAAGGCTGCAAGCTGCGTTACGGTCATGTTCTGGGGCGCCTGCTGGTGTAAGGGTTTGGAGCACAAAACCCGGGATTTGTCGGCATGAAATGGTTGATCCGCGCCTTGCTGGTCGCGCTGACGCCGGCGGCGCCGGCCCTGGCGCAAGCGCAGGCGCAGAGCGAGGACGCGCGCCTCGCCGCCTGCATCGACAGGATCGATCGCGATCCGGCCAACGCGTACGAGGACGGGTTAGCCTGGCTCGGCCAGGGCAACCGCCCCGCGGCGCGCCACTGCACGGCGCTGGCCCTCATCGCCCTGGGGCACGAGGACGAAGGCGCGGCGCGGCTGGAGCAGCTGGCCAATGACAAGGACGCGGGCAGCCTCGAGGCGCGCGCCGTCTATCTGGCGCAGGCGGGCAATGCCTGGCTGCTGGCGGATGCGCCGGACGCGGCGGTTCTGACGCTGACCAACGCGATGAAGCTGCGGCCGCGCGATGCGGATCTGCGCAAGGATCGCGCCCGCGCCTATGTGGTTCTGGAAAAATGGACCGAGGCCGGCAAGGATCTCGACGCCTCGCTCGAATTGTCGCCGGGCGACCCCGAAGCGTTGCGCCTGCGCGCTCAGGCCCTGATGCGGATGGACCGGCTCGATGACGCCTGGCGCGACATCGTCCAGGCGATGAGACTCGCGCCGAAGGATGTCGATGTGCTGGTGATGCGCGGCGCCATCCGCGAGGCCATGCGCGCCAGGGGCATGAAGGATCCCGACGGGCTCTGAGCGTTGACGGGTGGGGCGTCAAACGGATCCAGATTGACCGAAGGTTGCACTTGTTCCGCACCCGTTCCATTGCGGCGCGAAACAGGGCAGAACGCCATCCATGGCGAAAGACGGCGCGACACGAGAGGGCGGCATCACCGATCCCGAACGCCATCCTGGCGAGAAGCTCGATCGAGCTTTGCGTCCCACCGCATTCGACGAGTTCACGGGCCAGGCGGCTGCGAAGGCCAATCTCAGGGTGTTCGTGGACGCCGCCCGCCGGCGCGGCGATGCGCTCGATCATGTGCTCCTGTTCGGACCGCCGGGCCTCGGCAAGACCACACTGGCCCAGATCGTGGCCCGTGAAATGGGCGTGGGATTCCGGTCAACCTCCGGCCCGGTCATCGCCAGGGCGGGCGACCTCGCGGCGCTTCTGACAAATCTCGAAGCCCGCGACGTCCTGTTCATCGACGAGATTCACCGCCTGCCGGCGCATGTCGAGGAAATCCTCTATCCGGCGATGGAGGACAACGCGCTCGACCTGATCATCGGGGAGGGACCATCCGCCCGCTCGGTCAAGATCGAGCTGCCGCCGTTCACGCTGGTCGGCGCGACGACGCGGGCTGGGCTGTTGTCGACGCCGCTGCGCGACCGCTTCGGCATTCCCGTGCGGCTGGAGTTCTACACGCGCGAGGAACTCGGCCTCATCGTTCATCGTGCGGGCATGAAGCTCGGCGCGGCCATCACGAGGGATGGCGCGGAGGAGATCGCCGGGCGGTCGCGCGGCACGCCGCGCATCGCCGTGCGCCTGCTGAGGCGGGTGCGGGATTTCTGCGAGTCCGAGGATGCACGGATCGACCGCGCGGCCGCCTCGCGGGCGCTGGCCCGGCTGGAGGTGGACGAGGACGGGCTCGACAGCCTCGACCGGCGCTATCTGACCGCTCTGGTGAAGACCTATTCAGGCGGCCCGGTGGGCGCCGACACGCTGGCGGCTGCACTTTCGGAGGCGCGCGACGCCATCGAGGAGGTGATCGAGCCCTATCTGATGCAGCAGGGCTTCGTGATCCGCACGCCCAGGGGCAGGGTCGCTGCGCCTCGGGCCTGGGAGCGGATCGGGCTCCGCGCTCCGCAGAATTTCCAGGCGCCCCTGTTCGAGGACGATGAGTAGCACGCAGGAGAGGAGCCGATGAAGAAGGGCTGGTTCGGACCCCATCGCATCGGCTATGGGGTCGGTCCGATCACCTGGCAGGGCTGGCTGGCCACCGCATTGATGGTGGCGGGCGTCGCCGTGAGCCTGATCTGGCTGCGGCCGATCCTGATGGCGGTGACGGGCATGCCCTTTCCGGTCGTCAGCTTTCTCCTGCTGATCGCGTGGTTCGTCATCTACACGGCGGTGATCTGGGTGACCTATGATCGCAACGATTAGAACAACCTTCGGCCGATATGGATCGACCCGATTCAGGTAGATCGCATCAGTCTCTAGTTTGCCGGTTTCGCCGCCGCCATGCGTTCCGCCAGTTGTTTCTCGAAGTCCGCCTTCTGCCTTGCGATGAAGACCGGGAATTCGGCGGGATCGGCGAATGCGTTCTTCGTGGAGTCGGCCGCCATCCTGGCGCGCTTGGCCGCCATGCCGAAGAATTCCGGATGCGGCGCAAGAAACATGTCGATCTTCATCGTCTCGGCCTTCGCAAAGGTCTTGCGATAGTCGGCGACAATGTCGGCATACTGCACGGGCGCCGTGATCCGGTTGGCCGCGACGCTGGCCGAACAGAAAACCAGTGCAGAAAAGGACTGGCCGCCGTCGCCCGCGTCGAAACCCCAGGACGTGCAGCCGCGCGAATGTCCGGGCGTGTGGTGAGCGACAAGCTCCCAACCGCCCAGCTCGACCACCTGGCCGTCCTCAAAGGCGAGATCGACGCTCACCGGCGGTGCGCCGAGCGCCTTCACACTTTCGCTGCCAAGATAGAAGCCGCCCTCCAGAGCGCTTCTGTCGCCCTCATGCGCCAGCAATCGGGCGCCCGTATCGGCTTTCAGCCTGGCCAGCCCGCCCGAATGATCGAGATGGGCGTGGCTGTTGAGAAGGTATCTGATGTCGCGCAGCTCGAAGCCGAGTTCCCTGATGTTGGCCTCGATCTCGGGGACCGATTCCTCCAGTGCGCCGTCCAGCAGGATGTGGCCGTCGGGCGAGACGAAGAGGTAGGAGGCAAGGCCCGCCGTGCCGACATAGTAAAGGTCGTCCGCAATCCGGAACGGATCGGTGGGGCCGTTCCAGACCTCGCGCTGTGTCTGGGCGGAGGCGGGAAGGCCGAAGAACAGGGCGGCGAGAATTAGGCCGGCGGGTTTCTTCATGGCGTCTCTCCAGCCCGGACCAGAGCGCCCTTCCATCGAACTGAATCCGTTTGACCGAAGAAAGATGCTCTATCTTAAAAGTGTAGAGCAACCTGTCTGCGTCCAGACGGACGAGAGGTTGCTCTAGCGACGATAGCGCGAGGCAAGCCATGACGCGAGAGGGCGGGGGCTTTCGCCCTGCCCCGAAACACGCGGCGGCCGCATCGCGACCGCCGCCTGCATCGTTTTACGCGGGTTCGGGCTCGACGGCGAAACCCTCGTCGGATTTGGGCTTCTTCCGGATGATCGGCACGGCGGAGGTCGGACCTGCATCGACCTCGTCAGGCCGCGTCGGCGGCTTGCCGTTGAACAGGTCCTTCACTTCTTCACCGCTCAGCGTTTCGAACTCCATCAGCGCCTGGGACAGCTGGTCGAGCAGGTGGCGGTTGTCGGTGAGGATGCGCCGCGCGGTTTTCTCTCCGTCGGTGACGATGCGGCGGATCTCCTCGTCGATCAGCTTGGCGGTGTTGCCCGAGACGTTCTGGCGCTGGGCGACCGAGTGGCCGAGGAACACTTCCTGTTCGTTGGGGCTGTAGCGCAGCGGGCCGAGCAGGTCGCTCATCCCCCATTCCATTACCATCCGGCGCGCCAGATCTGTCGCCTGCATGATGTCGTTGGAGGCGCCCGTGTTGAGGTGATCCTCGCCATAGACCAGCTGCTCGGCGATGCGGCCGCCGAACGACATGGCGATCTTGGCCTCGCACCAGCGCTTGGTGTAGCTGAGCCGGTCGGCTTCCGGCAGGCTCCAGGTGACGCCGAGCGCCCGTCCGCGCGGAATGATCGTGACCTTGTGCAGCGGGTCATTGCCCACCACCATGATGTTGACGACGGCGTGCCCCGCCTCGTGGACTGCTGTGGCGCGTTTCTCGTCCTCGGTCATCACCATGGACCGGCGCTCGGGTCCCATCATCACCTTGTCCTTGGCGTCCTCGAATTCCCGCATGCCGACCGAGCGCTTGCCGCGCCGGGCCGCCAGCAGGGCCGCCTCGTTGACCAGGTTGGCGAGGTCGGCGCCCGAAAAACCGGGCGTGCCGCGCGCGATCGTGCGGGCGATGACATCCTTGGCCACGGGCACGTTGCGCATGTGCACGCGCAGGATCTTCTCGCGGCCCACAATGTCGGGATTGCCGACGGTCACCTGACGGTCGAACCGGCCGGGACGCAGGAGGGCCGGATCGAGCACGTCGGGGCGGTTGGTCGCTGCGATGATGATGATGCCCTCATTGGCCTCGAAGCCGTCCATCTCGACCAGGAGCTGGTTCAACGTCTGTTCGCGTTCGTCGTTTCCGCCGCCGAGGCCGGCGCCGCGATGACGGCCGACCGCGTCGATCTCGTCGATGAAGATGATGCAGGGTGCGTTCTTCTTGGCCTGCTCGAACATGTCACGCACGCGGCTCGCGCCGACGCCGACGAACATCTCGACAAAGTCCGACCCGGAAATGGTGAAAAACGGCACATTGGCCTCGCCCGCGACCGCACGCGCAATCAGCGTCTTGCCGGTGCCGGGCGGGCCAACCAGCAGCGCGCCCTTGGGAATCTTGCCGCCGAGACGCTGGAACTTGGACGGGTCCTTAAGGAACTCGACGATCTCCTCGAGTTCTTCCTTGGCCTCGTCGACGCCGGCCACATCCTCGAACGTCACGCGGCCGTGTTTTTCGGTCAGCAGGCGCGCTTTTGACTTGCCGAAGCTCATGGCCCGTCCGCCGCCGCCCTGCATCTGGCGCATCAGGAAGAACCAGAGCCCGACGATGAAGATGAAGGGCAGGGCGCTGAACAGGTAGCCGAGCACGCTGCCGCCGCCATCGCTGTCCTTGACGGTGACATCGACGCCCTTGGCCGTCAGCTTGCTGGCGAAATCGAACTCCAGCGTGTCGCGCACGACGGCGTAACGCTTGTCGCCGATCGTCGTGGTGACCTTGGTGCCGTCGATGGTCGCCGACTTCACCTGGCCGGAATCGACGTTCTTCAGAAACTCGGAATAGCTGATCTGGTCCGCCTCGCGGGACCCCGATGACGTGTTCATCACCATCACCAGGGCGATGAGTAGAAACAGCACGACGCCGAGGAGCCCGAGGTTGCGCAGGTTCATGAACGCGATCCTTTCAAAGGATTCAGACCGGAGAACATAGGCGACATGCTGGATGAAAACGAGGGCGGAACCGTTAAGCCGTAGTCACAAAGCTGCATCATTCGGCCTGTTTTCGCAGCAATGGCGAATTTCTGCGGCCATCAACCCATTGTGCGGAGTGCTGAACCGGTTTCAGACGTCCAGCGCGGACGCGCAAGGATTGGCCAGCAGGGCGGCGGCTCGGGTTGAGTCGAGCGCGGGAATGGCGCCTCCGGCGCCGCGAGCCGGCGCCGGGCCGATGCGAATGGCGCCCTGCGTTTCGCGGATCCGGGCGCCGGCGAGAGTCGCTCCCCCGCCCAGCCCGCCAGGCGCCGCAATGCGTTCGACAAGGCGCTCCAGCCGTTGGACCCGCAATGGCCCTGCGGCGCCCCCCGCCGCGAGGATCAGCGCCTCGGCCAGTCGCAGACGCACCTCTGCGCCCAGGCTCCGGAAAACCGTTGCGTCGAGCCAGGCTTCGCCGCCTTCCAGCCTCACGTCGGCCATCGCCTCGCGTGCACCTGCGGCGACGGACGCCCGGAGGAGCGTCAACTGGTCCATGATGCGCGTGACCGCCGCGCGGGTCGGCGCGCCCAGCCGGGCCGCCAGGGCGCGCATCCTCACCCGCTCATATCGGAGATCGAGGTTGGTGGGATCGTCGACCCACAAGACCGCGCGACGTCTCAACTCGGCCCGGAGCTCTTCGCGGGTGAACGCCAGCAGGGGCCGCACGAGCCTCACTCCCGCCCCCTCCGGCCAGACGGGCGAGGGAGAGGAGGGCATCGGCCCGGCGAGGCCGCGCCAGCCCGATCCGGCCCGCGCCCGTATCAGGAAGGTCTCGATCCGGTCGTCGCGTGTGTGCCCGAACGCAAGCGTCGCAAGCCCGCGGTCGCGCGCCCACGCCGCGAGGAGACCATGTCGGACCCGCCTCGCATCGGCCTGAGAGACAAGGATGCCGGCGCCGGGCGGGCTGCGCCTCCAGACGAGGGTTTCATGGCGAAGCTGAAGCATCGCGCAGACCCCGGCGACGCCGCGCGCCTCGCCGGCCGCCTCGGGCCTCAAACCATGATCGAGCGTCGCCGCCTCCAGCCGCACGCCGGCGGCCCGCGCCCATTCCGCCGCCAGAAGAAGGAGGGCGATCGAGTCCGAACCGCCGGAGACGGCGACGCCCAGGGACCGGTCGCCGTTGGTCAGACAATCCATGGCCCGGGCCGCGCGCCCGGCCAGCAGAATCGAGGGGTCAGCCAAGCCGCAGGATGTCACGCTCGAAGACTTCCAGCAGCTGGCGCCAGATGTCGAGCGTGTCCTCGAGATTGTCGGCGGTGACGCCTGCATCAAGATTGACGTCCATCTGGAGCTTGGCGGCGGTCTCGGTCAGGGTCAGCCGGACATAGCGCCAGCGGATGTTGAAGGCGTTGACCTGTTCGAGGGAGAGGTCGGCCGGCAGCACCGCCTGCGCCACGAACTGGATGGAATTGCAGAAGGATCCGTTCTCGCACTCGTAGAACCGGATCGTGTAGTCGGACCGGGAAATGCGGCCGCTGATCACCGGATCGCCGGCGCCGTCGACCGTCAGCTCGACGCGGTAGCCCGTGGTTTCAAGAAAGCGGGTGAGGCCCGGCGGATCGGAGGCGTCGAACATGCCGCCGCGCACACGGTCGGCCGAGGGCGGGGTCTGCGCCCCGGCGGCGCAGGCCAGGACGGCGCAGGAGAGTGCGCCCGCCAGAGCAACGGCGCCCAGGCGCGCAAGCCCAGATGATGCACGCCTGGCCAACGGCTTCGAGCGGAGCAAGGTCACTTTGCACCCATGCGCGAACAGAATTCCGGGTTGAAGATCAGCAGCCGGCGCGTGATTTCTCGGTGGCGGCCAGCGTTTTGGCGGCCTCGGACGCCTTGGGGAAACGGCTCGACATCTGGCTCAAAGCCTTGCAGGCCTCGGCCTTCTCGCCCATCAGCCGCATCGACCGGGCGAGCTTGACCAGTCCTTCGGGTGCGCGGGGCGAGTTCTTGTAGGTCGACAGAAGCTTTACATAGGCCTCGGCGGCTTCCGGATAGGCTTCCTGGTAAAGCATGGACTCGCCCAGCAGATACTGCGCCTCGCCTGCATTCTCGCTCTTGCCATGGCGCTGGAGATAGACGTCGAAGGCGGCTTCGGCGGAGGGATAATCACCCGCCAGCAACAGGTTGCGCGCCTCCTTGAGATGACCTGCCTCGTCGGCCGGCAACTGGGCGAGATCGATGCGGGACTGGAGCCCGGCGTCGCTGGATGGCCGGGACAGGTTGACGCCGGCTTCGGCGGGGCCTGTCGCAGCGCCTGCTCCTGTCGACGATCCGTCGCCGCCGATGCCTTCCAGCGCTTCCAGCCTCAAGGTGAGGGCGGCGATGGCCTTTTCGGCGCTCATGCGCCCTGCATTGGCTTCTTCGGCCGCCCGGCGAGCCTGGGTCAGGTCATAACTCAGCTGCTCGAAGCGGCCCGTGGCGCGGCGAAGATCCGCCTCCATCGCGTCAAGCCGTGTCTGCATCCGCTCCACGGCGGGATCCGGTTTCGGAACATAAGGGGTCGAGCCCAGCACCTGGGCAAAGGCGGGCGCGGCGCCTGGCCCGGTCGCAAGACACAGTCCCGAAGCCAGGGCCAGCGCTCCAAGATGGGAGAGGCGAATTGCGCGCATCTTGATCATGACAGGTGGCTATCCGCCGCCCGCGCCAAAAATGTGGCGAAACAGGCGGCGGACTGCACTTTCAGGTAGCTCGTTCAGCTCAGCTCGTGGCGCCGGAGACCACGTTGGTGTGGGCGTTGCGATTCTGCGACCAGGCTGCTTCGTCATGGCCGGCGTTGATCGGCTTGTCCTTGCCGAACGACACCGTCTCGATGCGTGTCATGGTCACTCCCAGCGAGGAGAGGTAGGAGGCGACCGCATCGGCGCGGCGGGCGCCGAGCGCGAGGTTGTATTCACGCGTGCCGCGTTCGTCGGCGTGACCTTCGATCTGGACGCGCGAGGTGGGGAACTGGCCGAGCCACTGGGCCTGACCTTGCAGGACGCGGCGGTCTGAATCGTCGAGCGTGTACTGGTCGAGTTCGAAATAGACGCGATCGGTGTTCTTCGCCATGAAATCGGCGCGCGAACCCGCTGCGGCGCCCATCGGAGCCGGCGCCGTGGGCGTCGTCGTCGGCGCGGTAGGCGCCGGACGGGGCGTTGTCACCGGCGCGGTGGCGACGGGGGTGGGTTCGGGATCGGGTTGCGAGGCGCAGGCCGCCGCCAGGGCCGCTGTCGCCGCGAGAAGCGCAAAACTGAAGTATGACCGCATGATTCCAGCTCCTTAAGGCGCGCGCCGCCCAAGAAGGCGCGCATCGAGATTGGCCGATCCTATTACCGGCGAATTGCAAAGGATTTGCAAGACCGGTCGGCGGGCAACTGGCCCTAAACTATGCCATCGCGGCGGTTTTTTAGGGCGAAGGCGTGGCAAGTCGGCGGACCCCTGAGGATTGTGCGGGTTCCGTGTCGCCGGCGCATCACCTGCCGGAGGCGTCCAGCGACGCGAGGGCGACCCGCAACAGGTCTGCCGAAGCTACGAGGCTCAGCTGCTCGTCGGCGGTCAGATCCGGCGCCAGAATGCGCTCAACGCCCGCCTTCCCCAGAATGCAGGGCAGGCTGAGAAACACGCCGGCGACGCCAAATTGCCCATCGAGGCGGGTCGAGACGGGCAGAACCGCTTTTTCGTCCCGCACGATCGCTTCGCAGATGCGGACGGTTGCGGTGGCTACGCCAAACGATGTGTACCCCTTGCCCGCAACGATCCTGTAGCCGGCGCGGCGCACATGCTCGGCAATTTCGACGTGATTGGGCGTCATCCCGGCGTCAGCGAAGCCTTCGAGCGTCAGGCCGCCGATGCGGACGGTCGAGAACGCCGCAACCTCACTGTCTCCATGCTCGCCCAGGACAAGTCCTTCGACCGAGGAAGGCGCAACGACAAGCTCGGCGGCCAGCGCCTGCCGGAGGCGGCTGGAATCGAGCAGCGTGCCGGTCCCGATGACGCGGCCGACCGGCAGGCCAGCATGTCTGAAGGCCACATGAGTCATAAGGTCGACCGGATTGGCCGCGACGACGAGCACACCGCCGAAGCCGGCCTGCGCCAGCTGCCTGACGCAATCGGTGACGATGGCGGCGCTTTGCGATGCGACCGACAGGCGCGTCTCCTCGCCGTGAGTGGCCAAGCCCGCAGTGATGATGGCGATGCGCGCCGAGGCGGCGTCGGCATAGCTGCCTGCCCAGATGCGTGCGGGACGGGCGAGGGCGTTGGCGTCCGAGAGGTCGGCGGCTTCGGCTTCGGCCAGGGCTGAGTTGCTGTCGATCAGCACGATCTCGCGAAACAGGGCTCTCAGCATCAGGGCGTAGGCGGTGGTGGCGCCCACATGCCCGACGCCGATGATCGCAACGCGCTCGCGAGTTGGCATGTCCGGCTTTCAGGATGCTAGGAAGCGAGCCCAGAGCATTTCGGCGAACTTCGAGTCGCCGAAATGCTCGAGATTCTTGTTTGGTCGCCTTTTCTGACGGCAAGCCGGTTCCCGGCTCGCCTGAAAACGCTCTAGCACGCTGACCGGCACGATGGATGGCCTATCTGAGCAGCGGGCTCCAGGCGGGGTCGGAGGCGTCGCCGGGGGTCGGCAGGCGCTTCAGATTGCGGCCTGTCAGGTCGATGCTCCAAAGGCGGGGCCCGGCGCCGGGGCCAGCCTCGCGGAAAAATGAGATGACGCGGCCATTTGGCGACCAGGTCGGGCCTTCGTCGAGATAGGATTCGGTCAGCAGGCGCTCGCCCTTTCCGTCGGGCTGGATGACGCCGATGAAGAACCGGCCGCTCTGCTGTTTGGTGAACGCCACCCAGTCGCCGCGCGGAGACCAGACCGGCGTCGTGTAATTGCCCTCGCCGAAGGAGATACGGCACGCTGTCTCCGTGCCGCCATTGGGGCAGGACATGGCGCCGCCGTCGGCGCGCATCACATAAAGCTGCGGGCTGCCGCCGCGATCCGAGGTAAAGACGATCGAGCGACCGTCCGGCGAATAGGACGGCGAGGTGTCAACCGAGGGCGACGTCGTCAGCCGCGTCTCGGCGCGGCGGGCCAGTTCGATCGCGTAGATGTCGGAATTGCCGTTCTTCTCGCGGCTCATCACCACCGACTTGCCGTCGGGAGAAAACCGCGCCGCGTAGTTGGTCGCGCGTTCGATCTCGCTCAGCACTTCCTGACGGCCGGTCTCGATGTCGTAGAGATAGACCCGCAGCCGGGTGATCGCCGGATTGCGGGCGTCGGCCACGAAGGCGCTGTAGATGATGGTCTGCGAGGAGGGCGAGAAACGCGGGGTCAGGACCGAGTTGACGCCCGACAGCAGATGCTCGGCGTTCGCCCCGTCCTGATCCATGATGGCGAGGCGGCGGCGGCGGTCGGTGACCGGTCCGCTCTCGGAGACGAAAACAATTCGGCTGTCGAAATAGCCCTGTTCGCCGGTCAGCTGCGCATAGACGTCGTCGGCCACTTTGTGGGCGACGCGCCGCCAGTTGTCGGTCGTGGGGACGGTGTATTGCTGGGCGAACAGCTCCTTCGAGCCGAACACGTCATAAAGCCGGAACTGGGTCACCATGTTGCCGGAGGCGTCGATCACGACATTGCCGACCACCAGGGCCTGGGCCTGGATCACGGTCCAGTCGGGGAAGCGGGGCGCGAGGGAAATGTCGAGATCGCGCTCGATAAAGGCGGTCTGGTCGATCATCCGGAAAATCGCCGAACCCGCGAGGTCGGCGCGGATGACGTCCGCCATCTGCGTCGCGACGGCCTTGGCCGGGGCGCTGGCGCCGTCGAAATCCGGCACCGCGATCGGCATGGGCTGGAAATTGACGCCCTCGACCGTCACCCGGAGTTGCGCGTGGGCGGGAACGCCTGCGCCGAAGGCCGTGACCAGAAGCACGATGAACAGGTGGACGTTACGCATCGCTCAGTCCTCTCGATTGCCTATCCCGCTCGCGGGCCAGAGCCTGATGCGATCGACCTCTATCAGGTCGATCGTTGAATCAGTCCCTTCGCCCTTTAGTCTAGGGCGTGAACTCTATGTCGATCCACTGTGCCGGCGAGGTTTCGTAGTATTCCGGCGGTACGGTGAAGCGGGGCTTGTTGCACATGTCGAGCGCCCGCTGGGCGCGCTGCACGAATATCTGCATCGGTTGATCGCCGGAGGGCAGTCGCCCCGGTTCGCGAAGCTCGGGCGCGCCCATGAGGCGACCGTCCCGGTCGAAGCGGATGCGGATCACGGTGCGCAGGCGCTTGGCGTCCGGCATGTCGTCCTGATCGGCCCAGCATCCCCGGCTGAGCAGCTGCGAGCGGATGGCGTCCGCTACGGTCATCGTCATCCGCACATTGTCGCCCACGCCCTTGCGCGGGGCGGCGTCCTCGACGTTGCGCAGGTCGGCGGCCGTCTTCTGGGAGGCTGCGCGGACGGGCTTGTTGTCCTTGACGCTTTTCAGCGCGCTTTCGAGGAAATCGTCGAAGCTTTCCTCCTTGGGCGGGGCAGGTTTCGGCTCGGATTTCGGCGGCGCCGTCTCGGAATCCGGAGCCCTTTCCGTGGGGATGATTTCCGGGGCTTCCTCGGCCGGGGCGGCGGCAGGCGCGGGTTCGGGTTCCGCCATCTCCTCGGCGAACTCCTCGATTTCAGCTTCGGGCTGGACGTCGATGACGGGCGCGACGTTGGTCGAGTCCGAAATTGTCAGCAATTCCACCGGCAGGATGACCATCGGCGTCGGCTCGGCGGCCAGCGTCGGAGCCACCACGATTCCCGCCGCCGCGATCGCGATGTGCAACGCCACAGAGAAGTAAACGCCTGCCTGCATGGCGAAGGATCAGCCTCCCTTCATCATGCGCTGCGCGGTTTCGGGATCGACCACCATGCCGGCATTGCGGAAGCCCGCACCCTGCAGCAGCGACAGCACCGCGATCACCTTGCCATAGGCCACGGCCTCGTCGCCGCGCACATAGACGCGTTTCTCCAGATTCTCCTGCGCCACCGCCAGCAGCATGGGCGCGAGAGCCTCCATCTCGACTGGCTCATCCTGGGTGCCGACGAACACACGGCCGTCGCGATCCACCGTCACCACGAGCGGCTGTTCGTCGCTGGAGGGAAGCTGCGCCGCGCGCGTCTTCGGCAGATCGACGGCGACGCCGGAGGCCAGCAAGGGCGCGGTGATCATGAAGACCACCAGCAGCACCAGCATCACATCCACGAACGGCGTCACGTTGATCTCGGCAATCGGGGCCCGGCGCTTGCGGCGTCCGCCCCCGGCATTTCTGAGGAGCATGACCATGGCTAGTCGTCCCGGCGTTCGGTGAGGCGCCGCGACAGTCGCACGCCGAATTCCTGCGCGAACAGGTCGAGGCGGTCGGTGAACTTCGCGATGTCGCCGGAGAACTTGTTGTAGAAAATCAGCGCCGGGATGGCCGCGCCGAGCCCCATGGCGGTGGCGAAGAGCGCCTCGGCGATGCCGGGGGCGACGACCGCGAGGTTGGTCTCGCGTGCCGCCGCGATGTCGCGGAAGGCGTTCATGATCCCGATCACCGTGCCGAACAGGCCGATGAACGGGGCCGAGGACGCGATGATCGCCAGCGTGCCAAGACCCGATTCCATCCGCTCGCTCTCGCGCGAGACCGCGACCTGCATCTGCGCCCGGGCGCGTTCGATCAGCGCGGCGGTCTGGGCCTCGGTGGCGGTCGCCAGCCGGCGGCTTTCGCGCCATTCCCGCGAGCCGGCGACAAAGACCCGCGCCATCGCGTCCGAACCCTTGTCGGAAGCCCGGTCGGACATCTCGTCGATCGGCTGGCCGGCCCAGAACGCCTTCTCGAACTTCCGGGCGCGCGACTTCGCGGCGCCGACGCCAAACCATTTGTCGATGGCGACCGCCCACGACCAGACGGACGCGATAAGTAGGGCGCCCATCACCATCTGGACGATAATGTCGGCCCGCAGGAACAGCGAGACGAGGGAGAAATCCTGATTGCCGATCTCAGGAAGCGCTGTGGGGTCCATTCATGACTCTCATGCAATGTTCAGCGGACCGGCTCCGCGCCGTTCCGTGTCGCCTCGGTAGATGCCCGCTTCTGGTTACGAAATTAGGCGACATGAAGGTCAATCCGGGCGATTCCACGTTGGTTGCAGCCCGCCGACCCAAGCGTCAGTCGGGTTCGCCGGGCGACTGCGACCTGTACAACGCCCAATGCGCGAGTTCGGCGGCGGACGGGCGGCGGACCCGGCCGTCGGCGAATAGCGGCACGGCGATCACGACGGCCTCGCACAGCCGGCTCTGGTCTCGCTCGACGCGCTGATGGAATATCATGCGCGGCCCCTTCATGCCTCGAAACGCGGTGCGGATCAGCAGGGGCTGGTGAATACGGGCGGCGGCGAGATAGTCGATCTCGATGCGGACGACCGCGAACGCGCCCGGATCCTCGCCGTGACCCGGCGGCGGACCCATGGCGCGCAGGAATTCCGAACGGCCGCGCTCGAAATAGCGCAGGTAAGTTGCGTGGTAGACGACCCCGGTAAAGTCCGTGTCTTCGTAATAGACGCGAACGGCGAGGCGGTGCGTACCGTCTTCAATCCGGCCGATGGAAGGCAGATCCTGACTCATCGGATCGGGATAGAGCCGCTCGCGAGGCCTGGAAAGCCAGAACCCGACAGAAGCGTCAGGAACCGGGGGTCAGTTGACCTTGTCGACCACGTCTTCGGCCGCGTCGCCCACGTCCTCGGCGGCATCCTCAAGCGGGGATTCTTCCTCGCACGCCACAAGTGCGGTCGATCCCAGCAGCGCCAGCGCCAGCCACAGAACTTTGGTGTCCATGATGTCCTCCCACTCGCGCTAAATAGCGCACCAGAGCCCCAACGCGAATGCTGGAGAATTGTTCCAAGGGTTCGGGACGGATTTTTCCCGCAGGTAGCGCTTCAGGTCAAACGGGGCTCGAAACCGTCCCGACAAGCTGCTTAGTTGCGGGCTGCCGACTGGGACGGGATGCCAAGGGGGAACAAATGGTCCGGCGCGGAAGGCCGAGCGGGCGGTGGCGGTGGCTGACGCGGGCCTTCGAGCCGAGGGGGCTGTCGGGTTTCGCCCTGCTGGGCTTCTTTTTCCTCTCCGTGATGGCGACGGGGCTGGGGTTCGCCGATCTTCGCGCGGCCAACACCGACGCGGAGCGGCTGAGCGGCCCGGAGCTGGCGCTGACCGGGGCCACTACGCTGTTTGTCGTGAGCGCCATGGTGGTCGCGCTGCATCACGTGGTCGCGGACCGGCGCTTGTGGGTCAAGGCTCTGTCTTTCGTCTTCTACATTTTCTTCGCCCTGTGGTCGGTGGGGTTTGGCTATGGCTTTTTCTGGAAGGAGCTGGCCGGACAGGAATTCACCGAGCGCCAGTTTGAATCGGTGGTGAGCCGCATTGCCGGGTCGATGGCGCGCGCCAGCCTGGCGCTGGAGACCGCAGAGACCGCGACGGTCGGCGCCGCCGGGCTGGCGGGCGAACGGGCCAGGACGGAGGCGAGCCAGGGCCGGACCTGCGCCAACCGGCCCGTCTCAACGCCAGGCGAAGGTCCGCTGATGCGCAGCCGGTTTTCGTTCGCCGACCGCGCCGCCAATCTGGGCCTCGAAGTGCGCCAGCGCTGGATCGCGCCGGTGGCGGACCAGCGCGCGCGGCTGGAGCAAAGGGTGACGGCGCTGGTCAAACGCACCGTCCCGGCGGCCGGTGCGACGATTGATGAGGCGGAGCTTGGCGTGCTGGAAAAGCTGGCGGGCGCCGCGCGGTTGCCGGCGTCGGAGAGACGGGCGCTGTTCGTCAGCGTCCACGAGGACGCCCGCGCTTTCGCCGAGGCGTCGAACGGTCTGCGGGCGCTGAACGCCACAGCTTTCGCCGATCGCCTGACGCAACTCGCCGCCGAGGTCGGCGCCGATCCCCGGCGTCCCGGCAGTCCCGATCCGGCGCGCGCCTCCGATCCGGGCTATTGCTGGGACGTCGTGCTCCACGAGAAGCTCCTGGCCGCCGCCGGGCAGGTGCGCGCGATCGAGGATGTCGAAACGCCGGAGTTCGAGTTCCTCGAAGGACCCAAGGCGACCCGCGCCGCCTTCTTTGGCCTTGTCGGCTGGATGGCCGGATGGTTCGGCGTCACACCGGACAAGGAAACGTCCTTCACCTTCGGCGAGAAGGAATTCCTGGCGCTGTTCGCGAGCCTCGCGGTCGATCTCGGCATCGTTTTTCTGACCATCATCCGTGACGCTCCCGCCCGGGCTGAAAGACCCGCGAGGTCCGCGAAGGGACAGGGCGGATCGCCGACGCCTCCGAGGCTGGCCTCCATCCTGGGCGAGGCCCCGGCCAGGTCCCGCAAGCGAAAGCGGTCCGCGCGGCCGGAAGATTGATCTCCCGAGACCAAGTCAAACTGCGTCCAATCCGGCGCTCAGCTTTTTGACCTGATCCAGGTCGATCGCATCAGGCTCCAGCCGAGGGCGCGGCAAGACGGGGGACGGCTTTTGTGTGGACGGTCGCGACGCCCGGCGCGGCGGCGGCCTCCCAGCTCCAGCCGGCGAGACGGCGGGGTGCGCGGGTTTCATCCGGCGCCACCTCGCCCTCGAAGCGGCGACCGTCGGGCGTCTCAAGCAGGCCGCAACCATGGGCCTCGTTGTCGCGCCACGCGCCGGTCCACACATGGCCCTCCTCGGACAGGCCGACGCCATGGCCGGCGCGCACACCGTCGCGGAACTCGCCGGCATAGCGGGCGGAGCTGCGGTCGCTGGCGTGGAAGACAAGGACGCCTTCGCCATGAGGTAGGCCGTTGCGCGTTTCACCGGAATACATCGCATGGGCCTTGGGCCAGACGAGCGCGTCGGGATGGGTCGCCGCCGCCGCCGCCGCCCGGGTCGAGGCGAGGCGCGCCAGAGCCGCCTGCTCGCGAGCCCGTTCGACGATTCGGCGGTGGTCGTCCGGCACGAAGGAGAGGGCGAATACGCTCGACGTCGCAAGGTCTTCGAGCCGGGCGATCTCGCGCCGCATGGCGAGAGCCTCCGCGCGCTCGGCGGCGAGGGCGGTCTCGACGTGTTTTCGCGCGCGCATCGCCTCGTCACGTTCGCGTTCGAGCCGGGCGCGCTCGCTTTCTGCGGCCGAAGCGTCGCGAAGGGCCACATCGAGCCTCGCCCTCAGCGTGTCGGGATCATCGCCGGCTTCGACGAGTGCGGCGAGGCCTGGACGACCGGTTTGAGCGCCCAGCTTCTCCGCCACGGCGGTCCAGCGCCGCGTTCGGGCGTCGATGTCGGCGGCTTCGAGGCGCAGACCTGCGACCCCGGACGCGAACAGGCCGGGACCGGCAAGGATGATCGTCGCGTCCCGGGTCAGGCCCGGCGAGGGCTTCGAGCCGGCGCCTGCCACAATGAGACGGGCGCGCGGCGAGGCCTCGGCGTCCTGGTCCACCAGCGCGTCGGCATGGTCGATCCTGAGATCGGCCAGCGCCGCCTCGAACCGGCGGCGAAAGGCGCCGTCGAGGGCCTCGTCCCAATGGATGAGAAGTCCGCGCATGTGCGCCGCGCCCCAAGCCGCTCCCGCCTGAGGAGTTCTGGCATGTCGTGCGGCAGGTCGCCAGAGCGCCGCCCGCTTCAGGCAGGCAGGACGAACTGTTTCGGCGATCCTGGACTCGCCGAAATGCCCTATATTCTTGTTTGGTCGCGTTTTCTGATCGCGAAGCGGTTGCCGGCTCGCCTGAAAGCGCTCCAGCGCCATTCCAGCCAGAGGCGGACGATGGCCGGTCCGTCCATCAGGTAGCGGCGCCACAGACGCTTCGGCTCGGTGGCGAGACGATGCAGCCATTCGAGGCGCGCGGTCTGCATCCAGCGCGGCGCGCGGGCCGTCTCTCCGGTGAGAAAATCGAGGCTGGCGCCGCAGCAGATCGCGACGCCGACCGCTCCGCCGCGCGCCAGGGTTTCGTGCGCGATCATCTCCTGCTGGGGCGAGCCGACCGCGAGGAGAACGAAGTCGGCGGGGTGGTCTCGAATAAAGTCAACGCACCGGGTGCGGGCCTCCGCGTCGTCACGGAGCCCGGACGGGGCGTCGAACCAGAAGAGGTTGGCGAGATGGTAGCGCTTCCTGAGCGCCTCGACGGCGGCGGCCGATCCGCCGATCACGGTGACCGGGTCGCGCGGCCAGACATGATCGCGGAACAGGGCCTCAACAAGATCGGCGCCGGGGGCGACCGGCAGGGCTCGCCCCGAGGCGCGCGCCAGAAGTTCGAGGATGCGACTGTCGCAAAGGGTCAGCCATGCGCCGGCGTAAAGCTCCCGAAGTCGGGGCTCACCGTCGATGCGGACGATGTGATCGACATTGGGGGTCGCGACATAGCTGAACGCTGCGCCTGAACCCGCCCGGGCGGCGATGGCGGCCGCGGCGTCTTTCAGCGGCAGGGCGTCGAAGTCGAGCCCGAGAAATGAGATGCGCAGGGTCATCGGCCTTGTCGATCGGCCGGAGAGGCGAGGCTGCCAGCCTATTCGACTTGCGTTATCGAAGCGTTGCCGTCATCCCCCTCGTCGGTTGCGCCGTTGGCCGTTCCGTCGGCGGCGCGCCCATAGCCGTATTTGCGCAGCAGGCCGCGCATCTGGTGATAGCTGAGGCCCAGCCTTTCGGCGGCCTTGCGCTGATGTCCCGCGCAGTCGCCGAGCGCCTGCGCCAGCAGCCGCTGTTCCAGTTCGCGTACCGCAGCCTCGAACTCGATCGCCTGGGCCGGGTCTTTCGGAAGGGGGATATTCGGGACAGGGTCGGGCGTCGGAAGCGGCGGCGCCGGGGGCGGCGGCGCGCGCATCGGGCCTGCGAGGTCGCGGCGGGGACGCCAGGGCGAAGCGAACGGGTCCAGCACGTCTCCCGTCAGCGTGACGGCGACGTAAGGAGCGCCGTTGGCCTGCGCCGCCAGCGCCCGGAAGGTTGCGCGCTCGGCGACGTTCTTGAGTTCACGCACATTGCCCGGCCATTCGTGCGCGTGCATCACCTGCAGGGCGGAGCGGTGGAAGCCGGGGAAGGTGGCTTCGAGTTCGCGCGCGATGCGCCCGCCGAAATACTCCGCCAGCAGGTCGATGTCGTCTCCGCGCGCCCGCAGGGGCGCCAGTGTCACGACGTCGAAGGCGAGGCGATCGAGAAGGTCGGCGCGGAAGCGGCCATCCTCGCAGCGGGAGGGGAGATCGACATTGGCAGCCGCGACGACGCGCACGTCGGCCGTCAGCATGTCTTCTCCGCCCAGACGCTGGAACTGGCCGTACTCGACGACGCGCAGCAGCTTTTCCTGCACCTTCATCGAGGCGGTGGCGACCTCGTCGAGGAAAAGCGTGCCGCCATTGGCCTGTTCGAAGCGGCCATGCCTGCGCTTGGTCGCGCCCGTGAAGGAGCCTGCTTCGTGGCCGAACAATTCGCTGTCGAGCAGGTCCTCCGACAGCGCGGCGCAGTTGACCTTTACATATGGCTTTTCCCAGCGCGGCGACAGGAAGTGAAGCCGCTCGGCGATCAGCTCCTTGCCGGTTCCGCGCTCGCCGATCACCAGGATGGGACGGTCCACCAGGGCCGCCAGCGACACCTGCTCCAGGGATTCCATCCAGGCAGGCGACTGGCCGATCAGCTCGGGAGGAGAGGGGGTCGCCATCTGGCGGATCGTGCCAGAGATTGGCGAATTACGCCAGACATTGCGCGGCCGGTTTCGCCAAATTTGGCTCGTCAGGTTGCCCCTAAGCAAAAAATGCGCGCGATTACAGGGTAGAGAATGGTTAGCGAAAACTGGCATGCCGGTTGCATTCAATCACCCATGCCGGGGGCACACCGGCGAAGATGGAGAGACTGATGCGCTATTTTGACGAGAGAGACCGGAGCGCCGCAAAAGACGGCGTCAATGGCTTCGGCCGCTGGATCGCTTCAAGACCGATGCAGTGCTGGGGCTTCTTCGCCGCCGGCTTCGTCATCGCCCGCATCATCTTCTGAAACAAGAAACTTTGAAAGGTTCTGATATGGGCGTTTTCTCCCGACTGTCCGACATCATCAATTCGAACATCAACTCGATGCTCGACAAGGCGGAGGATCCCGAAAAGATCGCCCGCCTGATCATCCAGGAAATGGAAGACTGCCTTGTCGAGGTCCGTTCGGCCGCCGCGCGGTCGATGGCCGACAAGAAGGAATACGAGCGGGACGTGGCGGCGTTCGAACTTAGCCGTCAGGACTGGACCGCCAAGGCCGAACTCGCTGTCGAGAAAGGCCGTGAGGATCTCGCCCGCGGGGCCCTCGCCGCCAAGCAGCGTTCCGAGCGCGAGATCGACAGCCGCCGCCAGGCGCTGAAAGCGATCGACGAAGTCTCGGTCAAGCGGCAGGACGATCTGGAAAAACTGCAGGCCAAGCTGGACGAGGCGAAGACGAAACATCGCGCCCTGGTGGTTCGCCGTGAAGCTGCGGAGCAACGCATCGCGATGCGCTCCCGCATCGAGGTCAACAAGGTCGATGAGGCGATGCGCCGCTACGCCCAGGTCGAACGCAAGGTCGACGAGATGGAGGCCTACGCCGATCTCATCAATGTCGGCGACCGTTCGCTTGAGGCGCAGTTCCAGGAACTCGCGGCTGAAGAGTCGGTCGAGAAGGAGCTGGCCGAACTCAAGCGCCGCCGCAGCGGCACGCCGGCGCCGGCGCCAAGCCCGCCCGCCCGCCGCAGGCCGGCTGAAGGCGAGGGCGCGTAATGATGGGCGATGGGGAGGTCGTCATGGCCATGAGCCTCGGGCTGGTCTCGATCATCTGCATCTTCGTGGTGCTGCCGTGGATGTTCCTCCACTATTTTTCCAAGGCGAGGAACGCCCGCAACCTCACGGATGACGACGAGCGCATGCTCGAAGACATCTGGCGCTCCGCCCGCACGATGGAGCGCCGCATCGAAACGCTGGAAAGGCTGGTCGAGCCGGACGGGATCACCCCGCGGCCGCGCCCGACCGAAAGGACGAGGGGAGACATAAACTGATGGTCGATGAATACACCACGTCCCCCAATCCCAGGCGGCTTTACCGCAGCCGCCAGAAATTCCTCGCCGGGGTCTGCGGCGGCATCGCCGACCGCATGGGATGGGACCCCACGATCACCCGGGTGGTCACGGCCGTTCTCTTCTTTACCGGTATCGGATCGACAGTGGTCATCGTGGGCTATCTCGTCCTCTGGGCGATAACCCCCTACCAGCCCTTCCGTCCCCGCAACCTGACGCCCGACGAGGAACGCTTCTGGCGCGGCGTGTCGGACCGGCCGGCCGAGACCTTCTCGAACATCCGTTACAAGTTCCGCGATCTCGACGACCGGCTGGCCAGCATGGAACGCTCGGTCACCAGCGAGGAGTGGAAGCTCAAGCGGCAATTCCGGGATCTCGAAGGCGGCTGATCCGGCGACGGTCAGGACAGGGCGTGGGCGGCGAGCCCGGACGATGACGGAGGGATGCATGGCTCACAATCTCACCACCAGGCTGACCCTTGCCGGCGCGATGCTGGCGGCGGGTCTGGCCGCTCTCTCCACGGCGGCGCACCTTGGCGTCGTGCAGCTCGGGGCGGGCGACATGAACATCGTCGTCGGCCGGGGCGAACGCGGGATGACCATGGAGATCGGAGCGCGCACCTGTCCGCCCCGCTGCGGTTTTGACTTCAAATGGCGCCCGCTCAAGCTCTGAACTTTGCTTGCCTGGCGAACTTCTGTTTCTGGCCTTCTATTTCTGGCCTTCTATTTCTGGCCTTCTATTTCTGGCCTTCTATTTCTGG
>JAWXBJ010000150.1:0-14327 GCA_034439955.1 Alphaproteobacteria bacterium
GGATGTTCACTCGGCGCATCTCCGCAGAAATTGACGTGTCGCAACATCAATCTCCTCGGTCCGCGCCGAGTGGACAACCTATTGAGAGACCACACCTAGGGCCTGACCTGCTTCGACCACCGCGCCGTCCTCGACCAGAACCTCCGTCACCTGGCCGCCTTCGACAGTATCGAGAAAGACCGTGTCCTCCGGCGCGATGGTCCCCGTGACTGGCACATAGTCGCGAAAAGCCGCCTGCTGCGCGGCTGAGATCGTGACGCGTTCGACGGAAACGGAAAGCGTGCGCTGTGTACCGTAGCGCATATAGCCGAAAACCCCAGCGGCAAGGAAAAGTAGCAACGTGATGCCGATGGCGATGCGCACTGGCGTGACGCGCCGCCGGCGCACGGCACGGTCCATGGCGGACAGTGCCGACGGGTCTTCGGCCGCGGCGTCGGACCTGGTTACGTCTTCTGCCCGGCCACGCTTGAGTTTCGTGATGACGCTCATGAATTGACTACAGGTGTACTATGTATC
Organism: Alphaproteobacteria bacterium; assembly: GCA_034439955.1. GTDB lineage: Bacteria > Pseudomonadota > Alphaproteobacteria > Caulobacterales > Hyphomonadaceae > UBA7672. Next base: position 517 of record JAWXBJ010000150.1, read on the forward strand.
TAATACACAACATCACAGGTGGACGGAGATTGTCAACGGGGCTATAAAACGCGAACGGCAGCGCGGCCGTGAGGCAGAGACATGACATCGAACGCAGCGACCTGGACTGACGGCCAGCCAATCTATCGGCAGATCATGGACGCCATAATCGGACGGATTCTGGAGGGTTCTTATCCTGAAGGCGAACTGCTGCCTTCGGTGCGGCAGCTTGCGAACGACTTCGGCGTAAGCCCGCTCACGGCGGCGAAAGTCTTCAGCGAACTGCAGCGTGAGAATGTCACCGAAAAGCGCCGCGGCATCGGTTTTGAAGTGCGCATGGGCGTGCGCAAAGTGCTGCTGCACCGAGAGCGCAAGAGGTTCCTCGAACAGGAATGGCCCGAAGTCCGCAGCCGCATGGCCCGGCTTGGTATTGAGATGAAGGAACTGCCACGCGCGTAGCGTAGTGATGATGGCGCAGGGCCATTCGGTGGTGGATGCGGTGCGCTCGATCGGCGTGAGCGATGTGATCTACCATCGCTGGCTGTCGGAATAATATGTCGGGCTGGGGACGGACCAAGTCAGGCGGATGAAAGATCTGGAAGTTGAGAACCAGCGGCTCCGCATGCCGATGCCGGACCTGACGCTGGACGCGTTGATCCTGCAGGAAGCGGCAAAGGGAAATTGCTGAGTCTCGGCACTCGGCGGGCAAGCTGTCCGCCGCGCGCTGGAAGCGTCCGAGCAGAGCGCGTACGCGGCACGGGGCCAGGACCGGGCGACCCAGCGCCAACGGCTGCGGGGTCGTGAGGACGAGGATCCAACTCGGCTTTCACGTGCAGGGTTCGTATGACTGGAGAGAGCAGGCGCTCGAGCATGTCGAAGAGGGGCACCGTGGATCCACGGTGGGTTCAACTGTCGCGCTCAGCCTGTTGATAACTCCTTGCGGTTGGCTTCTTCTGTTGGTGGAGAAGGAGTCATGGGCGACCGCTCGTACAAAAAGTTCGGTACACGGACCGGTGTAGATCAGTTCGATCTGTTCGCTGTCGACGCCGTCCCATGCGCGGAGGCCTGCGAAACTCGCGGCCACGCTCCGACGCCCGCAGCGAAACTAGCTGACGCTTCGCTGATAGCTGCAGTACAGTACGTCGCGGGCAGGGGCGCTGAACGAGGGCGGCCCGCGAAGCCACTGCAATCGACTTGGGACTCTTCCGAACCACGCCTGCTCGATGTGCGGGAAGCGGCTCGTCGGCTTGGCCTGTCGAAATCAACCCTGGACAAGATGCGTTGAGCCGGGACGGGGCCGCGCTTCATACGCGCAACTGCTCGCGCTGTTCGGTACGATCCTGCGGACCTTGATGCATTCGCCAGCGCACGGCGCAGAACGTCGACGATGGACGAAGCGCTCTCCGCGCTAACCCGCGAGAACTGATCTCTGACGTATGAGAACGACGTGGCGCTGCGCACCAGCGAGCGGCTTGCTGCTCGCTGCTCAGCCGAACCCGGTGCGCCGTTTCGGCCACGCGGTCCGATACCCTGCAACGCCCGGCAACGCCCGACTTTGTTGTGAGTATTTTGCCGCGCGGTGCTACTCCGGTGCTACTCCGCGCGCCGTTCGCCGCCTGGTCGTCGAGCTAAGTGATTGAAAAGATGGTGCCGCCTAGGTGACTTGAACACCTGACCCCCGCATTACGAATGCGGTGCTCTACCAGCTGAGCTAAGGCGGCGCACCTGCGTTGCAGAGCGTGGCACGCTATAACCCGAAGTGGCGCAAGGTTGCAAGTTTCGAAGCGCCACAAGGGTTTGCGGCGCTACTCACAGGCCGAGATCCGCTCGCGTGAGAAGGGCCTGATGGCAATTTCCGTTTCCTCCTGTTTCCTCAAATCACCCCCGATTCCTGCGTGAGATGCTTACCATGTGCTTACCAGAATTCGGCTGGCAGACTGCCTCTGCACCATGCCCGGAGGTGCAGCGTGAAACTCGTCAAGCGGTCAATCGATGCACTGCCGCCAGTTGAGAAGGGTGCGCCCTTCTACTGGGACAATGTACTCTCCGGTTTCGGCTTGCGGGTTCGGTCGTCCGGCAAGAAGCACTTCATCGCCCAGTACAGGGTGGGGGCGGCAGCAAAAGGTAGAGATGCCTCAGCGCTTCATATCCTTCTCAAAAAGCAGGTCCGGTTGTCATCTGCGGCACGCCGTGACTTGCGACCATTTCGCTCTCCCCGAAAGGCGTCGTTTTGTAAGCAACCGGGTGGCGGAAGGCGCTTGACCAACATGTTGTTGAAAGACATTCCTTCGTGGCTAATACTTAAACGAACGTCCGGTTAGGAACGTGGTTGGCGCAAGCACATGACTGAAGCTTCGGTCTCGACTCACCTCCGCCAAATGCTGGCTGCGGCATCCCTCTTGCTCGGAGCCTGCTCGCAGGCTCCTGCGCCGGTCCCGACCGCTCCTACGGGCGGCCTAAGACAACCCAACATCATCATTGTCCTTGCTGACGACATGAGCTGGCACGACAGCGGCGCCTATGGCGGCCTGGACGTTCCCACGCCAACCATCGACCGGCTGGCGCGCGAGGGCATGCGCTTTACGCACGCATTCCAGTCCACTGCCATGTGCGCCGTAACCCGCCAGCAATTGTTGACCGGGCTCGACCCGATGCGCAGCGGCGCCTATCCACAGCACTCCTTCGTCAAGGCAGGTACGCTCAGCGTATTTCATCATCTCAAGGCCGCCGGATACCGCGTCGGCCTCACCGGCAAGACCCATTTCGGTCCGGCGTCGGCCTTTCCTTACGAGACGGTTGGTGATCCGTCCGGCGGCGGCGACGATCCAGACCTGCCCGCGGTGGATTTTGAGGCGGTGACCCGGTTCGTCACGCGGGACCCGACGGAACCCTTTTTTCTTGTGGTCGCCTCCCACAACCCGCATGTGCCCTACACCCAAGGCGACGCGAGCGCCTTCGATCCGGCGCGGGTGCATGTGCCAGCGTATCTGGTCGATACACCTGTCACGCGTCGTTCGCTGACGCGATACTACGCGGAGATCACCGCGCTCGACGGCGAATTCGCCCGCATTCTCGGGATTGTGGACGCGGCCGGCGTCGCCGGGAACACGCTGGTCCTGTTCACCAGCGAGCAGGGCAATGCCGTGCCCTTCGCCAAATGGACGCTCTACGACGCTGGCGTGCGCACTCAGATGATCGTGCGCTGGCCGGGAGAGGTCCGGGCCGGCGCGATCACCGACGCCATGGTCTCCTATGCAGACGTCGTTCCTACGCTGGTGGCGGCAGCAGGCGGCGAGCCGCTGGCGCAGACTGACGGAATGAGTTTCCTGCCGGTGCTCCATGGTCGAAGCGACACACTTCGGACGCATGTCTACGGCATACACACCAATCTCGGGATCATCGGCGGCGAGGCCTATCCGATCCGGTCGGTAAGGAACGAACGCTACAAGCTGATTCGCAACCTCCTCCCTGATGCGCCCTATCGAAACCTTCTCAACAACACGGCAAGCGGCGACGCAGTCTATCGCGACTGGCAGCTGGCGGCGAAAGCTGGTGACGCCTTTGCGGCCGCCCGCCTCGCGGCTTACGAGAAACGGCCGGCAGTCGAACTCTACGATATCGAGACCGATCCTTTCGAGCTTCACAATCGTGCCGGAGAACGGGCGCTGGCCGCTGTCCAGAGCGGACTGGAGGCCGAGCTGGATCGCTGGCTTTTGCAGCAGGGCGACCGTGGCGTATCGGCAGAGCGCGACGCGTTTCGCTACATCAATCCGGAGCTGGTGAAACGACTGAGGCTTCAGGTCCCGAACCCCGGCACATTGCCCGCTGCGGATGCGGATGCGGGAAGGCAGCAGCCACATTGACGCTCCTGCATATGATTGTACGTTCGTCTTGACATCCATCCATGGACCGTGCCGTTGAGGAAACCGGGCGTGCCTGTCATGGGCCGCAGAGGCTCTGACAGGTTTGAAAGGCGATTGTCATGAAGTGTGGAGACCCAATCGCCGGGGCGGCGCCATACATGGCAACCCCGACCGACGCGATCAGCCGCCGGACGGCGCTGACCGGGCTGGCTGTGCTTGGGATGACGCCGCTGGCCGCCTGCGCCTCGCAAGACGCGACGCCTTCGACTGGCTTGGGGAGCCAGCTGCACGGAAACACGACGCCTAACTTACGCCCCCTCGACACGATGAAGGGAGATTGGCCGATCTATGCTGGCGACCTCATGTCACGCAAGTATTCGCCGCTCGACCAGATCGCTCTTGCAAATGTCGCCGAACTGGAAATCGCATGGATATGGGATGCGCCAGACAACGAGATGCTTCCTGGATTGCAGGCGCGCATTCCGGGCTTCCGGACTGACAATTTCAAGGGGACTCCGCTCAAGATCGGCGAGCGACTCTATATCCGAACGCAACTCGGCATCGTGCATGCCATGGATCCGGGTACAGGCCAGACGCTATGGAGCCACGATCCTGGCGGCTATACCGGTCAACGACCGCTCAGCTATGGATTCACCACGCGCGGTTGCGCCTACTGGCAGGACGAGAATGGTCGCGGGCGTATCCTATCGACCACGGCTGATCGGCGGCTGATCTCCATCGACGCCGACACTGGAAAGCGGGTTTCCGAATTCGGGGGGGTGGGCGGCAAGGGCGAAATCAATCTCGACGCCACACTGCGGCGGATGCCTGAAAACCCTTGGTGGATCAATTACAGCAACCAGGTTCCGGTCATTGTCGGCGACATTGTCGTCATCGGATTCGTCGTCACCGATACAGAGGCGGGCTATCTGCCGGCTGGCGACAAGATGGGCCGCCCGATCGCGCCGCCCGGCGACATTCGCGGCTTCGACGTTCGAACCGGAGAACTCAAATGGACGTTTCACACCATCCCTGCGGAGGGCGAGTTCGGCGTCGAGACATGGGAAAAGGAAAGCTGGCGCTGGGTGGGAAGCACCAACGCCTGGTCGCTGATGAGCGCCGACCCCGAGCGCGGCCTCATCTATGTTCCGCTCACCTGCCCGACCTACAACTACTATGGCGGCTTCCGTCACGGCGACAACCTGTTCTCCGACAGCATCGTTTGCCTGGAAGCCGCGACCGGCAAACGCGTCTGGCACTTCCAGACTATCCACCACGACATCTTCGACTATGACCTGCCTTCGGCCCCCGTGCTGGGCGACATCACGGTGGATGGCCGGGTGATTCCGGCAGTGACGCAGCTTGGCAAGAATGGCTTCGCGTTTGTCTTCAACCGGGTGACCGGAGAACCGCTCTGGCCGATCGAGGAGCGGCCCGTTCCGCAATCGACGCTGCCGGGAGAAAAGACCTCGCCGACCCAGCCCTTCCCCACCAAGCCTCCGCCGTTCGCAGGCCAGGGCATGGCGGATGACCGGGTGCTCAGCCTTACGCCGGAGCTGCACGCCAAGGCGCTGGCCATGCTCGCGCCTTATGAGCGCGGTCCGCTCTATACGCCGCTCTCGATCAAGGGGGCGGTAATCGCCCCGGGGATTGGCGGCGGCGCAAACTGGCCGGGGGGCGCCTTCGATCCCGAAACGGGCAAGCTCTATGTCACCGCCGTCAACGACGCGTTGATCCGGTCCATGGTCAAGGAAGACAATTTCTTCGGCTACCGCTTCCGGCAGATCGGCTCGCGGGTCGACGGGCTGCCGCTCGTCAATCCGCCTTGGGCGACGATTACAGCAATTGATCTCAGCAAGGGGACGATTGCGTGGCAGAAAGCCAACGGGCCTGGCCCCAAGAACCATCCGGCGCTCGCCAGACTCGACCTTCCAGATCTGGGAACGCAGTCCAAATCCAATCCTATGGTGACTGCGACCCTGCTTTTCGCCGCGACCGGCGCCGAGGCGCGGCAGAAGAGTGGGGCAGACCGTCCGCCGGAGCGGTCGGCGGCGCTTCCGCAGGACAGGTTTTCGGGTGTCCGCAGCGCCCCGGGCTTCGACCGCTCGCGCCTCACTGCGCTTAAATTCCATCTTGGCGCAGTAATGCGCGCCTACGACAAGACTACAGGCGAGATCGTCTGGCGCCAGCCGATCGGCCCCTCGTTCGACGACGGCGGCGCGCCCATGACCTATATGTGGAAAGGTCGCCAATTCCTAGTGACGCCGACCGGTGGCGCTACAAACACTACCCATCTCATCGCATTTGCACTTCCAGTCTCAAGGAGACCCGCATGACCACGCCCTTGTGGACTCCCGGCCGCCGTCTCGTACTCGGCGGGCTCGCGACGCTGCCGCTGATGCGGTTTGGCGGCAGCGCTTTTGCGCAGGCGCCCGACGCCCCGCCGCCGGGGCGCATCCCCACCTTTGCGGGCGAGGTCGAGGCGCGGATGCGCAAATGGAACAAGTCGGGCTTCACCGCCGATTCGGGCGGCAATTACCGCATCATGGTGGGGCTCACCTACCGCACCGATCCGGATCGGGTGCGCCGCATGACGCCGCCCTTCCTGCAGGCTGACCCCGAACCGCTGGTTCAGTACAACGCCTACAACGCGCTGATCCCGCCCGCGAATATCGGCGTGCTCAATTGCGGACCCGACTATACCGAGGTCGATCTCTCCTTCACCTGCTACTACCAGGGTCTGCGCTGGTGGACGTCTCTGCCCTGGATCCTGCCGCGCGACTTCGGTCGTTTTCGCGGTCGCGAGAACGGCATGATCCGCAAGAAGGACGGCGACGTGTTCGTCGATGCCGATGATGGCGTGATCCGTTCGCACACGGTGCGTCGCGGCTACCGCATGCTGGAGCTTGAGACCGCGTGGCTGGACGAGCCGGCGCACCCGCAATACTGGTTCCGCGAGATCGGCAATGGCGATCTTCGCTTCGACATTCATCCCGACCCCGACTGGCGCAAGGGCGTGATTGGCGATCAGCCCGCCTACGTTGCGCGCCATAGAGGCTCCGACCAGGGCTGGGCCATCGACTTTCCGAAGCGGCCGCTCGACAAGGCCCCACGGGCGCTCGACCTTAAGCGCACGCGTTTTTCGGTGGGCGAACCAAGCCCATACGACGCCTTCTCGGAATTGCCGGTGGTCGAGCTCGTTGGCGGTTCGGTGCATCTCCAGCCTTTCGACACGAATGCGGTTCCGGTGCCGCGCGAGCGGGGGCCAGGTGTGGAGCGCATCCAGCCCTATCGCGTCGTCCTCGGCGAAGTGTCGGCAGAGGACGCGGCCCCGTTCGGATTCTGGGGCCGCGCCTATGATCCGCCCATCTTCCAGGGCAGGGCGCTGACGCCCACGGGCTGGCCGAAGCAAGGCAGTATGGTCTCGCTGTCAAAGGAAAACGTGGATCGCTGGCGCGATCGCAAATCGTTCGACGCCGCCCTCGAAAGCGCCCTCATCATCGACATGGAGGCGCCGGCGACCTACCGCGCCATGCTGCCGCCCAACACCACTCCCTCGGCGACCCCGAGTATCCGGCTGATCGCGGCAAAGCTTGGCGTCAACGACCTGTCGCCCATGGGGTATGCGGAAAACTGGCTTTTCGCCTCCGCTCGGTTCGACGGCGAAGACGTCTGGTATGCGCTTGCCCACATTGTCGAAGCCAATGGCGATGTCATCACGGCGCGCGAAATGTGGGGCTGGCCGACCAAGATGGCGGACGCGGTCGCGACAACCCAGTCCGGCGGTGCGCTCGACGTGTCGGTCACCCGCCTTCACCGCCAGGTGATGCGGGTCGAGGCGCCTCTCAAGGGTCGGTCAGGCGGCGCTATCCGCGAGCAGATGACGGTACTCGGCGTTCAGCTGACCGGCTCCGCGCTCACCGCCTACAATAACCGCTATATCAGCCAAGCCTGGTCACTCGACCTCAAGGAGGTCGAAACCCTCGACGCCAGAGCGGTCAAGATCACCTTTCCGGCCGACTACTCGCCGGCGAAGATCGGGCGCAGCGACGCATGGCACGTATTTCAGGGCGCGAAGATCGTCTCGGCCCGGCATGCGAAGGGCGACGTCCGCCGAGGGCCGGGAATTGTGCGCTCGGGAGATCTCCGGCCGGGCATCCTGCCCTTCATGGCGGAGCGCAATGACGGCGGCGAGAAGCAGGTTAATACGAGCTTCGCGGTGGTTGCGTGAAGGGTCGCGCGATCGTCAGCATCGTCGCCAGTTGCATCGCCATTACGGCGCTGCAGGCCTGCACTTCTGCGGCGTTGGCCGAGGACCAGACCGCGCCGGCGGCCGCTGACTCCGCAGCTGCTCTCCCCTCCAGCCGTGGCGCGGAGGTGTTCGCCGAGAATGGCTGCGCGGCCTGTCACAATGACAAGGGCGTCGTACTCAGGGACATTGCGCGCTATGCGCCTGAGGACCTGGATGCGATATTCGAGTCGCCGCCCGCCGGCCTGCCGGTCTTCCACTTTGCGGAGGCTGACCGGACTGCGCTGATCGCCTATCTGCGCGGTGCATATTGAGAGGGGCGGGGCCGGCGCGATGACAAGGCTGGAGCGTTTCAGGCGACGGAATGTGCTGACGGCGGCAGGCGCTAGCTTTGGCGTCCAAGCCAGCGGTTCACTCGGGCGGACGCCGCTGCGCGGCGCTGGTCGCAACCCTTCAAGAACTGGATTCCGCCGCCTGATCGGCGGAGGCTTTGGGTCAGCTTGGCCAACATGCCCGCTCGCCTAGTTTCGTCCCACCAATGAGGCGCGCCACCCGGCGTCCAAGTCCGAAAGCCAGCCCCCTGATGTCGATCCCATCACTTCGCCACGCACTCCTGATGGCCGCAAGCTCGGCGATCGCGCTCGCTGCTGCTGCGGCGTCAGCGGCGCCGCCGCCAGCCGCCCCGATCCTCCCAGGGGACGCGGCCAATGACGCGGCCGGATACGGACAGGTGTTCGAGAGCATTCTCGTGCCAGGCTATACCGACTATATCCGCGGATCGGAATCGGTGGTTCTCGCCGACTTCAACAAGGATGGCCTGACTGACATTTTCGCGGTCTATGACGGGGCGCAGACGATGCGCATGATGCTGAACAAGGGAAATTTCACCTTCGAGGTTCACCCCTTTGGAATTGAGGGTGAGCGCACGCCGGACAAGACTGGTCACCAGGCTAACATTGCGAATGCGGTCGATTTCAACAAGGACGGCTTTCTCGACATCTTCGTCGGCTACAGCCGGCAGCGCGGCGCCGGCGGCGGCAACATGCTGCTCCTGTCCAATGGCGCCTTCGATCGTTTTGTCGATGTCGGCGCAAAAATGGGGGTCTCGAATGGTGAGGCCTATAACCGGGAATCCTCGATCGGCGACATCAATCGCGACGGCTGGCTCGACATCGCCGTCGGCGCCGACAATATCGGCGCGTTGAACGGGGGCCAGCCGCAGCAGCAGCTCTACCTCTTCACGCCGACCGCCTCAGGCAAATTCCTCGACGGCGCATTCAAGCGCATCGGCGGTACCGATCTCGTGCCGGGCTTCGGCGCCGACTTCGCGTGCAACGCCGACATCGACATGGCCTCGCCTGGCATCTCGCTACGGGATGTCGACAATGACGGCGATCTCGACCTCATGCAGAATTATCATTCCGACATGTTCCTCGCGAAATGGGATTCCAGATGTGCGTCGGGCGAATACCGGCAGGGGCCCAGGATGTGGCGCAACCGGCTCGCCGAAACGGGCAGACTCAGCTTCGAGCCGATCAAGGACAATGGCTTCGCCGCCGAGTGCCGAAACCTCTATGACAAGGAAAAGCAGATTTACGTGCCGGAAGGCCACTGTGCCGGCCTGCCTTATCTTTTCTATTCCGACCTCGACAATGACGGTCTGATGGACATTCTCGCGACGGGCGCCAGCGACATCACCTGGCACGTCAACACCGATCAGATCACCTCGATGACATGGCGCAATCTCGGCGGTCTGAAGTTCGAGGAAGCGACCGGCGCCATGGGACTTGAGCCGCTCAACTGGACCTATGGCCAATGGTCGCGATTCTGGAAAGTCGAGTTTCCCCACATGTCGAAACAGCTGGTCCGCTCCATCGGCGCATCAAGCCAGCCCTCGCGCATGGTCGGCCGCACGCTCCACGACGGACAGCCCTACGGGTCGGACATCGTCATCGCCGACTTCGACAATGACGGCTGGCAGGACCTGGTCTACATCCACAAGCACGAGATCGACGGCGCCTGGGGGATGGACCGCAGCATCCTCTTCATGAACCAGCGAGATGGAACTTTCCGGCCGACTACGACGCAATTCTCGGGCATCGATTCCAACGGCCCGTCTGGCGAGGCCGCCGACCTTAACAATGACGGGCTCATCGATCTGGTTTTGATCGCCGACCCTGCCAATTCGGGTCCGACCGCCGACCTGCCGGCCGACCGGCGCCGGCAGCGGGTAATGTGGAATGCTGGCGTCAACGGGGCGAAAGACAATCATTGGCTCCGAATGCGCTTCGCCGGCATCGACGATGCGGCGCTGATCGGCGCCCGGGTCGAGGCGCACTCGGACGGCAAGCTGCTGGGAACGCGGTGGATCCATTCCAACCATGACTACAAATCTGGCGGATCGCTGCAGGCGCATTTCGGCCTGGGAAAGACGCAAGCGGTCGATGTCAAGGTCACGCTGCTCGACGGGACCGTAAAGACTTATCCCTCTGTCAAGGCGGATCGCTTCCTGACGCTCGATCTAGAGTCCGGAACAGCTACGACAGTCGCGACGCCCTGATCTGCAGGCTTGATTTCCGAATTGTCGAGAAGATGTGGTCAGGATTGCCGGGCTCGCACGCTGGTCTCGACGCCGAACTCGCAGACCATTTCGTCGAGATGCCGGGGGCGAGGGCGGTTGGCGACGACTGGTATCAGTCTTTCGCTTTTAGGACTCCGCCAAGAATTACTTTCACGATGCTGTCGACGATCTCGTCAAGGCCGGAGGGTGCGGTCTACCACAATCTCGTCTACCGAACGATGCTGCCCTTCGAGACGACATAGACCTTGGGCGTCAAGAACATCTTTGGCGACGGTCCGCCCTTTTATCGTAGCCAGAACAATTACGACTACACGCAGGGTACGCCGCTCGGCCGCCTGTTCGAGATCGGCATCAAAACGGCCTTCTGACCCGCCGTTGAATGCTCCGGATTTCCGGCGCATGATTTACGGTCAACCGGAGCCTAGACATGCTGAAACGAGTCGTTCTTGTAGTCCTGACCATACTTGGTTGCGCAACGTCCGCGCATTCCCAGGCGTGGGAAGGTTCGCGGACAATGCAGACCGAAACGCTGCAACATGACGGGATGACGCGCAGCTTCCATCTGTACGATCCGTCCGAGGCCCCCAGCCAGGCGCTGGTCATCATGCTTCATGGCGGGGGCGGCAATGGACGCGGCGGGGCGATGATGGCCGGCTTCAATGGTCTCGCCGATCGCGAGGGCTTCATCGTTGTCTACCCCAACGGAAGCGGGCGATTGCCGGATGAAACATTGACATGGAATGTGAGGCATTGCTGCGGCTGGTCGCTGCACAACGACCCGGATGATGTTGGGTTCATTTCCAAACTCATCGATCGCCTCATCGAAACGCACGATGTCGATCCGCAGCGCGTTTACGTCACCGGCATGTCGAATGGCGGCATGATGAGCCATCGTGTGGCCATTGATTTGTCCGTCAAGATCGCCGCCATCGCCCCCGTGGTCGGCGCCCTGTTCGGCGACGAGACCATGCCGGCTGGCCCGGTGGCGGCCATGATCGTCACGGGAGCGCTCGATGGGGTTGTTCCGCCCGAAGGCGGGCGCGTGTTCAAACGCCAGGACGAACGGACCGCCGACCGCGACTTTGCACCGGCCATTCGACAGGCAACGTTCTGGGGCCAGGCCAATGGCTGCGCCAAGCAGAAGGATTTGCATTACAAAAACAGCGAGGCGATGGGCGACGTCATTGAGTTCTCCGACTGCCGGAAGGGAGCGGACGTCATGTACTATCTTCTGCGCAACAACGGGCACGCCTGGCCCGGCGGCCGGCGCGGCTCAGAGCGAGGGGATGTCCCTACCCAGGACATGAATGCGAGCGAAGCGATCTGGGCCTTTTTCAAAGCGCATCCAAAATCTCCCGGATGACGTACGCGGCCGGCGCGCCGGCGGTATGGAGATCGGCGACGGCTGGACGGAATGCCCGAATCAGGAAGGGTCGAAACCGCCTCGGACAATCAGTGTGGACGGCGCACTTCGTCTGGAGTTACGTATTTTTCTCCCGTGAGTACCTATTGTGGGGAACTTGCCCTGTACGGAAATCTGCCTCCCCAATATGTCGTGCGAAAGAAAAATTGCCGACTAGGGAGTCGATTATTGTTTTTGCTACGGAGATGGGCAACGATTTCCAAACGCAATATCTGCCACAACGTCCACGCAAGATGTTTTCGCAGTTTCGTTGGAGCGCGCAAATGGTGACTCGACAAGTCTTGCCTCGCGACACTTTGGTGCGAAAAATGCCGCGCCTCGAAGAAGAGGTGGAGCGCTATGGTTTGGCCGAACATATCGCCGAGATCGACGATCAGGGTCTGTGCATTATTCCATTTTCGAAACTGCGTGTGGGAGATGATTTCGTTTCGCGCGCCCGGGTCGCTTTGCTTGCCGTCGCCGAACGCAGGACCGGCGCTGCATTTGACCTGGACAAGGGACGCACCGGCAAGCTGGATGATAAGTCGGAACGCATAGGTCAGGTCATGCTGACCCATCTGCTGCATGAAGGACCCTTCTTCGAAGAAGTATACGTTAATCCAATCCGCAAAACCATGATGAGGCATTTGCTGGGCGATATTCATCGCATGTCGACATGCAATGGTTGGGTGAAATTCAAGACCCCGGATGCTTATGAAAGCCAGTTCACGACGGCGATGCATGTCGACACCACCGCGCCGACGCCGTGGCCGCTGGACACGCCGCACGTCTCCAACATGAACTGGATTCTTACGGACTACACCAAAGCCAACGGCGCCTTCGCCTACGTTCCGGAAAGCCATAAGCGCGGAACTCTTCCGCCAACGCCCGAGGCCATGGAGCGCGCCGTCCCGGTGGAGGCGCCTGCGGGATCCCTCTATTTCTTCCACGGCGCGACCTGGCATGGCGCGTTTCGCAAACAGACCGAGGGGCTCCGGCTGAGCATTCACGGCCTCTGCTGCCAGCCGCACTACATACCGCAGCAGGACTTTCGCGGACGCATCGCGCCGGAGGTGTTCGCGCGCAGTCGCGATCCGGACTACCTGAGGATGCTGACACGCGATGACGATCCCTGGCTGAAGCCAGCATCGGCGCTCTGAACACGACGAAGTAACGGCAGTCCGAGGTCGGGCTTGTATCGCACGACGCTGACGTGATGGCGGCGTTCTACCGGGACGTCATAGGTCTGACGCCGCATTCCGAAACGAGGCTCGCCAACGGCTTGAATCGCCGCTTCCTGTGCGGGGCCACCGTCGTCAAGCTTCGCTCGTTCGACAATCCTCCTCCGCTTGGCGTCCCGGGCGCGATGACCGCCTACGGGCTGCGAAAGCTCAACCTGTTTGTCCCCGACTTCGACGCCCTGATCGGTTGGATCGCGGGTGCGAGCGGCGCTGCGCCGGACGTACGCCACGGCAAGGCGCGCGATGGAGGCGGCCTGCGCTATCTCTATACCGACGATCTGGAAGGCAACGCCGGCCTGGATGGGCCGCGCGAGGGCGGCGCAACGGTTCAGGCCGGGATTGCCTGTTGCTGATTGTGCATAGTGGCTTTGGGCCGGATGCGGGCTCGGGGTTACAGCCCCGAGCCTGCTCCTGGCGCCGCAGCCGATCTGCTTCGCACACGGCGCTTCGACGAAGAGGTGCCGGGTCGCAGCTTTGTCGGCGTCAAGACCTGGCA
>JAWXBJ010000151.1:0-16448 GCA_034439955.1 Alphaproteobacteria bacterium
GCCCGCCGCTGCATCATCTGTTCGCGTTGCTGGAATACGATGAGCTGGTTGCGCAGCCGCGTCTCGTCGAACGGCTCCAGGAGAGCTGCCTCATGCACCGCCCGGCCGCCTTCGTGGAGGCGTTCGCGGTCTGATTTCATCAGGGCCCATTCCTCGCGCATCTGCTTGCGGAGTTCGATCCGGTCAGGCTCGGGAAGCTGCGCCCACGCCGCCATCACCACGTCCGACGGCGGGCCATAGCGCGCGAACTGCTGACTCGGCTTGGGCTCGGGCTGGTTCAACAGGCGACCGCCGGTAACTCCAATCAGCGCCGCGTTGAGGACGAGGGAGGCGATCAGCACGAGGGACGTCTTGGTCGCCATGAATCTAGTTGCCGCCTGTGTCGTTGACGGCCGTCAGGAACATGGCCCCCGCGCCCGGTCCGCCCAGCGCCATCATCTGCTCGAATTCAGACCCGGCCGGGACCGGCTCGGCCGCGTAACCGACCGCGAATCCCAGCGCCAGCGACGCGGCGACCGCGCCTCCCGCCGCCCATTGAGGCGCACGCCAGGGCGCCCAGGGACGCGCGATCTTCACAACGGGGCGACGCGCTGGAACAGACGCGACCACCCGCGCCGAAAACGCACTATGCGGGACCGTGTCGGTTTCGAGCGCCAGCAGGTGGTCGAATACCCGCTCGCTCTCCCAGATATCCTTGAGGCGGTGCGAGGCGACCTCCAGCAGCGCTTCCGCGCCGCCGCGTTCCGTCTCCGGCCAGCGCGACAGTTCGGCGCCGTAGGCGCCAAGAAGTTGAATGAATCTCGCCTCGTTCATCGTGTCCTCGTCAGCCTGTTTCCAGGCCGCTCATGAGATCGGCCCGTTCGGCCGAGAGAGCGGCCTTGAGAGCGCGCCTTGCCCGCGCAAGAAGGCTTTCGAGAGCATCGACGCTGACGCCCAGAATCTCCGCAGCCTCGATATTGGTGCGTTCCTGATAATAGCAGAGCACCAGGGCCGCCCGCTGTCGCTCGGGCAGAACCTGCAGGGCTGCGCGGACCCTCTCCTTGCGCTGCAGATCGTCCAGGGGACGTGTAGCGGAAGCCGTCCCGTCCGGCGTCTCCGGCGACACCTCCCCGCCATTGCGCGCGCTGCGCCGCAGCCGGTCGAGACACAGGTTCATCGCCACCCTGTGCATCCACGTCTCGAACTTCGCCTGTCCCGGCTTCCAGGAAGCGGCATGTTTCCAGACCCTCAGGAAAACCTCCTGGGCGACATCCTCCGCCTCTGCGGCGTCACCCAGCATCCGACGGCCGAGTCCGACCATTTTGGGCAGATGCCGGCGCACGATTTCGCTGGCCGCACGCTTGTCGCCAGCGCCTATCTTGCGCACCAGATCCTCATCCGGGTCCCGTGTGCTCAGGGGACGACCTCCGAAAAACGTACCGACGGGCACGCGCCGTCCCATGAGCGCGACGCGCCCTTCGCCTTTATGCATGGTCGCGGGACGTTTGCCGAGCGCTTGCTGCACGCACGGAGCGGACGTCGTCATGCGGCTCTCATCCAGGGTTGCTCACTTGGGGCTCAAACGGGCCGGGACCCCCCATCCGTCGCGGTCGGGCCAATTTTCACGGACTTGAGCACCTCGACCCGGCCTTGAATCGCGACAAGCGCCCGTTCCACGTCCTCGAAGCTTTTGGACCCCATGTGGCTGGCGATCCAGCGTTTGAGGCCAGCGGACGCCCTGGCTGGCTCGAAGCTGTCCCCGACCGCGATCCGCAGCGCCTGCTGCAGATTGAGCTGCATCCTGAGCCCGTCGCGCAGGACGGAGGCCTCGCCCTCCGTCAGCCGTCCCGCCCGTTCCAGCGCCTCGACTGCGTCGATCGACGAAGGCTCGATCACGAACGGGGTCTGCCCGGCCGCCAGCAGGATCTCCTGTTGTATGATGAACTCGATATCCACTAGCCCTCCCGGGGTCAGCTTCAGGTCCCAGTGCGATTTCGCCGGCCTCTCCCGCGCCATCCGTGCGCGCATGTCGGCGACATCCGCCTTGAGGCTGGCGTCAGCGCTCTTGCGTCGCAGGGCTACGCAGGCTGCCTCGACGATCCGCTTGCGCAGACCGATATCGCCCGCCACCGGGCGTAGTCGGGTCAGCGCCATGAATTCCCATGTCCAGGCGTCCTTTTCATAGTACGCCGCGAACGAGGAAAACTTTACCGCCACAGGCCCTGCCCTTCCTGATGGCCGCAACTGGGTGTCGACCTCGTAAAGAAGACCTTCCTCGGTTGGCGCGGACAGCGCCGCGATCAGACGCTGGACGAAACGCGGAGCGAGACTGTCACCTGCCGCCGTCTCGTCCCGTTCATGAATCAGCATCAGGTCGAGATCGGATGATGCGCTCAGCTCCCGCCCTCCGAACTTGCCAACGGCGCAGACAGCCCAGCGTCCGATCGACCCGTCGAATTTCGCAAGCACTTCGGCTTCAGCCGCATCGGCGAGCGCCGCGACACACGCATCCGCGAGATCGGCGTAGGCTGCGCCGGCATCTCGCGCCTCGACCGTCCCGCGCAGCAACTGGTAGCCGATCCGGAACGCCTCTTCACGGTGGAATCGACGTGCGACATTCAGCTGGTCTTCGAACCCGCGAGACCGCTCCAACTGGCTTCGCAACGCCGTCTCGCGACGTCCGGGTGTTTCCTCGCCGAGCGGCGCGCCAAATCGCGGCTCCATCATCGCATCAAGCAGCGCCGGCCTGCGCGCCAGGTCGGAAGCGAGCTGCGGGGCGAACGCCATCGTCTTGATGAGATCGTCCGTCAGCGCCGGCTCCGCCAGCATCATCGACATGGTCTGGACCCCGGACGAGAGCGCGCCGAAGAAATCGGCGAAACGGTCGAACGCCGCATCGGCTTCGCCTGCTTCGGACATCGCCCGCAGCAGCCTTGGCCCCAGCGTCGTCAGCAATTGCTGGCTGCGCGCCGACCGCGTCGCCGCGACGCCGCCGCGGTGCCAGTTCTGGACCGTCGCGATGATGCGCGAAGGGTCGCGGAACCCCATGCCCGTCAGGGTTGCGACCGTGCCGGGATCATCATCGACGCCGGTGAAGACGAGATTGCCGGCCTCGCCG
Source organism: Alphaproteobacteria bacterium (assembly GCA_034439955.1). Classification (GTDB taxonomy): domain Bacteria; phylum Pseudomonadota; class Alphaproteobacteria; order Caulobacterales; family Hyphomonadaceae; genus UBA7672. The sequence goes on from JAWXBJ010000151.1 coordinate 3,098, forward strand.
GAGAGCCGTTCCTCCTGCGCGAACAGGTCGGAGTAGATCTGGTGGACCTGCCCTCGTACCGCCGCGATATCCGCCTCGAATGAGGCAAGGTCGCCATACCCCGACAGCGCCGCGATCCGCGCACGCTTCTCGGCATGCTCGGGAAGGCGGTGAGTCTGCTCGTCATTGACCATCTGGATGCGGTGCTCGATCGAGCGCAGGAAATCATATCCGGCGGACAGGTCATTGCGAACCTCCGCCGCCACCACGTCCGCCTCTTGCAGGGCGCCTAGCGCCGCCTTGGTGGCCGCCACGCGCAGAGCCGGCATGCGGCCGCCCAGGATCAGCTGCTGCACCTGGGTGAAGAACTCGATTTCCCTCACGCCGCCCCGCCCGAGCTTCACGTCGAAATCGGGTTCGTGGAGCGCGGCGTGGCCTCCCTGCGCATGGATCTGTCGCTTGATCGAATGAATGTCGGCGATCGCCCAATAGTCGAGATGGCGCCTCCACACATAGGGCGTCAGGCTTTCCAGATAGGCTTCTCCGCGCGCCGCGTCGCCAGCGCAGACCCTCGCCTTCACATGCGCCATCCGCTCCCAGTTCTGACCGACGCTTTCATAGTAGGACTGCGCGAACTGCGTCGAGACCGCCGGCGCCGTCGAGGCCGGGTCGGGCCGGAGCCGCAGGTCGGTGCGGAACACATAGCCGTCCTCGGTGCGTTCCTGAAGCAACCTCACCAGATCGCGGGTCAGCCTGATCATGGCCTCCTTGACGCGCCCTGACCCCACGGGGATCACGTCGAGATCGAACAGCACGATCAGGTCGATATCGCTGGAATAGTTGAGTTCACGCGCGCCCATCTTGCCGAGCGCGAGAACGAACAGCCCGGGAAGGTCGTCGGCGTCGCGGCGCTCCCCCAAGACGCCCGAGGCCCATGCTGTCCGGATGGCGATCCGCAACGCCGCTTTCACTGCTGCATCGGCCAGATCGGTCAGGGCGGCGACAACACGGTCGAGCGGCCAGAGGCCGGCGAGGTCAGCCCCCGCGATCACGAGATGCGCCGCCTCTTTGAGCTGTCGCATGACCTGCATGGATGCGCTGACGGGAGACCCCGGATCGCCGGCCGCCTTCATCCTGTCGAGGATCAGGCCCAGCGCCGCGTCCAGCCCGGCGTCGTCGAGCACGCCCAGCATTCCCCCCGGACCTGCCTGCTGTCGATAAAGCCGCGCCAGATAGGGCGCATGGTCGCTCGCGCGTTGCAGCGCCCGGACCGGATCGCCCTCGCCGCCGCGAATTGCCGAAAGTCCCAGTGAAGAAAGCCGCGCCATCATGCCGGGAAGGGTAGCTCAACGGTCCGCAGCGTCCACAGCCGGCCACTCATGCTGCAGGCAGCACGACCGCCGCCTTGAGACCGGGCGTCTCCGCCGGCCCCTCTCCATCCGCCAGCGCCAGCCGCCCGCGATGCGCCTCGGCGACGGCGGCGGCGAGGCTGAGGCCCAGCCCGCTCCCGGGCAGGGTTCGTGACTGCTCCAGCCGCACGAATCGCTCGATCACCCGCTCACGGTCCTGCTGCGGGATGCCAGGACCGGAATTGATCACAGCCAGCTCGACCTCTCCCGTGACGGAGCGCTGGGCCTTGAGGCGGATCGCGCCGCCCGTCGGTGTATATTTGACGGCGTTGTCCAGCAGGTTCGCCATCGCTTGCGCCACGAGATCCCGGTCCGCGAGCACGAAGAGGCTGGGATCGTGCCGGTAGTCGAACGCCAGGCCGGCCTCTTCGCACACTGGCTGATACAGCTCGGCCAGCTCATCGGTGATCCCTGAGGCGTTGAGCCGCCGGAACGAGCCTGAAGCGCCGGCCTGCACGCGCGAAAGCCGCAGGATTGCGTTAAACGTGTCCAGCACCCCATCGACGTCGTCGATCGACCTCACCAGCGCCGCCCGCTGGGCATCCGCCGACGTTTCCGTCAGTCCGCCTTCCAGACGGTTGCGCAGGCGCGTCAGCGGCGAGCGCAGGTCGTGAGCGATGGAATCCCCGGCGGACCGTGACGAGATGACCAGCCGTTCGAGCTTGCCCAGCATCGCGTTCAGCTGCTCCGACAGGCGGTCGAACTCGTCGCCGGATCCGAATACCGGCGCCCGGCGGGAAAGGTCGCCACCCATGACGTCTTGGGTCGTGCGTGTCAGAAGCTCCGCCCGTCGCGCCGCAGAGCGCGAGATGACCACGCCTCCGATCAGCGACAGGACGAACCCGACCGCCGCCGAGCGCCACACCACGTTGGTGACCCTCCGGTTGACCTCGCCCAGCTCCTCGACGTCGTAGGAGACCATCAGGACGCCGCCTTCCGCCAGCCGCGATATGCGGCCCTCGGCTGCCCGCCTCGTCGTGTCGCCTTCCGGCGTTCGGGCGTCGTACGCGAACTTGACGTCGACCACCTGTCCCGCAGGAGGCGCCTCAGCCGGCAAGACGTCGAAATCTCCGGAGACCTTGTCTCCGCCGGCGCCCGTCAGCAGGTAGAAGAACTTGCCCCGGGCCGAGGAACGCTCGGTCACCGCCTGGTTGAGCCGGTCGACGCCCCCGCCCCGATAGGCGGCCGACAGCTCCTGGAATTCCGCGTTGAGCTCCGCGCCTGCCTGCCGCTCCAGATGCCCCGCCGTCTCGTAGTAGAGATAGGCGAGCAGCGAGGCTGCGAAGAGAATGAACACAGAGGAATAGAGAAGCGCCAGCCGGAAAGTGGTCGTGCGCACCAGCGTCGGCAGGCGGCCGATCCTCAGCACCGGCAATCCGCCGGCTGTCATGCTTCGAGCCGGTATCCCGCGCCACGCACCGTGTGCAGCAAGGGCTTCTCGAAGTCCTTGTCGATCTTGCCCCGCAGGCGCGAGATATGGACGTCGATGACATTGGTCTGCGGATCGAAGTGATAATCCCAGACCTTCTCGAGCAGCATGGTGCGGGTCACAACCTGTCCCGCATGACGCATCAGGAATTCCAGCAGCCTGAATTCACGCGGCTGTAGATCGATCTTCGCGCCATCCCTTGTAACGGACCGCGAGAGCAGGTCCATGTCGAGACCGCCCACCGAAAGCCGCGTCGTCGGCGCATCCGCCGCCGAGCGCCGCCCCAGCGCCTCGACGCGCGCCACCAGCTCGCTGGGCGCGTATGGCTTCACGAGATAGTCATCGCCCCCGGCCTGCAGACCCTCGACCCGATGATCGACCTCGCCCAGGGCAGAAAGAAACAGGGCCGGCGCCCGGCCGCCGCCTTCGCGATAGCTCTTGAGCAGCTTGACCCCGTCCATGCCCGGCAGCATGCGATCGACGACGAGAGCGTCATACTCGCCGCCCCGCGCCTGGTTCAGTCCCGAATCCCCGTCTCCGCGCACATCGACGGTGTGACCGGCGTCACCCAGCACGCGTTTCACGAACGCCGCCGCGTCGGCATCGTCCTCGATCACCAAAACCCGCATGACGCCCTATTCCGGTTTGATCTCGACGGGCAGAAGGGTCGTGCGCTCGCCGCGCCCCACGGCGATTACGATGTTCTCCTTGCCGTCCCGGCGCGCCGCCGCGACAGCATCTTCGAGGTCCTTGGCCGACTTCAGGGGTTTGCTGTTGACGGACAGCAGCGCGTCGCCCGGCGATAGCAGCGCTTCGCCCAGCGGGCTCTTGCGGTCCACAGCGACCACGATGAGACCCGTGGACGGCGCCGCCAGTTCGAGGCCGGCAGCTTCCGTAGGCGACAATGGCCGCACCGTCGCTCCGAGGACCTTGACGTCGCCGGCGCCAGGTTTGGGTGCATCCGGCTCGGCGCTGACCGGGATCGGCTCCCGGCCGAGGCTGGGATCGCGCTCCTTCACCACCACCCAGATCGTCTGTTCCTTGCCCTGACGAATGACCTTGAACGAATTCCTTGACCCGGCGATGAGGCCGCCGACCTGCTGGGTGAGGTCGCGGTGATTCTTCACCGCGTTGTCGTTGACGGCGATGATGATGTCTTCGCGCTTGAGGCCGCTCGCTTCCGCCGGACCGCCCTTGGTGATCCGGCTGACGATGGCGCCATTCGAACTTTTGAGGTCCCATGCATCCGCGAAACGCTGGTCGAGGCTCTGAATCTCGACGCCCAGCCAGCCGCGCACGACCTTGCCATCCTTGATCAGCGTGTCCGTGATGATCTGCGCGGCGCCCGCCTCGATCGCGAACCCGATGCCGACGCTGCCGCCGCCCGTATCGGAGAAGATCGCAGTGTTCACGCCGATGACCTGACCCTGCAGGTTGAATGTCGGACCGCCCGAATTGCCCCGGTTGATCGGCGCATCCACCTGGATGAAATTGTTGTAGTTGCCGCCGGTCAACTCGCGGCCGTCCGCCGAGACGATGCCCGCCGTCGCCGTCCCGCCCAGACCGAACGGATTGCCCAGCGCCACCACCCAGTCGCCGACGCGGGGTTTGGCCTTGCTGGCGAATTCGACATAGGGATACGCCCCGGCCTTCTTGACCTTGAGAACCGCCAGATCGGTCTGCTCGTCGGTGCCGACGATTTCCGCTTCGAGTTCCGTGCCGTCCTTCAGCGTCACGACCACTTCGCGGGCGTTCTCGACGACGTGATTGTTGGTCGCGATATAGCCCGACGAGGAAATGAAGAAGCCCGAGCCCAGCGACCTCCCCTCCTGATCGGTCTCCGGCGTGCCGCCCTCGCCGCGCTCGCCCTCGCCCTCGCCGTTATCTTCGCCTTCGCCCTGCCGGCCGAAACGGTCTTCGTACTCGTCGAAGCCAGGCAGCCCGCGGAAAGGATTGAACTGCCTCTCCAGCCTGGACACCTTGACCTCTGTCGTCACCACCACGCTGACAACGGCTGGGCTGACCCGGTCGATGAGGTCCGCGAAACTCATGGGCGCCCCGCCCGGAGGCGCAACCGCGATCGGCCTCGGCGCCTGGGCGGTCGCCAGCGGGGCGAGCGCCGCCCCCGACGCCAGAACGGCCAGCAATCCAGCCGAAACAGCGATCCGCCCGGCGCCGACAGACTTAACGATCTTCATTTTTCGACTTCTCTCACTGCAACGCTCACGAGGGAGCGGCTCGAACACGACGCACTGACCAATAGAATTGTACCCGGGCCGCGCAAATTGAAAGGCCGGACCAATGCTTTTGCTGCGCTGGCCGCACCTACCACAACCCGGCGCGCGAACCTGCCTGTCCATCATGCCTCACTTTACGGCAATCCTGCGGCGGCGCCAGACCTTCGTCAGCCCGCCTCAACCGCCATCGCCGTCCAGCCGATCGTCCGGCAGAGGCGTCAGCCCGGCCCGGCGCCCGCGAACGGCCCGCATCGCTATTACACCTCCCGCCGCCGCCAGCAGCGCGAAAGGGAAGATCCAGAGCAGAATGCCGAGTCCGCGCGCCGGGGGACGGAAAAGAACAAACTGCCCGTAACGGTCGGAGAAATATGTCCGCACCTCGCCGTCGGAAGCGCCTTGCTCCACCTGCGAGCGGATCGTCCGGCGCATGTCGACCGCGATGTCCGCCGTCGATTGGGAAACCGGTTCATTCTCGCAGACGACGCAGCGGATCTCGCGCATCAGACCCTGAGCGCGAGCTTCCTCTCCGGCGTCAGGCAGCGGCGTGTCCGCGCCAACGGCGATCGCCATGGCAAGCGCCGCGATCACGCGACCGCTCCGACTGGCCGATCCGCGCCCGTCGGTCCGCTGGACGCGGGCGCCTCTGTCTTGACGTCCGCTTCTTTCCTGCGCCGGGCCGCGAGAGCCATGAAACCTCCCAGCGCGATGAGGCCGGCGCCGCCGAACACCCAGTCGATCAGCGGATGGTGAGAGATGCGGATGCGCCACGCGCCGGGCGCCTCGCGCACCGGATCGCCCAGGGCGACATAGACGTCGCCGCCCGGGGTCTTGCGGATCGCGACCTCGGTTGTCGGGGTCCCCGCCACAGGATAGTACCGCTTCTGCGGCGTCATCACCTCGGACTTGCCGTCTCTGGTCACCGTGATGCGGCCCTCGGTCGCGTAGTAATTCGGACCCTCGATCTCCCTCACGCCGTCGAACCGGAAGGTTCGGCCGTCCATTTCGGCCTGTTCCCCCGGCAGCAGCACGAAGGTCTGGTCCTGCCGCGCAGCGGTTTCGGTGGCCGCTCCGATCACGAACAGCCCCATTCCGACGTGGGCGATTGTCATCCCCCACACCGAACCCGACAGCTTGCCCATTCGCCCAACGCCGCCTGCGCCGACGCGGCGCACGAAATCAGTGATCACGCCGGCGACCACCCACGCCCCCACGACGATGCCGAACATGAGCCACAGCGACTGGCGAAACAGGAAAAACGCCAGCAGTCCCGCCGCGAACGCCAGTCCCGCCGCCAGAACCAGCCGCTTGGCCAGAGGCTTGATCTCGGTCTTGCGCGGTCGAGGCCTGCGCAAACGGCAGGAACAGCAACAGCACCGCCATCATCGGCGCCAGCGTTAGCTGGAAATAGGGCTCGCCGATTGACAGCGTGACGCCCATCGCCTGCCCGAAGAGCGGCAGCACCGTCCCCAACAGCACAAGCGCCGCTGCAACCGACAGGAATAGATTGTTGAGGATCAGCGCGCCTTCCCGGCTGACCGGATCGAACTCGGGCCCAGCCATCAGCTTGGGCGCTCGCCAGGCGTAAAGCGAGAACGCCCCGCCGCCGGCCGCCGCCAACCCGATCAGCAGCAGCAGACCGCGTTCAGGGTCCACCGCGAAGGCATGCACCGACGTCAGCACGCCCGACCGCACCAGAAAAGCTCCCAGGATCGACAGGCAGAACGCCAGAACCGCCAGGAAGGCCGTCCAGGCGGCCATGCCTCCGCGCTTTTGCGTCACGATGAGGGAGTGAACCAGCGCTGCGCCCACCAGCCAGGGCATGAAGGAGGCGTTCTCGACGGGATCCCAGAACCACCACCCGCCCCAGCCGAGCTCGTAATAGGCCCAGATCGCCCCCAGCGAGATGCCGATGGTGAGCGCGCTCCACGCCGCCAGCGCCCACGGCCTCGTGCGCCTGGCCCAGTCGCGATCGATCCTGCCGAGGATCAGGCCCGCCGCTGCGATCGAGAACACGAACGAAAATCCGACATAGCCGAGATAGAGAAAGGGCGGATGCAGCGCCAGCGCCGGATCCTGCAGCAGCGGATTCAGTCCCCCGCCGTCCAGCGGCGCCGGATCGAGGCGCAGGAACGGGCTCGAGGCGAACAGCAGATACGCCAGCGACGCCGTGGTCAGGAGACCCTGCACGCCGAGCGCCTTGTCCCGCAGCGCGTCAGCCCGCATCGTCAGCGCGCCGACGGCGCCATAGCCCGCCATGATGACGCACCACAGCAGCATCGAGCCTTCATGGTTCCCCCAGGCGCCCGCCACCCGGTACAGGATCGGCTTCAGCGAATGCGAATGCGAGGCGACGAGGGCGACCGAGAAATCAAGCCGCACGAACACCACGATCAGCGCCGCGAAGGCCAGCAGCGTCAGCATGCCGCTCGCCACGGCCAGCCGCCTGACGGTCTCCCCGCCGGTCGTCAGGCCGAGCACGGCCTGGGACATCGCCGAAGCGAGCGCCAGAAACGCGAAGAGGTGTCCAAGCTCGGCGATCAAGTGGTCGGTTCCTTAGGCGGCTGGTATTCGTCCGCCCCCTCCGCTCCGGCCTTGTTCTTCAGCGCCTCGTAGACTTCCCTGGGCATGTAGTTCTCGTCGTGGCGCGCCAGCACGCGCTGCGCCACCAGCTGGCCGGACGCGTCGAACTTGCCTTCCGCAACGACCCCCTGGCCTTCCTCGAAGAGGTCGGGCAAGAGGCCGTTATAGCTCACCTGAGCCGCGTGAGCGCCGTCCGTGATTCGAAAGCGGATTTCGGCCCCCTCGCCCTTGGTGACGCTGCCCTCCTCGACCAGGCCGCCGACCCGGGCGCTTTGCCCCGGCCGCACAGCGTCCTTCTCGACCAGATCCGAAGGTGCGTAAAAATAAGCGACCGTGTCCTTCAGCGCCGTCGCCGCCAGCCCGGTCGCCCCGGCCACGAGCAGAGCGGCCGATCCGATCAGCCACAGCCTCTGGGAACGCTTACGCATGGAAAAATGTCCTGGCTCGCCGGCGTCGCCCGACCTGTCAGGCAGTATATTGCCACGCCCGGCCCAAAGCCAGCGACACAAAGGCGCGAGCGAGGCGTCAACAAACGCGGAAGCGACGGAACTTGCCAATCGTACGTTGTTACCGTACATCAGCCTATGTGGACATCGCATCGGTCGCGCACAAGGGATTTCTGAAATTCATCGAACAGGATGACCCGGCCGGGCTGAAGGTTGATCAGGTTCGGAGAATTCGGGCCGTTCTGGCCGCTCTGCTCATCGCGCCCGACATGAAATCCCTGGACGGGCCACCTGGATGGCGCATTCACCGGCTGAAGGGTGACAGAAAGGGCGATTGGTCCATTTCGGTAAGCGGGAATTGGCGGCTTACCTTCCGGATTCAGGCCGGAGTGATCGCTGACCTTGATCGGGAGGATTATCACTGATGGCGAAGCAACCGATAAAGGTGGGAATGAAGCCGCCGCACCCCGGCGCCTTTATCGAAAGCGAAATTCTTGAACCTCTCGGTCTGTCGGTGACGCGTGCGGCAGGAATTCTGAGCGTTCGGCGGGCGACGCTGTCGGACCTTGTTCACGAGAAATCGGCCTTGTCCCCAGAAATGGCCATGCGGATCGAACTGGCGTTCGGCGTCAAGGCGATCATGCTTTTGCGCATCCAGGCTTGGTGGGATGAGGTCGAGGTGCGCAAGCGCGCATCCGAGCTGGGTGTGAAACGATACAACCCGGAAGCGGTGTAGTTCGTCTCAGGGTAGGCGGGCCGCCGCGTCCGCCGGTTCAGCCGCCTCAGCCTCCCCGGTCACATAAACATTGCGAAACGCCTGGAACATCTGCCGGCGGGGGTCCTCCGCCGCCAGCGGGGCCTCGATCCTCGCCCACTCGGCCTCCGCTTCCGCCACCTTCCCGGCCTGATAATCCCCCAGCGCCGCCATGAACCCGATCCGCGCATCGTCGGGGGCCTGCCGGTACGCCGCGCGGTAGAGCTCGGTCGTGTAGGCGTCCACGGCGCCCGACCGCTTGAACAGCAGGTCTGCGAGGTCCTTGAGCGCCGGCTGAAACTCTGGATCGCGCCGCAGCGCCGACTGATAGGCCATTACCGCCTCGTCCACGCGACCCACCGATTCCAGCAGATCGCCCATGAATTTGTGTGCGTTGGGATCGGCCGGATCGTCCAGGGCCCGCTTCTGCAGCAGCGCCATCAGCTGGTCCGGCGTCATCGTCTCCGCGCCGGTCCTCGATCGCTTGTCCAGCTCCTCCAGCCGCGCCGACAAGGGCTGGTCGGGCTTTGCTGGCTGCCCGATGAAGACATAGCACAAGATGCCGACCGCCGCCGCCGCGAGGACAACGGCGCGCGAGCGCAGCGTGTTGGCGACGATCCACGATCCGCCCACCGCGACCACAACAGCGACCAGCCCGATCCAGATCACAGCGGCGCCGCCGGCAGTTCAAGACGGGCCCTCAGCCCGCCCAGGGGACTGTCCTCAAGATGAAAACGCGCGCCGTAAATGTCCGCCAGCTCCCTCACGATCGACAGTCCCAGTCCCGTTCCCGGCTCGGATTCGTCCAGCCGCTTGCCGCGTTCGACCGCCCTGGCCCGGTCTTCGGGAGCAAGGCCGGGTCCGTCATCGTCCACGGTCACCACGACCCCGTCATCGGACCGGGAGATCTTCACCTGGACACGCGATCTGCACCATTTGGCGGCGTTATCCAACAGGTTGCCGACAAGTTCGTCGAGGTCGCCGCGTTCGCCCCGGAAGACGGCCGTTTCGTCGGCATCGACGTCGATCGTGATCTCCTTCTCGCGGTGCAGGCGTTCCAGCATGCGGGCGATCCCCTCGACCGCATCCTTGACGTCGGATCGTGCGCCCAGAACCTCGGCTTGAGCCGCCGCCTGCGCGCGCTTCAGATAATGCTGCACATTGCTCGACATCGCCTCGGTCTGGCGCCTCACCAGCTCCGACATCCGGTCGGCGCCGCGCGATTCGTTGAGCAGCACGGCGAGCGGCGTCTTCAGCGCATGCGCAAGGTTGCCGACATGGGTGCGGGCCCGTTCCACAACCTTGCGGTTCTGCGTGATCAGCGTGTTGATTTCGGTCACCACAGGCGAAAGCTCGGCCGGATATTCCCCGTCCAGCCGGTCGCGCCGCCCCGCCCGCACATCGGCGAGCTTGTCCTGGATGTCGTGCAGCGGCCGCAGCCCGTAGCGGATCAGCACCACGACGCCGATGACCAGTCCCAGAGCCAGCACGCCCAGCGCGACGCCCAGCCGCAAGGCGAAGCGCGCGACGGCGCTGTCGGTCGCGGTCCGGTCCATCGCCGCGTAGAGCAACACCGGCGTATCGCGCTCCGGCAGCTTGACCGCCCTTATGCCGATCCGCAGACGCCCTTCATCGGGTCCTGTGCCGTCGGCGCGCTGCACGGCGTCGGGTTGAGCGACGGCGGCGGCGATCATGTCGGGGGGAAGGTCGGGCCGGGTTTCAAGAAAGCTGCGGGAGCGGTCCGCCCTCACCACGGCGTTCTTGTCATCGATGCTGACAAAGGCCCAGTAACGCCCGGAATACACCCTGGCGAATCGCTCATCCCTCGGCAGTGCGGATTCGTTGAACTTCAGCCCGCCATTGGCCGTCGAATCGACCGCCGACGTCAGCGTGAGGATCGTTGCGTCGATGTCGGCGTCCAGCCTCTGCTGGGTCTCGGCGCCGTAAAGCGCCTGCAGCGAGGACCCCGCCGCCACCAGGACCAGCACGGACCAGACGGCGGCCGTCACGAGCATGCGCCGGGCGATCGAGCCGCGCGTTTGCGTCGTCTCGGTCTCGGGTCCCGCCGTCTCGCCCCCGACCGGCTGCGCCATGCTATTCTTGGAATTTCTCGTTCTTCGGATCGATCAACCGATACCCGAGACCGCGTTCGGTCAAGATGCGGCTTGACCCGATCTTGCGCCGCAGACGACCGATGAACACCTCGATCGTGTTGGAATCCCGGTCGAAATCCTGATCGTAGATGTGCTCGACCAGCTCCGTTCGCGGCACGACGCGGCCCTGATGATGCATCAGATAGCTCAGCACCCGGTATTCGTGGGCGGTCAGCTTGATAGGCTCGCCATCCACCGACGCCCGTCCCGAACGCGTATCGACCCGCAGATCGCCCAGCTCCAGCGTCGCGCTGGCATGTCCCGCCGCCCGGCGCAGCAGGGCTCGCAGACGCGCCAGCAGCTCCTCGGTGTAGAACGGCTTGGTGAGATAATCGTCCGCCCCGGCGTCAAATCCGGCGACCTTCTCGCTCCAGCGCTCGCGCGCCGTCAGGATCAGCACGGGCATGTCCTTCCCCGCCGACCGCCAGCGCTCCAGCACTCTTACGCCGTCCATCTTCGGCAGGCCAAGGTCGAGCACGGCGGCGTCATAGGGCTCGGTGTCGCCGAGGAAATGCCCCTCCTCGCCATCCGGCGCGAGATCCACGGCGTACCCCACCTGAGTCAGGGCCTCGACCAGCTGCCGGCCCAGATCGGGATCGTCTTCAACAACCAGGATGCGCATGAAATCTACCCACGAACTGAAAGCGTGCGACCGGAGGAGGCGTCCACCTCGATGACGAGCCGCCGCCCGTCCTCGGTAATCCACGAAATGACGTAGCGCCCACCCATCTGCTGCGTGTCGAGGTGCTGGCCGCCATAACGCATCCGGAGGTCGCGAAGGATAGAACTCAACGGAACTTCATCCTGGCGCTCGAAGCCGCCCCGGTCACGGTCGCGGTCCCGGTCGCGTCCTTCCGGCGCCCAGGTCGATTGCTGCGCTGTCACGGGCGCCGCCATCAGCAGCGCCGCCAGCACCGGTATGAGAACACGTCTGAACATGGATACCTGACTAGGTCCGGCACACTGAACACGGACTGAACGGCGGCGCCTGCAAACCCTCTTCTGCAGTTGCAAAGGGACGCCATGCACGGCGCGGGCCGGGTCTGACAAGAAATACTTCAACCGGCACAGGCGGTTGCGGCCACGCCTTCACCGCTGCACGTCGGTGTTTCGATGGCTCCAGCCCTTCAGGAACGCCCTTAGTTCAGGGTCGTCCTGGCGAGGCAGCACGATCAGCAGCCGCACCAGAAGGTCGCCTGCGGTGGGCCGCGTCTGCACGCCCTTGCCGCGCAGTTTCATCAGATCGCCTGAATTCGCGCCTGCCGGCACCGTCAGCGTCACCTGGCCTGACGGCGTGTTGACGGGTGTTTTTCCGCCCTCGACCGCTTCGGCGAGCGAAATGCGCAGGTCCATCCGGATATCGTCGCCGTCGCGCCGAAAGATGGGATGCGTGCCGACTGTGACTTCGACCAGTGCGTTTCCGGCCGCCCCGCCGGCCGTCCCCGCATGACCCTGCGACTTCAGCCTTAGCGTCTGGCCCGAATTCAACCCGGCGGGAATCTCGATGTCCAGTGTGCGGCCATCGGACATCGTCACGCGCCGGCGGCCGCCATTGACCGCGTCGAGAAAATCGACCTCCATCCGGTAACGGACGTCTTCGCCGCGCTGGGGTCCGAATCCGCGCGCCCCGCCGCCCCGGCTGAACAATCCGTCGAACAGGTCCTCGAACGCATCGCCTTTTTGTGCGCTTCGGGCGCGGCCGCCGCCGAATCCGCCGCCATAGCCCGCACCTGGCTGGAATTGTGACTTCTCGTCGCCGTCGGCGTCGATTTCGCCGCGGTCGAATCGGCCCCTCTGCGGCTCATCGGACAACAGGGTGAACGCCGCAGTCACACGCTTGAAGCGTTCCTCGGAGGGCTTGTCGTTCGGGCGCACGTCCGGATGCAGCTCCTTGGCGAGCTTGCGATAGGCTTTCCGGATCTCATCGGCGCTGGACGATTTGGACACGCCCAGAACGACATAGGGGTCCCAGCTCAATTGCCGTCCCTCGCAATACACCTGCGGATGCCAGCGTGACCGCGCCAGACCAGAAAACACAAGTCCTAACGTCTATTTTGGCCGGACATAGGAACTATTGGCCCGGGCGGCAACGGTGCAGCACGCCGACGCCGGACGCCGGCACCACACCGGACTGCCGGGCGCCTGCCCCGCGTCTTCGATATGCGCCTGAGCTAAAGCCCGACCGCCACTCTCGCCCATGCCCCGGGTTCGCCATCCTGTCCAAGCTGCGACACTTCCAGTCCGGCTGTTCCCCCGGCGGGAAAATCAGCGGCGATCTCCGCCGCCAGCCAGACCGTCCCGGCGCCCGCCACCTCCCAGACCCGCTTGACCGCCGCCCCATCCAGCACCCGCACGCGATACCGC
>JAWXBJ010000152.1:0-13353 GCA_034439955.1 Alphaproteobacteria bacterium
ATGGCGATCGGCGCCCGGGCCGAAGTAATGGTGTTCGACCGCTACATGCCGCGCCTCGAAGAGCTCGACGTGCAATTCGCAGGGGCCGTGCGCACGGCCTTCTCGACCCCGGCGGCGGTCGAGGCGGCGGTCGTCGAGGCCGACCTGATCATCGGGGCCGTCCTGATCCCCGGGGTCTCGGCGCCGAAGCTGGTGAGCCGCGCTCTCTTGAAGGAGATGAAACCTGGCGCGGTGCTGGTCGATATCGCGATCGACCAGGGCGGTTGCTTCGAGACGTCCCGACCGACGACGCATGACGACCCGATCTACGAGGTCGATGGCATCCTCCATTATTGCGTCGCCAACATGCCGGGGGCGGTGCCGCGCACCTCCACCTATGCGCTCAACAATGTGACGCTCCCCTTCACGCTCGACATCGCCAACAGGGGAATACGAGCCGCGCTCAAGGCCGATCCGCATCTCGCCGCCGGGCTGAACGTTGCCGACGGCAAGATCGCCTATGAGGGTGTCGCGAAGGATCTCGAACTGCCCTTCGCCAGGCCAGCCTGGCTGTAGCCGAATTTATTCCGGTTCGAGGCGATCCGGCTCTATGCCTGATCCCAGTTTGTCGCGTTCATGGGCGTCGAGTCCATGGCGTGGAGATCGATGACCCCGCTCGCTGCTATTGCGCAGATACTGAGGGCGACAACCATCAGCGCCGCCGCCATCATAAAAGAGTCTTTCGCTGGCCGCTCGCGCGCCCTGGCGTCGGCGCCATGGCCGGAACCCGCGAAAATCCAGAGGTTGGTGTCAAACACGCGCAAACCCTTACGTCCACCTTGCGCGAGACATAGCCGTAAATGGTAGAGGATCGCCTAAAACTGGCCGACCGATTTTATCAATCCGGCGAGACTGCCACCCAATTCGGCCCTATCGTCCCCCGGCCAGCGCCGCGCGCGTGTCGTCGGCGGATCCGTCGTTCGGCTCGGGCGTCACGCCCGCCAGCTTAGCCACAAGTTCGTACACCGACACGCTGGGAAAGTCCGGCAGGACGACGCCCCGCCGGATGGCCGGTCCGTGGGCGATGAAAATCGCCGCCATTTCCTTCGCCGCCGGATCATAGCCATGGTTTCCGCGAGGGACTTCGGAGTATTGCGTGAGCTGGCTGCTGCGATAGAACCAGCCGACGTCGGCCAGACAGATGATCGCAGGGACGCGGCGGTGTGTCCCGTAGCCGAACCGCGCCGGGATCTCACCCTTGCGCCAGCATTCGCCATGATCTTTGCGGCCGAGGAGTGCGCGCTCCGCCTCGGCCTCGCGACCTGCGAGAGGCGCGATCCCCGCGAAGGCGCCGTCCCAGACGACCCGCGCCAGGAGCGGCGTGACGGCGGCATCGAGCTCGATAATCCGGTCCGCCGACACCTCGGTCATGCCATGATCGGCGACCACGATGAGATTCGTTTTCCGATCGAGCCCGCGCACCCTCAGCCCCTCCATCAGCCGGGTCATGGCGGCATCCACCTCCGCCGCCGCGCTGTTGAGGTCGGCGCTGTCCGGGCCGTAGCGATGGCCGGCCGTATCGACCAGATCGAAATAGAGCGTGAACAGGGCGGGCCGCTGGGCGGCCGGGAGATCGAGCCAGGCCAGCAGATTGTCGACACGGGCGAAACCAGGGAGCGTCTGGTCGAAGGCGCGCCAGAGCGAGGGCCGCCCATCCTTGAGTTGAAAATCCGAGCCGGGCCAGAACATCGTGCCGACCATGACGCCCTGCTTTTGCGCCGTCGCCCAGATCGGCGTCGCATCGTCCCACCAGACTGGATCGGCCGATACCAGCTTGTCGCCGATCGTGAACGTGACGCCCGGACGCTGCGGATCCTCCATGCGATTGTTGACCATGCCGTTGTGGTCGGGCGTGCGTCCGGTGACCAGCGCGTAGTGGTTGGGAAAGGTGACGGATGGAAACGCTGGCCGCATCGACGCGCGGGCGCCTTCCGCCGCAAGTCTCGACAAGGTTGGCGTGACGCCCCGGTCCAGATAGTCGGGCCGGAATCCGTCGATGGACACTAGGATGACAATGTCTGTCGCGGCGCCCCGCGCCGCGATATGCGGGTTGGGGGACGGGCTGATTGTGCAGGCGGCCAGCAAAATGGCGGTGAGCAGAACCTGCATGAAACGTGGCGCGATCATGGGATCTCCTTCTGGCTCGTTTGGCCAAGGCCAATCCTAAGCCCAATTCATGACGGGTCCGCGCCACTGGGGCGGCTATCGGCGTCTCGGCCACGGCATTCACAGCTTGGACTTCACCGTCGAGGCGTTTATCCTCGCCGCGAAACCAGACATCAAGGGCCGGGGGCAATCGTTACGGAGACGCCGATGAGGCTTCGCGCCCAACTCGCGCTTGCAGCCGCCTTCACGCTCGCGGCCTGCGCCTCCAATCCAGCTCCCGGCCGCCCGGTGCGGCCGCCTCAGGTCGCCGCTGCGCCCGGCTCGGTGATTCCGATCCCGCCGCAGCTCACGCCGCCCGAACCTGCTGCGCCGCAGGAGTTTAACCTCGCCTATGTCACCTATGGGGACATTCCCGGCTGGGTCGCCGCCGATCTCGCGCCGGCGCTTTCCGCCATACGCAGACAGTGCGAATCCTGGCGCCAGCGGAGCCCTGACGCGGCGCTGACTGGCGGCCGGTATGGCGGTTCGGTGTCCGCCTGGCTGCCGGCGTGCGGCGTCGCCGACACGGTCCTGCCCGGTCAGGAACGCTGGTTCTTCGAGACGCATTTCGACCCCGCCCATGTAACGGGAACGGGGGAAGCCCGTCTTACCGCCTATTTCGAGCCCGTCATCGAGGCGCGACGCGCCTCCGAGCCCGGGTTCACAGAGCCGCTGCTGCGCCGCCCCGGAGACATGCTGACCGTCGATCTTGGCGCGTTCGCCGAGGCGTATGACAGTGCCGCGCTGAGGGGCGCCCCGCGTACGCTGACCGGCCGCCAGAACGGTACGAGAATCGAGCCCTATCCGAAGCGCGAGGCGATCCTTCCCCAGCCCGGCCAGATCATCGCGTGGGCGCACCCAGCCGACGTCTACAATCTCCAGGTCCAGGGCTCGGGCCGTTTCCGATTCCCCGACGGGCAGGAGGCCCGCGCCCAGTTCGCGGCGCAGAATGGCTATAAATGGAATTCGGCGCTGGGCGCTCTGCGCAACACCGGGCGTCTCGCCGCCGCCTCATGGGCGAATTTCCGCGCGTGGCTGAACAGCAATCCGGGCGAAGCGAAGTCGGCGCTTGACGCTGATCCGTCCTATGTCTTTTTCCAGGACGAGACGATCAGCGATCCAACCGGGGGACCGCGCGGGGCGGCGAACCTTCCGCTGACGGCGTTGGGATCCATGGCTGTCGATCCGGCCTACCATCCCTATGGCGCGCTGATCTTTGTCGATGGCGTGCATGACGGCTATGCGTTCCAGCGCCTGATGGTCGCGCAGGACACAGGCGGCGCGATCAAGCGGGGACCGTTGCGCGGCGACGTGTTTTTCGGGTCGGGTCCGGAGGCAGGCCTGCAGGCCGAGAAGATGAACGCCCCTGCCCGGTGGTGGACGCTCGTGCCGAGGCCGCAGGACCAAAGGGTGGCGAGGCTGCATTAGTTCGGGGCTGAGGTTCGCACTATTATAGTCGGGGCTACGCCTTCTTCAACGCGATCTTCGCAGCTTTCTGTTCGATGGCGCGCCCTGGCGTCAGTCCCAGTTCGTCCAGCATCGCCATGGCCGCAAGCGGATTGCGTTCCTTGGCTCCCGAAATGAAGAAAGCGAAGACGTCCCTGGTCGCCGACCAGCCGTTCAGCGCTTTCGCCCAGGCCTCGATGTCCTTCGCCGGATAGCCCGCCGGCTCGTCTGCCTGCGAGCGCATCAGCCGGGCATAGACAAAGCTGGCGCTGGAATGGTCGAAGCGCGGCCAGTCCTCATCGTCGGCCAGCACGACACTGGCCTTGTGGCGGGAGAGAAGGTCGAAGAATTCCGGCGTGTTGAAACTCTGATGCCGGACTTCGAGGACGTGGCGCAGTTCGCGTCCGGCTTTCTCCCTGGGCAAGGCTCGCAGGAATGCATCGAAATAGTCAGCCTCGAATTTCCGCGCCGGATTGAACTGCCAGTTGATCGGCCCGAGCTTGTCGCCCAGTTCCATGACGCCACTGTCGATGAAGCGCCCACACGACAGCTTCATGTCGTCGAACGTCTTGCGGCTGGTGGCGAAGCGATGCGCCTTGAGGCAGAAGACGAAATCGTCGGGCGTCTCCGCGCTCCATTTGGCGAAGACACTGGGCGCCATGGTGCGATAAAAGGTGGCGTTAACCTCGATCGCCGTCACCTTGCGCGAGGCGTACTCCAGCTGGCGAGCCTTCGGCCATTTGTCGGGATAAAAGGTTTCGTCCCATGGCTCGAAGATCCAGCCGCCAATGCCGACGCGAACAGGATGGGTCATGGGCGGGCTCCAGTGAGCGCATTTGCCAAGCCTGTTTTTCGTGGCTAGGCTTGTTCCTCAATATGACGAACCTGCACCACCAGAATGTGGTCGCCAACAGGCCGGGCCAGGTTGAGGGTCATTGTCTGAACAAGGGAGCCGTGCATCCTATCGCGCTCACATGCGTTCCAGCCTTTTGGGACAGTTAACAAGCGGAGCGATCTTCATGCGTTGGCAGGGCGGACGGCGCGGCGGAGGCGTAGAGGATCGGCGCGGATTGGGCGCGGGAGCGGCGGCGGGCGGCGGACTTGGCGTCGCGGTGATCGCCCTGATCGGCTATTTCGTATTCGGCATCGACCCATCGACTACACAGCAGGTCGCCAGCCAGTTCGGCGGGGCGGGAACGCAGGAACAGGGCACGATCGGAACGCCGGAGGACCAGGCCGGCCAGTTCGTCGATGTGGTGGGGGCGAACATCAACGACGTGTGGCGAACCAAGACCGACGGCTACACTCCCCCGAAAGTCGTGATCTACACGCAGGGCACAGGCACAGGGTGCGGCTTCGGTCAGTCGGCCATGGGGCCCTTCTATTGTCCAAATGATTCGACGGTCTATCTCGACCTGTCCTTCTGGCAGGAGATGGAGACCAAGCTGGGCGCCTCGGGCGCGGACTTTGGCAAGGCTTATGTTATCGCGCACGAATTCGGGCACCATGTGCAAACCCTGACGGGCGCGACGCAGCGCGTGCAGCAGGAGCAGCAACGTGCTGGGAATACGGCCGATGGGAATCGCTATTCGGTGGCGCTGGAACTTCAGGCGGACTGCTATGCCGGCATCTGGGCGGCCAACGCTGCGGCGGCTTCGGGCGGCCAAGTCGCGATGGAAGCCGGCGATCTCGAGGAAGGCATGAAGACGGCCAACGCGATCGGCGACGACACGCTGCAGCAGCGCGGCGGCGGTCGCGTATCGCCGGAAGGCTTCACCCACGGGACATCGGCACAGCGGGTCGAATGGCTGCAGCGCGGCTATCAGACCGGCGACCCGGCGCAGTGCAACACCTTCGCGGGGCTTTAAGGCTTCCCGTATCCGCGCTGGAGCTACTCCCCCGCGCCGCCAGCGGCCCCGTCCCGCGAGAAGGCGATTCGGGTGATGACTGCGGCTGCGGCCGGCAGCTCCTTGGCGTCGAGCGCGCCGTCCTTGTCGATGTCGAACTCCGCGAAACGCGGCGCCATCGCCTTGGCGATACGGCCGCGCAACTCGGCCAACACAACCCTGCCGTCCAGCGTGTCGTCCAGCATACCCATGACGCGTGACGCCCGCAGCGCCGGAATTGCATCGGCCGGCTTGGCGACGGTCTCGTCGGCCCACTGGAAGTAAATCGAAGTGTAGTGCATCTCCTCCCAGGACTGGTCGCCCCAGATCACCGTTTCGTTGGGCGCTGGGTTGGCCGGGTTGCGGACCGAATTGTCGTAGAGATAGGTGGCCGCCAGCTTCGAACCGGCCTTGATCGTGATCGGCTCGGCGAAATCATAGGTGCGCTGCCAGTTGAAATCATAGCGCGGCAGGTTGACCAGCACTTCCGTCTCGCCGTCGGGATGAATGAGGTCCACGCGCCCCGACTGACCGCGATAATGCGTGTGCAGGAAGGCCGAGTAGAGCAGCGCGTCCTTCGGGAAGGTGACGTAGGCCGTTTCCTTATGCTTGTCGGTATTGGCCGGCAATTCGATCAGATTGTCCGCGATCACATAGTGCCGCATGACGCGCTCGGGGACTTCGTCCTTGGGATAGAAATAAAGGCCCATTTTCGAGTTATCGACGGCCGCCTTGCCATAGGGCGTATAGTGAAGCTGGAAGCCCATCGACCCGCCAGCCGGCAGGAAGATGCCCAGCTTGTCCGGAACAGTGAACGATTCCCCGCCGACCGCGTACTCGCCGTAGGATTCCGTCCACTGGCTGGTCGAGGCGGGACCCGATTTCGGAGATCCGGGTATATACCCCGCGAGTATATGGTGGACGCCGCGGCGGTCGCCCGGCATCAGAGTGGCGGCCTTGACCCAGCGCCCCTCGGCAAGCGGATTGACCGCCGTCGGGTACTGGTACTGAACTTCGCCCGCCGCCGGGATGTTGTAGGCCGGAATGTCGATGATCAGGTCCGGCTTGCCCAGCGGCCATTCCGGAGCGCTGCGCTGAACGGACGCAAGCGGGTCCGCGCCCTCGCCGCGTGGAGCGCCGGCCTCGACCCAGTGACCCAGCGTCTGGATCTGTTCGTTCGACAGGCTGTGATCAACCTTGAAGTCTCCCACCTCCGGATCGGGATGCCAGGGCGGCATCGTGTCGGTGCGGATGGCTTCCCGGATCATCGGCGCGAAGCCTTTCACCATGGTGTAATCCGACATGGCGAAGGGGCCGATGCCGCCCGTCTGGTGGCAGGTGACGCACTTGGCCTCGAGGATGGGGGCGACGTCCTTCGTGTAGGAGATGGCCGCATGCTGGGCTCGCAGGCCGCGCTGGGGAAACGCGATTTCTGAGCCCTTGCCGGCAACCTCGGAGACAGCCACCGCCCGACCGGCCTTCACGTCGGCCAGAGCCTCGGCGAGATTGCCCTTGGCCGACTTCCCGGCGCCGGCCTTGTCGACCGGGCCATGATAGAGAATCTTCAGCGTTTTCGGCTGGATGACAAAGGCCTCGCCCGCATAGCTGACGCCGAGTTGCTCGCCGACCAGCTGGATGTCGTCGTCCATCACGGGGATCGAATATCCCATCGCTTTCGCCTCGGCGACGATCGCGGCGCGGCCGTCGGCGGCGCTGGAGTTCAGCATCAGGAATTCGACGTCCGGGTGAACGGCCTTGAGGGCCTCAAGGGCAGCGCCCGCCTTGCGCGATCCCTTGTCGCCATTCACCTGGGCGACCAGCACGATGGCCTTGACGTCGACGAGACGGCGCAATTCCTGCGAAAAGCCGGTGTGGTCGACCAGCCTGAAATTATCGACGCTGGCCGGAATGACGGGGAGCGCCGCATCGTCGCGCGCCAGCGCGGTCCCGGCGACTGCCGCCGCGAGCGCCAGACCCAGAGCCGTCGCCGCAAGACTACGAGCCTTCATGGTCATCCCCTCAAGTGATCTTCAGCAGACTATTGGCGGGCACTATGAAGAAACTCGCCAGTATTGTCAGCAGCGCGTTGCGCCGGCCAGCCGCCTCTCACGACGACGTGACAACGAACGTGGTCAGCCTATCTTGGGGAGATAGCAGCAGACCGTCTCCGCCAGGGCGGCCATCAGAAAAGAGGGTGAATCCATGGGTTATATCGATGGCGTGGTCGCCGCCGTGCCGACCGCCAACAAGGACAAGTTTCTCGCTCACGCCCGCACGTCAGCGGCGATCTTCAAGGAGTTCGGCGCGCTCACGATCATGGAGAACTGGGGCGATGACGTGCCCGAAGGCAAGCAGACCGACCTCAAGCGCGCCGTTCAGGCCAAGCCGGACGAGACCGTCGTGTTCTCGTGGATCACCTGGCCCGACAAGGCGACGCGCGACGCGGGCTGGGCGAAGATGATGAAAGACGAGCGCATGGCCGGCATGGAAATGCCCTTCGACGGCAAGCGCATGATCTTCGGCGGTTTCCAGACGGTGCTGGAGACCTGAGCCTCCATAATCGCCGAATCGTTTGCATGACGACGCCGGCCAAGCTTACTTGCCGGCATGGACGTGGACGCCTTCAACAAACGCTGGGCCGGGCTGGAAGGCGGGGCCGAACGCGCCAACTATGTCCTGTTCCTGAGCGAGCTGTGCGATGTCCTCGGGCTGCCGCGACCTGAACCGGCCGGGACCACGACAGATAAGAATGACTACGTCTTCGAGCGCGCCGTACGCCGCCCCGATGGCTCCAGTGGCCGTATCGACCTCTACAAGCGCGACGGCTTCGTCCTCGAAGCCAAGCAGAGCCGGCAGGGCGAACGAACCCGCGCCGGTGCGGCGAACGACAAGTTTCTCGGCCAGCTGTCGCTTGGCCTGACCCCGGAAATTGAACCCGCCCAGCGTGGCCGCCGCTCGGCGAACCGCAACTGGGACGTGCTGATGGTGAACGCCCGCGCGCAGGCGGAGGACTATGCCCGCTGCCTGCCGCAGGACCATGGCTGGCCGCCCTTCATCATCGTCTGCGATGTCGGCCACAGCATCGAGGTCTTCGCTGACTTTCGCCGCATGGGAAAATACGAGCAGTTCCCGGACCGGCAGTCCTACCGCATCTTCATGGAAGATTTGCGCGACGAAAAAGTACGCGCGCGTCTGAAAGCCATCTGGACAGATCCGCACAGCCTCGACCCCGCCCGGCAGGCGGCGAAAACCACGCGCGAAATCGCCGTTCGCCTCGCCGCCGTCTCGAAAGCGCTGGAGGCGAAGGGCGCGGCCCCTGAGGACGTCGCGCATTTCCTGATGCGTTGCATCTTCACCATGTTCGCCGAGGACTGGAAGCTTCTGCCCGAGGACAGCTTCAAGGGCTTGCTGGCGCGCTGCGTCAAGGACCCGCGCCACTTCCCGGAGCGACTGAAAGAGCTTTGGAAAGCGATGGACAGGGGCGGCTTCTCGCACGCCATCGACGCGGAGGTGCGCCATTTCAACGGCGGTCTGTTCTCCAGCACCACAGTGTTTGAACTCCCGTCAGAAGAAATCGGCGAATTGCTGGCCGCCGCGAGCGCCGACTGGCGCGAGGTCGAGCCCGCCATCTTCGGCACGCTGCTGGAGCAGGCCCTCGATCCCGCCGAGCGCCGCCGGCTCGGCGCCCACTATACGCCGCGCGCTTATGTCGAACGGCTGGTGACGGCGACCATCCTCGAACCCCTGCGCGACGACTGGCGGCTGGTGCTCAGCGCCGCCGAGGAGCGCCGCGCGGCGAACGACATGGACGGCGCGCGATTGTTGGTGGCGAAGTTTCATCGCGATCTGTGCTCGACGCGCGTGCTCGATCCCGCCTGCGGCACCGGCAACTTCCTCTATGTCTCGCTGGAGTTGATGAAACGCCTCGAAGGCGAGGTGCTGGAGGCGCTGGTCGATCTGGGCGGCGAAGAGGCCTTGCGCGGCCTGCAGGGCCATACCGTCGATCCGCACCAGTTTCTGGGCCTGGAGCTGAATCCGCGCGCCGCCGCCATCGCTGAGCTGGTCTTGTGGATCGGCTATCTCCAACAGCACCTGAAGATGAAAGGCGCGGCGCCGGACGATCCCATCCTGCGGCAATTCAAGAACATCAATTTCGGCAAACCCGGCGGCTACGACGCGGTCCTGACCTGGGACAACTGGCCAGTTCCCAATATCGTCGAGGGCCGCGAGACCTACCCCAACGCCCGCCGCCCCGACTGGCCCGAGGCCGAGTTCATCGTCGGCAACCCGCCATTTATTGGCGGCAAGGATGTGCGCTCGCGTCTGGGCAACGGCTACGCCGAAACCGTCTGGAAGACGCATAGCCACATCAATCCGTCAGCGGATTTCGTCATGTACTGGTGGGACCGCGCGGCCGATCTGCTGACATGCAAGGGCGCGAAGCTGCGTCGCTTCGGCCTCGTCACCACCAATTCGATCACCCAGGAGTTCTCGCGCCGCGCTATACGTAAGCGCATGGACGCCAAGGCGCCGATCTCGCTTCTGATGGCGATCCCGGATCATCCGTGGACCAGGGCGGATCGCGACGCGGCGGCGGTCCGCATCGCCATGACCGTGACGGCGGCCGGCGGCCAGGACGGCGTGCTGCACGAAGTCGTCGCTGAGGCGGACCTCGACAGCGACGAGCCCCGAATCGAACTTCAGACCCGCAAGGGTCGCATCAACGCAGACCTCTCGGTCGGGACCGACGTCACGGCCGCGACGCCGCTGTTCGCAAACGCCGCAATCTGCTCGCCGGGCGTTAAACTTCACGGGTCCGGGTTCATCGTCACGCCGACCGAAGCCGAGCATCTGGGTCTGGGCCGGCGCCCCGGCCTGGAGCGCCACATCCGCCCCTATCGCAACGGCCGCGACCTGACCGCCAATTCGCGCAACGTCATGGTCATCGACCTGTTCGGCCTGACCGACGCCGAGGCGCGCGAACGCTATCCGGAAGTTTATCAGCATCTGCTTGCAACCGTAAAACCCGAGCGCGAACGCGAGTTCGCGCGGTCGAGAACAAAAGACGCCGAAGCCTATGCAAGGCTCTGGTGGCTGTTCGGCAAGCCGCGTCAGGAATTGCGTCCTGCCCTCGCCGGGCTCGACCGCTACATCGTCACGGTCGAGACGATGCGCCATCGCGTGTTCATGTTTCTGGGCGCCGACACGACGCCGGATAACATGCTCTTCGCTCTCGGAAGCGCCGACGCCTGGCATCTTGCCGCGCTCTCGTCCCGCCCGCATGTCGCGTTCGCCATCGCGGCCGGCGGGTGGCTCGGCATGGGCAACGACCCGCGCTATTCCAAGACGCGCACTTTCGACCCCTTCCCCTTCCCCGATCCCTCCGAAGCGCTGAAGGTCCAGCTCCGAGCCGCTGGCGAGGAACTCGACGCCTTTCGCAAGGCCCGCCAGACCGAGCATCCACGCCTGACGCTGACGCAGATGTACAATGTCCGCGAGGCCCTGCGCGCGGGTCGCGCCCTCACCCAAGCGGAGGATCAAATCAAGCAGGACGGCCTGATCCTGATCCTCAACGAACTCCACGACCGCATCGACCAGCTGACGTTGGAGGCCTATGACTGGCCGCATAACCTGTCCGACGAGGCGATCCTCGAACGCCTCGTGGCCCTGAACCGGACGCGCGCAGAAGAGGAACGTCGCGGCCATGTGCGCTGGCTTCGACCCGATTATCAGAAGCCGCGCGCCGGCGTCATCGACATCGCGCCCGTGACCGGCGACCTCGACCTTGCGCGCGAAGCCGTCGCCAGCGCCAAGCCGCTTTTCCCGAAGGATCTGGTCGAACAGTTCGGGCAGGTCGCCAGCGCGCTGGCCTGGCTTTCCGCTCCCACGACGGCGGCTCAGCTCGCCGCCACCTTCCGGCAAGGCAAAAAGGTCGAACGCAAGATCGCGGATATCCTATTGGCGATGGCGAGAACCGGCGCGGCCTCATCGCGCGACGGCCTCACCTTCGAGGCTCGCCGGGCGGCGTAATTCCGGGTGTCACCCCGGCGCCGCACTCGCGTTGGCGGATTGCTTGAGCCCTTTAGGGCGAGAAGAGTTTCAGGAGCACGGCGGCCGACAACGCCAAGTTGAAACCAACCATCCATCGCAAGAGGTTCAGCTCCCCGCGAATCCCTGTCAGATCGTTCTCGATCTTGCCGAACCGGTTCTCATACCCCGCCACGGCTTCGGCCGCCTTGCGGGCCTTATCCTGGCTAGCGCCGGCCTCTGTGAGGGCGTCGTAAACTTCCGCCAGCATTACGCTCATGAGACCCTCCTAACTTCTGTACGGCTAGAACATTAGCCGTACGGCAACAAGACGCGATGTTCCTACGTATCCAGAAAGCTCCGCAGCTTTCTGGACCGGCTCGGGTGTTTCAGCTTGCGCAGGGCCTTGGCCTCGATCTGGCGGATACGTTCGCGGGTGACCGAGAATTGCTGGCCCACCTCCTCCAGCGTGTGGTCGGTGTTCATGCCGATGCCAAAGCGCATGCGTAGCACGCGCTCCTCCCTCGGGGTGAGGCTGGCCAGCACGCGCGTGGTGGTTTCGCGCAGGTTGGACTGAATCGCGGCGTCGACCGGCAGAAGCGCCGACTTGTCCTCGATGAAGTCGCCCAGGTTGGAATCCTCGTCGTCGCCGATCGGCGTCTCCAGCGAGATCGGCTCCTTGGCGATCTTGAGCACCTTGCGGATCTTCTCCAGCGGCAGGCCGAGCTTTTCGGCCAGTTCCTCGGGCGTCGGCTCGCGGCCGATCTCGTGCAGCATCTGGCGCTGGGTGCGGACGATCTTGTTGATCGTCTCGATCATATGGACCGGGATGCGGATGGTGCGCGCCTGGTCGGCGATCGAACGGGTGATCGCCTGGCGGATCCACCAGGTGGCGTAGGTCGAGAATTTGTAGCCCCTGCGGTACTCGAATTTATCGACCGCCTTCATCAGGCCGATATTGCCCTCCTGGATCAGGTCAAGGAATTGCAGGCCGCGATTTGTGTATTTCTTGGCGATCGAGATCACGAGGCGGAGATTGGCCTCGACCATTTCCTTCTTGGCCTGCCGGGCCTCGCGCTCGCCTTTTTGAACCGTCTGGACGATGCGGCGGAAATCGTCGATCGGCACGCCCATCTCCTGGGCGAGGCCCGCCACGTCCTCACGCAGGGCATTGACCTTGCGCTGTTCGGAAGAGACGAATTTCTTCCACTGTTTGGAGAGGCTTCCGACCAGCTCCAGCCAGTCCGGATGCAGCTCCTTGCCGAAATAATTGTCGAGGAAGTCCTGGCGCGGGACGCCATGGGCGTCGGCCAGACGCATCAGCTTGCCTTCGAGCTGCAGCAGCCGCTTGTTGATCTCGTAGAGCTGCTCGACCAGCGTCTCGATGCGCGCATTGTTGAGGTGCAGCGTCTTGAGATTGTCGATGATGCCATTCTGGATGGCGTCGTATTCCTTGGTGTCCTTGGGCGTGAGCGCCTTGCCCTCGATGTTGCGCGTGACCAGCCGCTCCTGCAGCTTGCGGTAGCGCTGGAATTCCGCCGCGACCGCATCCAGCGTAGTGGTGACGCCGTCGCGAAGCTCGGCTTCCATCGCCGACATGCTCATCGCGCCGCCATCGTCGAAATCGTCCTCGGCTTCGGCGGCTTCGGCCTCGGCCTGTTTCTGCCGCTCGACCTCGACCTCGTCCACCTCCTCGTCGCGGCCCCGGCGGATGACAGGCTTGGGTTTTTCCTTCTCTCTTTCCTTTTCCTTCTCGGCCGCCGCTCTCCGGGCGGTGATCGGCGCGGTCGGAGGCGGCGGCGCGCCGCCG
>JAWXBJ010000153.1:0-6221 GCA_034439955.1 Alphaproteobacteria bacterium
TCAGATCAGTCTTCCGGTTTATGACCGGTTAACCCCAACATCTTGGGCTACATGGCTTTTTTGGAGCTTGGTGGACTCAAGAATCGCGGTAACTTTTACGAATCAACTGCCGGGGGCAGCAGGAATCATTAACTAATTCGCGGCCTAATGTGGTGGTTAACGTAGCCATTCACATGGCGCGAACGATTCGGGAGAGCCTGATGCGGGTCTTGTTGATCGAGGATGATGAAGCGGTCGCCCGCAGCATCGAACTGATGCTGAAAGCTGCTGGCTTCAACATTTACACGACGGACATGGGCGAGGACGGCATTGATCTCGGCAAGGTCTATGAATACGACCTGATCATTCTCGACCTCAATCTTCCCGACATTTCGGGCTATGACGTGCTCAAGCAACTCCGCAAGTCGCGTGTCAACACGCCGGTGCTGATCCTCTCGGGCATTCCGGACATCGAAGCCAAGGTGAAAACCCTCGGCTTCGGCGCCGACGACTACCTCACCAAGCCCTTCAACAAGGACGAGTTGATTGCCCGCATTACCGCGATCGTGCGCCGCTCCAAGGGCCACGCCGAAAGCGTCATCCGCACCGGCGAGATCGTCGTCAATCTCGACGCCAAGACGGTGGAGGTGCGCAATCAGCGCGTCCACCTGACCGGCAAGGAATACCAGATGTTCGAGCTGCTTTCCCTGCGCAAGGGGACAACTCTCACCAAGGAGATGTTCCTCAATCATCTCTATGGCGGCATGGACGAGCCGGAACTGAAGATCATCGACGTCTTCATCTGCAAGCTGCGCAAGAAACTGGCGCAGGCGACCGGCGGCGATCATTTCATCGAGACCGTCTGGGGCCGCGGCTATGTGCTGCGCGATCCCGATCCCCGCATGGCCGAAAAAGCGGCGTAACGCTGCCGACGGACACTTTGATCCAACAAAGAGAGGGCGGAACGCAAGTTCCGCCCTTTCGCTTTCTGAATTTGTCGGCGCCGCTGGTCCGCTCGGTGAATGCTCGGGGCAGCCCGCACACGTCAAGCTCGGGCCCCATCACGCCCATTTTTCTTCCCGGGACGGGTGCAGTATTGGGCGCGGCTGAACCGCAAGGCGCCTAGGCCGCCCGGATCGCCTCGCGGTTGACTTCCCGCAACTCGCCCGCGCGCCGTTCCAGATCGGCGATCAGCAGGCGCACGTTCTTGGTGTTCGACCGGAACGCCACGTCGAAGACATCCCCCAGCACCGGCACCGCGCCTACGCCGGCGTCGACCGCCAGGTTCAACATCATCCGCGCCATCGTCCAGCGGCGGGCGCCGAGGCGGCGCGCCTCGAACACGAGATAGAGCCCGAAGGCGGCGGTCACGGCGTCGCCCACAACTGGAACAAGGCCCACAATCCCGTCGAGACCGAACTTGACGCCGAGAACCGAGAACTGCCTGTCGAGCCGCTGTTCAAGCCGTTTGAGACGGGCGACGTCATCGCACTTGTTGGGCATTCTGCTTCCTAAATGCGCCCCACCCTGAGATGTAGAGCCATACAACGCGCGCCCTTAACGAAAGTTCACCTTGCCGGACACGGACGAGGCAGCGGAGTTAGGCTTTTTCGACCGGCCCAGCAAGTGCGCCCCTGAATGCTCGGCTTCTCCTCGGCTTGGGCTGTTTGCCGCACCTCGAAGCCCCCCGGCTGGACGGCTACTCGACGCGCTGGGAACCACAGCCGGACGGCGCGCTTACCGGATTGCAGCGGGCCGTCGATCCGTCAGGTAGGGCTGCCGAATAGCCCGTGCCGAAACGCTCCTCCACCCACTGATAATCCGTCGAGATGTATTGCGCGCCCGAGGCCAGCGCCGCCTCCAGCCTCGTGCGGTCTCCCGCCCTCGCCTCGCGCGTGTCGGCGTCGGCGCGCGTGCGCACCAGAAATCCCTGCCTGACCCGTTCCTGGATAAGCGCCTGATCCTTCAAGGGATCGTTCATGGTGAAGTAGGCGGCCTCTGGCGCCTCGGGATCCGTATTGATGAAAGCCAGCCGACCCTCCAGCGAAGGATGACCCTCCGCATAGGGCGCGGTGGCTTTGGCCGAAAGGTCGATCGCGAAGATTACGCGCCCGCGCGCCTCGCCGAGCTTGGGCCAGCCGCCGTTCACCACCGCCTCGCGCAGGGTTGCCGACTTGCCCCTCACATCGTCCGGGGTGATGATCTTCTCGACCGGCAGCACGCTGCGGATTTCCGCGTCCATCCTTTCATACGCCTCCTGGCCCCAGGGCAGCACCTTGGCGGCGCCGGGCCAGGAAATGCCGGACGATTTCGGATTGATCATCAGCAGGATCGGCGAGTGTTCCGGGTGTGCGTCCGACCAGTCCTTCACCTGCTTGAGACAGTCGGTGAACAGCAGACAGTGCGACCGGTAGTCGATGTCCGCCGCGTGGATCACCTTGATCCCCGGCTGTTTCATCACCGAGAGATCATAATCGGGAACGGCGACGCCCCGCTCCGCCAGCATCTTGCGCGCCAGCGGCTCTGCGAAAAGCCCGCCCTCGGGATCGTCCGACGGGTCGAACTCGAATTGCCGCGCGCCCTTGTCCAGCTGCTCGGCGAGTGGCCGATGGGAATAATCCAGCGACAGCGCCGAATTCGCGTTGCGCTCGGCGATGAGGGCGAGTTCCGCCTCGGGGATGGCCGTCTTGTAGCTGTTGTGCGAACCAATCGCCTGGACCTGGTCGAGACGCACATTTGCGTCGATCCATTGCGCCCCGCACCCTGCGAGACCCGTTTCGGCGTCCGCCGCGCTCGGCGCATCCAGACTGCAGGTTTGCGCTGCGGCGGACTCGACCGGCGCCCGGTCAGGACCGGAACATCCCCAGCCCGCAAGAGCCGCCAGCATCACCCCCGCCAGACCCGTCGAACGATGCATTGAGACCTCCCTCCAGGCTCGCGACCCTTGCATAAGGACGCGTACCTTTGTTTCGCCGATTTTGAACCGGCTTCTTCACGAAACGCTAGCCCCGGTTTCGCTCAGTTCCATGACACTCCCCCCTCTGGCATGCCGGCGACAGGGCGGGTCGTCACATGAAGCTCAAAGCCGGCGATCATCGGGTGGCCCTTGGCGATCGCATCCCGCACGGACGGCAATTGCAATGAACCCTTGTGGCTGGCTTCGCTGTCCCAGATTTCGGTGATCCAGATCATGTCGGCGTCGCCAATGTCCTCGGCGACCACATAGCTGATGCAGCCAGGCATGCATTGGGTCCCGGCCGCGAGGATTGCGATCAGTTCGCCGCGCCTGCCAGGCATCGAGCGCATCTTGCCGATAAGTCCGAACATGGAAAAGTCCTCGTGCGCCGCGCGCGCGCCTAGAGCCTGATGCTATAGACCTGGATCAGGTCGATCGCTGAAATCAGTCTCTACACCAATGAACCTAGAGCAACGTTCTTCGATCGATCAGGATCGGCTGGCTCCAGATCGACCGGAGGTTGGTCTAGGCCGCCCGCGCGGCATTCTGCGCGAGCCTGTAGAGGCCGCGGCGTTCGTGCGAGGCCTCGAACGCCGTGCTGTGGCCGACGACAGTCTCGGTCGCGCCCAGCACCAGATAGCCCCCAGGCGCCATTTGCTCGGCGATCTTGTTGAGCACGTCGCTTCGCGTCGCCGCGTCGAAATAGGTCAGCACGTTGCGGCAGAAAACGATATCGACCTTTCCGACGGCGCTCAGGGCGTCAAGCAGGTTGAGCTTTCGGAACGTCACCTGGAGCCGCAGGCGTTCCGAGATCCGCCACTGGTCGTCATGCTGGGTGAAGTAGTGCATCAGCATCTGGATCGGCAGGCCGCGCTGAACCTCGAACTGGGTGTAAAGCCCTGCCCGCGCTTTCTCCAGCGCCCGGTCCGACAGGTCTGTCGCCACGATTTCCACGGGCACGCCGCCGGTCAGCATCGGCTGCTGGTCTAGCATCATGGCGATCGAATACGGTTCCTGCCCCGTCGAACAGCCGGCGCTCCAGAGCCGTATCCGTCCGCCGCGCCGCGCCGCCGCGAGAGCCGGCAGCACAGCCTCCCTGAGATGCTCGAACGGCGTCTTGTCGCGAAAGAAATGCGTCTCGCCGGTCGTCAGCACGTCGATTACCTGCGCGATAAGTCGCTCCTCGCGGCGCGACCGGATGACATGAACGAGATCGTCGATCGACGGCAGCCCTTCCTTGCGCGCGAGCGGGGCGAGCCGGCTCTCGAGCAGATAGGTCTTGTCGGGCGTCATCACGATGCCTGCACGCCTCTTGATGAGGCCGGAGACAAACTCGAAATCCTGGCTGTTCACGAGGCGTCTCCGTCCACCGATTCTAGACCAGGCCGACTTCCGCGAATTTGGATTCGATGATCTCGGAGTCGAACGGCTTCATGATGTATTCGTTGGCGCCGGAACGCATCGCCTCGGCGATGTGGGCCATGTCGTTTTCAGTCGTGCAGAAAACCACAACAGGCCGGTCGCCGCCGGGCTCGCGCCGAAGCGCCCGAAGAAAGTCGATGCCGTTCATGACTGGCATGTTCCAGTCGAGCAGAACGGCGTCGGGCATGGCTTTCCGGCAGGCGTCCAGCGCCTGCTGACCGTCCGCAGCTTCGTCGGTTGCAAAGCGCAGATCCTCGATGATCCGGCGAGCGACCTTCCGGACCACGCGGGAATCGTCAACGATCAGACAGCGTTTCATGGCCGACCCTCTCGATTTTGAGGACGAGGAAGCACGCAGAGGGTTAAGATTTCGCTGCAAATCGTGAAGACTTGGTCAATGTCCGGCGTCTGGACTCAGACGTCCGCCAGCGGTCCGCGCGCTGTCAGGGTCGATTGGCCGGTCCCTGAATGCATCACCAGCGCAAAGCCGATTTCGTCGGCCAGGACGCGCGCGAAGTAAGGCTGGATCGTGCCGCCATTCCAGCCGTCGGCGGGCTCCCGGCCTTCGAGCGCTTCGAGCACCTGCGGCTTGATCGGCGAGAAGCGGCCCACCGCATCGACGGTAACGAGAAGTTCGTTGTCGGCTTCCCGGGCCGCGACCCGGCAAACACCCCTGGCCGCAGGATCCATCATGATGAGGGCCATGTTCATCAGAAGCCGCATCTGGCGATTTGAGATGCGCTGGGTTCCCACATTCCAGTCGAGCTCGGCCTTTCCCACCGAGGCGAAGAATTTCTTCAGCCGGTCCTCGGCGACGGGGACGCTGCACAGGTCGTCATTGATCGCCTCCCCGCCCATGGCGAAGCGCAGCAGAATGACTTTCGCCTGCATCTTGGCGACGGCTTCGAGCACCGTGCGTTCATTGTTGCGGCGCGTCGCCTCGTCGAGTCCGGGCGTGAACAGCGTGTCTTCCATCATGGTGAGGGGCGTGAGCGGAGACGCCATGTCGTGGCAGATGCGCGAGGCCACATAGGCCGCCAGTTTCGACGCGTCCATCATCACTCGATCTCCTCCCGAAAGCGGCCGAACCGAGCGTGCAGGCTAGAGCATCCTTCGATCAAAATGAATCAGTTTGATCGAGGAAAGATGCTCTATCTCAAAAGTGTAGGGCAACTTGTTGCGTCCAGACGGACGAGAGGTGGCTCTAGCTGATTTGCCGCGCGCGTCCCAAGCCGAATTCGCGCGAATGGCCGGAAGTTTCCTGCCCTACCCCTCCACCTCGGCGCGCATCACCTCGTCCTTGACGGCGATGACCCCACTTGTCTTGTGAGGAGATGGCGTAGCGGTCCCGGCCGCCCAGATCACGACCGACTCCGTCTCGTCCGGACCAAAGCCGATTTCGTCGGCGTCATAAGGCAGGTGGGCGGCGTACCAGCGGCTGAAGCCGGGATCGTTGTCGAACACGAGACCCTGGACCGGATTCTCGTAGACCACGAAGATGCGGCGCCCGGGCGCCATCTGTTTCTGGATGTGCGCCAGCAACTGTTCCATGGGTCCGCGCCCGAAAGGGTTGGCGAGAAAATAAACGATATCGCCTTCAGGGGCCTCGGGGGCGGTGGCGTCGGCCCTCAGCACGCGCCATTCTGGACTGTTGGGATGGCTGCGCCGGACGATCGCCGCATTGGCCAGCGCCGTTGCGACAAGACTGGCATTCATCTCGAGCCCGATGATGGCGCGGAACGGAAACTCCAGCGCCACCGCCATGGCCCGGCCCTTACCGCAGCCAAGGTCGATAAAGCTGGCCCGGTCGAGGTCGGTCAGCGTTCCAAGCGCGGTTCTCACCGTGGACGGCACGCATCCGCCA
>JAWXBJ010000154.1:0-10662 GCA_034439955.1 Alphaproteobacteria bacterium
CCTGGGCGACGGTACGACTGTTTTCTCCGAGCAGCATGAAGACAGTTCCGAGCACGATCTCCCGCCCGTTTTCGGTCGCAGCGCCGGTTCTGAGCTCCTCACCCATGATGACATCGGCGACATCGCCGATCCGGATCGCCACGCCATTGCGGTTGGCGACAATAACGCTCTCGAGGTCAGGGATGCCGGCGGCCTGACCCGACGACCTTACCAGAAGCTGCTCGCCGTACCGTTCAATATAGCCCGCGCCGACGTTGGAGTTGTTGGCCTTGAGCGCCTCGGTGACGTCGGTCATGGTTAGACCGACGGCTGAGAGCCGGTCTGGCCACGGCGTCACATGATACTGGCGAACGAACCCACCGATCGTGTTGACGTCTGTGACGCCAGGCGTGCCCCGCAGCTGCGGGCGGATCACCCAGTCCTGCAGCGTGCGCAGGTCCTCCGACGTCCAGGCCGATCCATCCGGCTTTATCGCGCCCTCCTCGGCCTCAATCGTGTACATGAAAATCTCGCCAAGACCGGAGGCGATGGGACCCAGTTCCGGCTCGACGCCATCGGGAAGCTGGCTGCGCACCGACTGCAGCCGTTCGTTGACGAGCTGGCGAGCGAAATAGATGTCGGTCCCGTCCTTGAAGACGACCGTTACCTGCGACAGGCCGTAGCGGGAGACAGAGCGCGTGTAGTCGAGCCCCGGGAGGCCGGCGATCGCGGTCTCGATCGGGAATGTCACGCGCTGCTCGGCTTCAAGCGGCGAGTAGCCCCGCGCGTCGGAGTTGATCTGGACCTGGATGTTGGTGATGTCCGGCGTTGCATCGATCGGAAGGCGCTGGAAGCTCCAGACGCCCAGGCCGCCAAGCAGCACCACAACGGCAAGGACAGTCCAGCGAAAGCGGATCGAAAGCTGAATGATGCGATCAAGCATGACTGACGCCCCTAGTGATCGTGGCTTGCGCCGGACTTCTCGATGTCCGCGCGAATGAGGAAGGCGTTGTCGCTTACATAGAGATCGCCGGGCGCGATGCCGCCGAGCACTTCCGTCCATTCGGATGACTGACGGCCCAGTTCGAGCATGCGAACTTCGTAGGTGTCGCCTACCTGGGCGAACACAACCGTGAAGTCGCGGAAGCGCTGCAATGCCCGCGTCCTGACCGCAAGCGCAGCGTCCTGGGTAGCGACGACAGCCTCCCCTTCAACCACTTGTCCAGGCACCCAGGCCGAGTCGCTTGCGTTGGGAAGCTCGACGTAGGCGATCATGGTTTGTGTTGTCATATCAGCGGACGGCAGAACCACGTCGATGGTCGATTTTGCCGTTCGTTCACCGCCAAGATTGCGAAGCGCCACCGGCTGCCCAGCCCGGAGTTTTTCGGCGTCGCGGGGATAGACGATGAACTGGGCGTGCAGTTTCGTCTGATCCGCAATGACGAAAAGCGGATCACTGCCAGTCACGTCGCCCACATTGGTGTTGCGCTCCATGACCACGCCGGAGATCGGCGCCGGGATGGCGTAGGTTTGAAGGCTGTCACTCGATCGGACAGTGGCGAGTGTTTCACCTCGCTTCACGGGGTCGCCAATTGCCCGGGTCATCGACAGGATACGACCCGGATACCACGCACGAACCTCTGACCGACCGCTCGATTTCAGCGCGACCCGGCCGGTCAACGCGACCTCTTCTTCGATGACGGCTGGTCCTGCGGATTCCAGCTTGACGCCCGCCGCCGCGGCCTGGGCGGGTTCTATCGTGGTCCGTCCTTCGTATGAAGGATACGACCACGCGTGCTTGGCGCCTGCATAAGACGCCTCGACCTTGACATCGAAAGAGTGAGGCTCCTGCACGACGCTGCCGCCACGCAGATAGTCCTCCCTGGGGTTGAATGCGAAACGATCGATCTTTCCTCCAAGGCGCGTGAGTTCGACGGTCAGTTGCACTTGCGAAGGATCGAGCGGTTTGTCCTTGAGATAGGCAAAAACATGAAACTCGGGCTCCACGCCATCTTCGAAGATGGTCATCTCGATGGCGAAGTCGCCATCACGGAGCATCCGCCCGCGATGGGGACCACGTTCATACTCACTGCTTGAAGCGACGGCTTCACTGGCCTCGCCTGACACAGGCTTCTCGCCGCAGCCCGTCAATGGAGCAAAGGCGATCAGCGCGACGACGCCCAACATGGGAAGTTGATGGTTGCGGATCATCGGGGTGTCTCCTGAGACTGGGCGGCCTCGGCATAGGCGCCGGTCAGACGCGCTAGCGCCGCATGGGCGCGGTGGAAGGAATGAAGTGCGGAAATCCGTTGAAGGCGGGCCTCGCCCAGAACGCGCTGGGCGTCGAGCACATCGAGATAGGAAAATCCGCCTTGCTCGTACCCCTCGCGGGCGCGGGCGACCGACTCCTCTGCGCTTGGCAGAAGGCGGCCATCGAGAGCCTCGATCTCGGAACGCGCGATCTCGATCTGTGACCGCGCGGACGCAGCTTCTCGCTCAAGCAATCGACGAAGCGCTTCCGTCTCCAGGCGAGCCTGCCGGTTCTGCGCCCCTGCCCTGCCGATTGCGGCGCTGTTGTTGTCAAAAATCCCCAGCGGGATGGATATCCCGACCACGAAGGCTGCTTCATCGACATCGTTGAACAGGCGCACGCCGGCGGAAAGCGTGGGATCCTGTTTCGCCCGTGCGCGCTCCACCCCGATTGCGGCCTCTGCTCTTTGCTGAAGAGCCGTCGATCGGGCGAGCGCAGGATTTGTCGAGGGGTCAATGGAATGAGGCGCCGCATCAACCGTTGCGAACGAGGCGAGGTTTACGGCGAAGTCCCCGCTACCCAGCCAGTAACTGGCAAGACGCGCCTTCGCGGCTGCGTTCGCCTGCGTGGCGCGCCCCAAGGTGATCTGGGCGTCCACCAGCGATGTCCTTGATCGTGCGCCTGCCATCAGCGGATCGCGAGCAGCCTCGACACGGCGATCGACCGTGACCAAAATCTCCTGCGCCACGGCCAGACGCGCTTCGGCCGCCCCAAGTTCTGCGCCAGTCTTCTGCGCATCGACATACGCCAGCTCAATCTCGTACAGCAGTTCCTGACGAACCGCTTCACCGCCGCTCCGGATCGCTGCTGCGTCCCGCTCGGCAAGCCGCGTGCGCGCCTCCCTGTCGCCGCCCAGCTCCAGCTTCTGGCTGAGAGAGAAAGTCGTCTCCGACCGGTTGCCCCACTGATAATAGCTCGGGCCGCCGAAATTCTCGGTCATCGCTTCCAGGGTTGGATTTGGCTGGCGATCGGCCTGCCGCACAGCGGCGTCTGCCGCGACACCAGCCTGCGCCGAAGCCCGGACACCTGGATCGTAGCTCATGGCTCGCGCAAACGCTTCCTGAAGCGTCAAAACGTCCAACTTTGGTGCTTGAGCTTGCGCGGATGGTGCGGCGACGAAGCCGGCAAGGCAAGCAGTCCCTGGAAGGGCCACAAATCGATGGAAAGACACGGATTACTCCCTCAGTCACAAACCGGAATCGTCCACGCTGGGCGTGGGCGTCTTTGTTTGGATCAGAGGAAGAAGCGGGGTGGGCGCAGGAGCAGAGTCCAGCTGCCTGTGACGCTGGCACAGTTAACTTCGCGCCAGCTAGCGGTCGTCACTTCAACAGGACGATCGAGCGAAAGACGACCGTCAGCAGAGATGTAAGACGCAAAGGAATGCGCGTGAAAGACAGGCGCGCCTTCAGTTTTATCGTCTTCGCCGCCGCGCTGATCGTCCGCATCGTGCGCAATCTGCGGATATTGCATGGGATCATCAGCGTGAGAATCGCCGTGGTGAGCATCGCCGTGGGCATCACCGGTGA
Organism: Alphaproteobacteria bacterium; assembly: GCA_034439955.1. GTDB lineage: Bacteria > Pseudomonadota > Alphaproteobacteria > Caulobacterales > Hyphomonadaceae > UBA7672. Next base: position 3,817 of record JAWXBJ010000154.1, read on the forward strand.
TCGTATGCAAAACATCGTGGTGGTTGCCGTCGGCCCGATGCGCATGCCCTGGCGAAGCTGCCGCGACGCTGAAACCCGCAAGGGCCAACGCAAGACAAGCTGACAAAATCTGACGAGCCCAGAGCATTCTGTATTCCTGCCGCACAATCCTTTCTTTCGCATGAAAGGCGTAGGGTCGCGCTAAGCTAAAAACGCGCGAAACCGCTGTAATGCAAGCCCCTTCTCCCGCGACGGAATAACCTTGCCGTGAAAGTATCCTCGTCCGAAATGGAAACGCTGTTGCGTGTTCCGACCAATCTTCGTGGGACATGGGCTGCGCACCATCTCACAGGGTCTCACCCATCGCGCCGGCTGGCTTTCGAGGCGCGGCGCGCATGCCGATTTCCTTTGCCTCTTGCTGGCTGGCGATAGTTTGGCGAAGTCGCGCGCCGTGCAACCGCTTCGCTCACTGCCGTATACCCCTTCATGCTCAGTGCCTTATACTTGGAGGTAGGGACCGCCCGACGCTTCAGCGACGCTCGCGACCTTATGATCGACGAAATCGAAAGCGCTGAACCCGCCGGGCGGGTGAACATTGATCCGCGTCAATTTCTCAGATGCCAGGAAGTTGTGGTTCATGCGCCAGCCCGCACGACCGCGCCGGGCCGAGACGCCTGCTCGCCGCCAGAAGCGTGACTTGCACCAGGTTCCCGATAGGCAAGCAGGCGGAGCGCGTTGAAGACGACGAGCACCGTCGACCCTTCGTGAAAAACGATCGCGGCGCCGATCTGCAAGCCGAAAAGCGTCGATGGAATGAGGACGGCGACAACGCCGAGGCTAACCCAGAGGTTCTGCCTGATGATGCTGCTTGTTTGACGACTGAGACCGACCGCGAACGTCAGATGGTTGAGATCGTCAGCCATGAGCGCGATGTCGGCTGTTTCGAGAGCCACGTCCGAACCTGCGGCGCCCATGGCAATGCCTACAGTGGCGTTGGCGAGCGCCGGGGCGTCGTTGACGCCATCACCGACCATGGCGACCTTGCCTTCGCGCTCTCGCAAGTCCTTTATGAACGCGACTTTGTCTTCGGGCATGAGGCTGCCCCTGGCTTCCGTGAGGCCCACCTGTCTGGCGATCGTATCCGCGACGCTCTGGTTGTCCCCGGTGAGCATGATCATTCTCTGGATGCCGAGGCGTTTGAGGCGGGCGATGACATCGCGCGCCGCCGCCCGCTCCTTATCCATCAGCCCAAGGACGCCGAGATAAGCATCGTCCTGCCGGACGACCATGACCGTGCGCCCCGTCCTCTCGAGGTCCAGCGCCTGCATCCTGATGGCGTCGGGCATTGCGGCGCCGTTTGCGCCATCGAAGAGCCCGGGCTTGCCAATCCAGATGCTTCGTCCGCCAACACTGCCTTTGACGCCTTTCCCGATGATGCTCTCGACATTGTCGGCCTTTAGCCCTGGCTCGCCGCCCAGCTTCTCGCGGCCATCCCGGACGACAGCCGCCGCAAGCGGATGGTCGCTCAATTCCTCGATGGCGATCGCGTCGCGAAGGAGTTCGGTCACATCGATCCCCGGGGCCGGCAAGATGTCGGTCAGGCGCGGCTTGCCTTCGGTAAGTGTCCCGGTCTTGTCGAAGGCGATAGCCTTCAGCGTGCCGAGGTTCTCAAGCGGTCCGCCGCCCTTGACCAGCACCCCGCCGCGTCCCGCCCGCGCGATACCGCTCAGCACGGCGCTCGGCACCGATATGGCGAGGGCGCAGGGGCTCGCCGCGACCAGCACCGCCATGGCGCGATAGAAGCTCTGCTGAAATGTCTCGTCGACAACCACCCAGGCGAACATCAGCGCGGCAATGCCGACCAGGACGCACGGCACGAAGATACGCTCGAACCGCTCGGTGAATTGCTGGGTCGGGGAGCGCTGCGCCTGCGCGTCTGCGACCATGCGCACGACCCGCGCGAGTGTCGTCTCTACCGCCGGGCGTGCGACCCAGACTTCGAGGGCGCCTGGTCCGTTGATCGTGCCCGCAAACACCCTGTTCTCAACGGCCGCCTTGGCAAAATCCGTGTTCGAGTCGGGCTTTCCGGTGATCGGCCTCTTGTCGACCGGCACGCTTTCGCCGGTGATTGGCGCCTGATCAACGCTGCTTTCACCAACGACGACAAGCCCGTCCGCCGGCAGTCTTTCGTTGGGCTTCACGACGACGATGTCGCCGACCTTGAGCTGCTCGACCGGAACCTGCTCAACGCCCTGGCCGCGCCGCACCACAGCGATTTCTGGCGCGAGCTTGCTGAGCGCCTCGATGGCGCGGCGAGCACGGCCCATTGCATAGCCTTCGAGTGCATGACCAAGGCTGAACAGCGCCAGGAGCAGAGCGCCTTCCGACCAGTGCCCCAGCAGCGCTGCGCCCGCAGCTGCGGCGATCATCAGCGTGTCGATCTCGAAACGCCTGCGTCTCAGATTGTCGAGCGCCTCACGAACCGTGAAGAACCCGCCGCAAAGATAGGCCGCCACATAGGATGCCAGGGCCACCTGCTGAGATGCGACCCACTCGATGAGCAGGCCGACGCCCAGTGCTGCCGCCGACGCGACTGCAAGGATCAGTTCTGTCTTTTCGCCGAACAGTCCTCCGTGACCGTGCTCCGCCACGTGGCCATTCCCTTCACCACTCGACCTGATCGGCGGTGTGCGCGCTTCACGGCCTTTCAATTCACGGTCGTGGTCGTGGGTCTCAGCCATGATTGCGCTCCGTTGTGTTCTTGGTATCGGCGAGGAATTCGAGGTCAGCCATCAACGCGATCAGACGTTGCAGCGTTGTCTGTCATCGTTCCTCTATGCTCACCACTCGTCGCTGGATGCTGCATTACTCCGCGTGAACCGGCGTACCGGAAGAGAATGTTGCCGGAACCTCGCTCGTCCTGCTGCGATGATCCGCTTTCAGAAGAAGGCGGCAGATTGCTGGCAGAACCAGAAGCGTAAGCAGCGTCGCCGTAATGAGGCCCCCGATCACGACGATCGCGAGCGGTTTCTGCACCTCGGCGCCGGTGCCGTGAGCCAGAGCCATCGGCACAAAGCCCAAGGCCGGGACGATGCCGGTCATCAGCACCGCCCTTGCCTTCTCCATCAGCCCGTCCACGATGGATTGCTGCAGCGGAAGACCCATGGCGAGCCGGTGCTGAATGCCGCCCATCACCACAAGCCCGTTGAGCACGGCCACACCCGACAGGCAGATGAAGCCCACGGCGGCCGATACCGAGAACGGCATCCCGGTCAGCACGAGCGCGAACACACCCCCCGCCAGTGCCAGCGGAACGGCCGTAAACACTGCGACGGCGGGCGCAAATCCGCCAAGCGCCATGAACAGCAGGCCGAAGATCAGCAGAAACACAACCGGCACGACCAGCGTCATCCGTTGTGACGCAGCTTGCAGGTTCTGGAACTGTCCGCCGTACTCCAGCCAGGCGCCCGCAGGCAGGGCGACCTCACGATCAATCCGCGTCTGAGCCTCCTGAACGAATGAGCCGATATCGCGACCCCGAACGTTGGCCTGAACTACGACGCGCCGTTTGCCGTTTTCGCGGCTGACTTGGTTGAGCCCCTCCGTGTAGGAAAAGCGCGCCAGTTCGCGCAGCGGCACGGACGCACGGACACCGTCCGCTGTTTCCGGCAGGGCGACCGGCAGGGCGCCGACTGCATCGAGATCGTTCCGGACGCTGTCGGGCAGACGCACGATAACGTCGAAACGGCGGTCGCCCTGGAACACCAGACCTGCCTCTCGACCACCCATGGCGATGGCGACAGCGTCGCCAACTTCCTCAACGGTGAGGCCGTAACGCGATATCGCGTCGCGGTCGAAGGCGACGTCGAGCGTCGGGAAGCCCGCAGTCTGTTCGACCTTGACGTCAGCCGAGCCTTGAAGGGAGTTCAGAATGCCTGCGATCTTGGACCCCGTCGCGGTCATCGCCTCCAGGTCGTCGCCGTAGACCTTGATGGCCAGATCGCCCCTCACGCCTGCGATCAGCTCGTTGAATCTCATTTCGATCGGCTGGCTGAACTCGTAGGCGTTGCCAGTCAGCAAATTCAGCTTTTCTTCAATCAGTTCGACAAGGCCCTCCTTGGAGAGCGACGGATCCGGCCACTCTTCCTTGGGCTTCAGGATGATGAAGCTGTCAGAGGCGTTCGGCGGCATCGGATCGCTCGCCACTTCAGCGGTGCCCGTCTTGGAGTAGACATAGGCAACCTGCGGAAATGTCGCGACCGTGCGCTCGACATCCCGCTGCATCTTCAGCGACTGCTCAAGCGAGGTTGAGGGAATGCGCAGGGCCTGAGCCGCCATGTCCCGCTCATCCAACTGTGGAATGAACTCCTGGCCCAGCGTTGTGAAGAGAACCCCTGCCAGCGCAAACACCGCGACACCGACACCGATAAACGGCCACGGGGTCGCGGCGGCGCGCTTCAGAAGCGGATGATAGGCCTGTTTGAACCAGATGATCAGTTTGACTTCTTTTTCCGCGAGCTTGCCGCGAACAAGGATAGCCACCAGCGCCGGCACCAGTGTCAGCGACAGCACGAACGCCGACACCAGCGCCAGCATCAGGGTGATCGCCATTGGTGAGAAGGTCTTGCCCTCGACACCGCTGAACGTGAGTAGGGGCGCGAAGACCAGCAGGATGATGATCTGGCCATAGATGGTCGGCTTGACCATTTCACGAGAGGCTGCAGAAACCTCCTGAAGCCGTTCGTCCAACGTCAGCAGCCTGCCCTCGTGATGCTGTCGTTCCGAAAGTCGTCGCAGACAATTCTCGATGACGATGACTGCGCCGTCGATGATCAGCCCGAAGTCGAGAGCACCCAAACTCATGAGATTGCCGGAGACCGCCAGCTGGTTCATGCCGATGGCGGTCATCAGCATCGAAAGCGGAATAAGCAGCGTCGCGATAAGCGCGGCGCGCCAATTGCCGAGAATGAGGAACAGGGCCGCAGCAACAAGAACTGCGCCTTCAGCGAGGTTGCGCTCGACGGTCGCGATCGTCGCGTTTACCAGCTTCGATCGATCATAGACGATCTGGACCTTGACGCCGGGCGGCAAGCTTTTCAATACTTCCGTCAGGCGCGCTGCGGCAGCGCTCGCCACAGTGCGGCTGTTCTCCTTGACCAGCATGAGCACGGTACCAACAACAACCTCTTCGCCGTTCTCGGACGCGGCGCCTGTGCGCAGGTCGCCGCCGATGCGGACTTCCGCTAGATCGCGGACGAGGATCGAAACACCTTGGCGGGTCGCCACGCTTGCTGAACGGATCTCGTCGAGATTCTGGATCAGCGCATTGGCTCGAACAAGGAATGCCTCGCCGCCGCGTTCGACAAAGTTGGCCCCTACCGACTGGTTGGCGGCCTCAAGTGCGTGGGCAAGTTCACTCCACGACACGCCAAAGGACGCCATGCGCGTCGGATCCGGCTCAACGACAAACTGCTTCTCGTAACCACCAATACTATCGACGCCGGCGACACCCCCCACGGACCGAAGCTGAGGCCGGACAATCCAGTCTTGGACGGTTCTGAGATAGGATGCGCGCGCAATGGCGCTGTCGAGCACCTCGCCTTCCGGCGTCAGGAAGTCGCCATTGCTCTGCCAACCCGGCTTCCCGTCGGCGACGGCCGCGCCCTTCCCTTCGGGGTGTTCGTAGGCAACCGTCCACATCAGCACCTCGCCCAGACCGGTTGAAACGGGACCCATGGCGGGTTCGACGCCTGCGGGCAGACTTTCACCCGCCTGTACGAGCCGTTCAGAGACCTGCTGCCGCGCAAAGTAGATGTCGGTTTGCTCGGTGAAGACGGCGGTCACCTGACAGAAGCCGTTGCGTGAGATCGAGCGCGTTGACTCCAGACCCGGGATGCCGGCGAGCGCGGTCTCGATTGGAAACGTCACGCGCGTCTCGATCTCCGTTGGTGAGAGAGACGAAGCAACCGTATTGATCTGCACCTGATTGTTGGTGATGTCGGGCACGGCGTCGATCGGCAGACGAACAAGATTGATGACGCCCAGCGCCGCGACGGCGAGAACAGCGAACAGCACGCCCCAGCGGAAGCGAACAGAGAGATCAATCAGACGATCAAACATGGCGAAAGACCTTTAAGAGGATGACGGGGTTGGCGCGCCGCACGCTCAGTGCTCGGCTTCGCCCTTGCCCAGTTCGGCCTTCAGCAGAAAAGCATTCTTGCCGGCGACAGACTGGCCCGCGTTGAGGCCCGAAAGGACCTCGATGCGTCCGCCGCCTCTGGCCCCGACGCGCACGGTCGTCGCCATGAATTTGTCGCCCTCGCGCACGAACACGACATCCCGCCCCTCGACCGATTGCACAGCCTCTTCCGGCAGAACAAAGCGGCCTTCCACCGGCGCGCTGGATTTCGGCTTGACGTGGACGCGCACGAACTGGCCTGGCTGAAGGCCATCGAGACCTGCCGTCAGCGACAGCACGATCGTTGCGGATCGGCTTTCAGCATCGACGCCTGGCGTGACCGACCGGACGGAAGCGGCGAGCTTCTCGCCCGTGGCGCTTTCCACGCTCGCCACGTCTCCTGGCTCGATCCGGCGCGCATCGTTAACCGGGACCGCCGCTTCGATCTGGATCCGTTTCGGGTCGGCGATGCGGAAGAGCACCGTTTCTGGAGCGACGTATGCGCCAAGCTTGGCTGACTCGGAAACTGCCGTGATGCGGCCCGCGATCGGACTGGCGATCGAGACGGAAGCGCCATCGGCTGACACGCGCGCCGCGCGCGCGGCGGCGTCGCTGCGCTTGAATTCGGCTTCAGCCTGACCCAGTTCGGACTGCGCGGCCTCAAGATCCTGCCGCGCGGTTATCTTGGA
>JAWXBJ010000155.1:0-6095 GCA_034439955.1 Alphaproteobacteria bacterium
CAATTTTCTTCGATCGATCGGGATCGGCGCGATCCAGATCGACCGAAGGTTGCTCTAAACCGTCATGTGGCCCAGAAGCTCGTTCTTGCGGGCGACCATCTTGTCGCCGAGCGAACGCAACTCCCGGCGGTCGATGAGCTTCTTGGCCCGCGGGAACATGTCCGTTTCTTCTTCCTTGAGATGGTGAAAGATGTAGTCTTTCAACACCTTGGCCATTCCAGTGTATTCAACCGTGGAAGGGTCGGCGCGGTGCAGGTCCGGTATCACCTTGCCGTCCGCCGCCCGATGCTCCTCAATTCCTTCCGCGACCATTCTCTCGTCCTCGACATCCTTCGAGGCGGCGAGGAGCGCGGGATAGAAGAGTTCCTCCTCGATAGCTGTGTGAGCGCCCAGTTCCGTTTCGATGCGGGCAAGCAGTTTCCGCCGCTCAGCCGTATCGCTCTCGGATGTCTCGGCGAACGCCTCGCACAACGCCCTCAGACTTTTGTGGTCCTCTTTCAGCAGCGCGATCGCGTCCATGACTGACCTCCCTATTGTCCGGCCTATCCCATCCGGTCACCAACGCCCGCTGTCAGGCGTCGTTCCCGCATGTACCAGCGTCGATCCACAACCAAAAAAAGCCGGCGGTTCAATTAAGAACCGCCGGTCCTCCAGTTTAACTCCGGTGATCAGCCGGAGGTTCGATCGGATTTATTTTGCTTTTTCATCGGCAGATCCGCGTCGCTGGCCCACCCGCTTGCCCGGCTGCTGTCCCGCTTTGACTGCAAATCGTCAATTCTTCGTCCGCTTTTGTGGGACCGTCGGAAGGTTGCGCTATTCGCATCACGGAAAACGCAACATCCGCCAGGTGGTTGCAGACGACACACGCCAATTCCCGACCGAATAGGCGCCGGTTGGGCTTCGGCCTGAGCATCCTTCGGACAAACTGAACCCGTTTGAAGGAAAGAAAGATGCCGTCGCGATGGCGATCCCGGCAGGACTTGAACCTGCAACCGCTCGCTTAGAAGGCGAGTGCTCTATCCAGTTGAGCTACGGGATCGGTCGTGTTGCGCTGACGCCGTTGCTTTAGTCGCCTTCGTCGCGGCACACCATATCACCCAACGCCAGACCCGACATGGCCCCCAACCCTGGCGCCTTGCCGGAATCGCGAGGCCGCACCATGACTTGAGGCTTGAACGCCTCTTTCCTGCTTGCGTGGACCGTCCATGGTCGAAGTAAGAACGTCCTCGATCCACGGTCGCGGCGCCTTCGCTGTGAACCGGATAAAGCACGGCGAACTCTTCCACGTCGCGCACCTGCTCGTGTTCGACTGCAGCCAGTCTAGGGCCGTCAACGCCACCGTTGCAGGCCATTATGTCTTTTACATTGCCGACTGTCCGGAGCCCGACTGCGACGTTACGGGGCTCGCCATGAGTCCCATTTCCTTCGTCAACCATCGCCGGCCGTGCAACGCCAGTTTCGAGGTGAGCGCAACGGACCGGACAGTGTCCTTCACCGCTCTTCGGGACATTGAGAAGGGCGAGGAAATCACCATTGACTACGGGGATTTCGCTGCAAAAATCGGGATCGAATAGACGCCTTCCTTTATCAGGCTCCCCTCTAATTCCTCCCGACTCAATGCGTCCAGGGACGTCGCCGCCCGGTCACGAAATTGTCGGCGTAGGACTTGATGATCCGCCTGGCCAATCGCGGCTCGGTCACCTGGAACGGAACGCCCTGGCTCGTGGCGAAGGCGATCGCTTCATCGCGTGTCTCGAACGTCATCCGGATCTGGCCCGACGTGTCGCTGGAGCTCGTCCAGCCCATCAGGGGATCAATGCCGCGCGCGGCGCTGGCGTCGAATTCCAGCACCCAATCCCTCGTTTGCGCCTTGCCGGACTGCATCGCGTTGGGCGCCGGCCGGTAGATTTTTGCAAGCATCACTCGCGTCCCGATTCTGAAGTTCGCAACACTGTCGCGGCAGCCCCTGAAGCGAACTTCAGAATCGAAAGGACACGAGAACCATTGGCTTGCTCGTGCGGCTTGGGTTCAGAAGTTCGCAAACCGGCTGCGGCGAGAATATGCGAACTTTTGAACCGCCACACCAGCCTCCGACCAGCACCGTGGACCGTCCTGCCGAAGGACTGGACCGAACCCCACATGCACGCGAAAGCGTCAACATTCAACCGGACCCGCTTATTTCCAGGCCGACAGCCGGAGCATGCTCCTCGCCTCGGCTGCCGCCAGAGCGGCGAGGCCCGGCAGCTCTCCTACGGTGAAGGCTGCAGCGGCGACGCTCGGCGCCGTCGCGACCAGCCTGTCAAAATCATCGGCGCCATGGAGGCCAGCGCCGAGAAACAATCCTACCGCCGTGTAAGGGGCCTCGACGTCACGGATCACGTCGGCGGCGAACGGCGCCTGTTCCAGAAACCCGACCTCAACGCGGCCATAGCGCGCCTGCATCTGCGCCGCCACCCGCCGCGCAGCGTCCGCCGGGCGATCCGACGTCTTCGAGCCATGCGCCACCAGCACCACCCGGGGATCGCTGCTGCGCGAAATCAGACGCAAGGCCAGATTGTCTGCCAGGAAAGGCGCAAAGCCGGGCCACATCGCCAGCGGCTTTCCCAGCCTGTGCAGGCCGTCATCGAAATGCGGCTTCACGCGCTCGCTGTAGAAGTAACCGTCCGAGAACAACAGCGGCAGACAGACCACAAGCCGGCTGCCGCAGGCGTCGAGCGTTGCAGCAACCAGGCCCTCGACCGACACCAGCACCGACCCGACGTCCGCCTCCGGGACCAGCGCGCCAATTTCCTCCACCAGCCCCGCCAGGCGCGCGTTGTTGGCCGCCCCGCCGCGCTCGCCATGCGCCGCCAACAGGATGACGGGACGTTCGCCAGACATCTATTTCCCTCTGGAGCGCCCCTGCGCCAAAGTGGACGCAGCATGCTCTGTCGTTCGAGCTGAACTCGAACGGAGACTGGTCGGGGCGGCTGGATTCGAACCAACGACCCTCTGCTCCCAAAGCAGATGCGCTACCGGGCTGCGCTACGCCCCGACGGTTGAGCCGGTCGCCTGACGCCATCAGGCGTTGAAGGCAGGCCGTCCCAGACTTCCAGAACGCTCTCTATAGTGGAACCGGGCCGAAACCAAGGCGCGCGCCCGCCGCAATCAGCGTTTCCTCAATAGGCGAAACACGCCGCTGCCATTCGCGCGGACCGCGTCGCCCACGCGCAGTTCACACCTTGTGAGCGCGATGTCGTCGTCGTGGGAGACCATCCAGCCGTGTGCTTCAACCCAATCCCCCAGGTTCAGGGTGTCGAGATACTCGATCGACATCTTGAGCGTCACCGCCCGCCTTTGCAGCGCCGCGTGGAGAGCCCGCGCCATGCAGCTGTCGACAAGCGTTGCGGCCATCCCGCCATGCATGAAGCCCAGGGAGTTGGTGTGAACCTCGGCCACCAGTAGACCAAGCCTCATGCGGCCGGGTGTCGTCTTGATCTCCTGATGGATCGGACCGACATGATTGACGTAGGGCGCACGGAACGCGACAGCGAATCCTGGCGGCGGGTCAGCCGCCATTGCGGGGCGCCGGGGTAAAGATCGGGTGGCGCACCTTGTCACCGGGCTTGAGACCCAGTTCGGCGACCACGCCGCCGCGCAGCTCCAGCACGCTTCTGACGGGTATGCCGGGAGAGATGATGCGCTCGCTTCCCGGGCGGGCGTTGACCGCGATTGCGAGGATGGCGCCGTCCGTGTCGAGGAACAGCATGTCCTGTGGAAACAGGCAGTTCTTCATCCACATGCCGGTCTCCTTGGGCGCTCCGAAGTCGAAGATCATTCCGTGATTTTTCGCCATGTCGGTCCGGTACATCAGACCCATCTCGGTTTCCGCAGGCGTATCGGCCAGCTCCACCTCGAAAGCGTGTGTCTTGTCGCCGCTCACGATCGTCAGCGGGCCGCGCGGCCCTGGCAGGTTTCGGGGGGCCGCAACTTGCGGGACCTGCGGCGCGGCGCAGGCGGCGAGGGTCGCCTGGGATGCGAAGGCCCCGAAGGCGGCGGCGAGGAAAAGGCGCTTGATGGCGTGTGTCATGCCACCGCAATAAGGCGTCCGGACGCCCAAGCCAAGACTGTGACGCCGCTTCGATGCACCTGCCCGACACATGCCGGACGGTCCCGGCTCACTTCAGCTGCAACTTCCTCAACGCCGCAAACGGACTGTCGTCCGTTTTGCGAGCGCCCGTTTGCGCCGCTGCCGAACTGCTCGACCTTGGCGCTTCGCTTCTTGCTGACGGGCGATCCGGCTGGCGGCTGATGTCCGTATCGCTTTTCATGCTGAGCCCGATCCGCTTGCGGGCGACATCGACCTCCTTCACCCGGACGCTCACCACATCCCCTGCCTTGACCACATCATGCGGGTCCTTCACGAAAGAATCCGACAGTTCCGAGACGTGGACGAGACCATCCTGATGCACGCCGACATCGACGAAGGCGCCGAACGCCGCGACATTGGTCACCACCCCTTCCAGCCTCATCCCCGGCTTGAGATCGCCGATCGCCTCAACCCCGTCCTGGAACCGGGCCGTCCTGAACTGCGGCCGCGGATCGCGGCCGGGCTTCTCCAGCTCCGATAGAATGTCCATCACGGTCGGCACGCCGAATGTCTCGTCTGCGAAATCCTTTGGCTTCACGCTCGAAAGGAACGGCTTGTCCCCGATGATGCTTTTCACCCGGCGCCCGTTCGCCTCCGCGATGCGATCCACGAGCGGATAGGCCTCGGGGTGAACCGCTGACCCATCGAGCGGATTTTTCCCGTCCATGATCCGCAGGAAGCCTGCCGACTGTTCGTAGGCCTTCGGCCCCATCCGCGGCACCTTTTTCAGCCCCGCACGCGTCGTGAACGGGCCGTTCTGGTCCCGGAACGCCACGATGTTCAAAGCCAGCTGCGCATTGAGGCCCGAAACCCGCGCCAGCAGCGGCGCCGACGCCGTGTTGACATCCACGCCCACCGCGTTGACGCAATCCTCCACCACGGCATCCAGCGAACGCGCCAACGCCGGCTGATCCACATCGTGCTGATATTGTCCGACGCCGATCGCCTTGGGTTCGATCTTGACCAGCTCGGCCAGCGGATCCTGCAGGCGGCGCGCGATCGACACCGCTCCACGCAGGCTGACATCGAGGTCAGGAAACTCCCTGGCCGCCAGCTCCGAGGCCGAATAGACTGAGGCCCCCGCCTCGGACACCGTGACGCGCGTAAGCTTCAGCTCAGGCATCTTGGCGCTCAGCTCGGCAACCAGCCTGTCGGTTTCGCGACTCGCCGTGCCATTGCCGACGCTCACCAATTCCACCTTGTGGCGCCGCGCCAGCTGGGCCAGCGTCACGAGCGACCCTTGCCAGTCCTTGCGCGGCTCATGCGGATAGATGGTCGCGGTCTCAAGCACCTTGCCGGTAGCATCCACGACCGCGATCTTGCAGCCCGTGCGGATGCCGGGATCGACGCCCATCACCACGCGCGGTCCGGCGGGCGCGGCCAGCAGCAGATCGTGCATGTTGCGCGAGAAGATCCGTATCGCCTCGGTATCGGCGCGTTCCTTCAGCCGCGAGATGAGGTCGCTCGAGCTGGACGGCGCGAGCCTGGCTTTCCACGCCTGCCTCGCCGTCTCCGCCAGCCACGCATCCGCCGGACGTCCCCTGTCCGAAAGGCCGAAGCCCGTCATGATCATGCCGACCGCCGGATGCGGCCGCGCCGGCTCGTGGGGCAGGTCGAGACCCACCTTCAGCACGCCTTCCTTCTCGCCGCGCAACAGCGCCAGCGCCCGGTGCGACGGCATGTCCTTGATGGGTTCGTCGAAGTTGAAATAGTCGGCGAACTTAGCCCCAGCCTCTTCCTTGCCCTTGACCATCTGCGAGCCAAGGCGCCCGCCGGACCAGACCTTCTCGCGGATCGCGCCGACGATGGCCGGCGTCTCGGCCATCCGCTCGATCAGGATATGGCGCGCCCCGTCGAGAGCCGCCTCGGCGTCCGCCACTCCTTTGGCGTCCGACACGAAGCCGAGCGCCTCCCCGGCCGGCGACAGCGAGGGATCGGCCAGCAGGCGGTCGGCGAGCGGCTCTAG
>JAWXBJ010000156.1:0-15045 GCA_034439955.1 Alphaproteobacteria bacterium
CGGCAAAGCGATATCGTTCGTGTGGTTCATCGCATCGGCTGGGCCTCGGCGCCACTTGCGCCTCGCAACGACCCGCGCAGTTGAAGGCCGATATTAACCAGGCATCCGTTCGACGAGGGCAGAGAGTTCCGACTGCCGGCGGGTATTGGTCTTCGCATAGAGGACCTTCAGCATCTGCCGCACAGTGTTGATCGAGATCCCCATCGTCCGACCGGCTTCGTCAGGCGTGGCTCCTCCGCCTACCCTCGCCGCCAGCTCAGACTCACGCTTCGTGAGGCCAAACGCACTTTGTAGCAAAGCTGTCTGGGGCGCATGAGACGCCTCCAGATCCACCAACATCACTATGATCCGGGCTCCAGGCAAGCCGTCCATTCCCCGATCCCTCACATGCACGGGCATCACCACGATTGGACGCAGCCCATGTCCCCGTTGTATTAGGAAGTTGTGCAGGTGTCGCCGTCTTGCCGAACCGGCATGCAGGGCCAGCTGGCGAAAGGCATAGTCAACACCCGCTTGTTGGCTCTCCAGCCGGCCATGACGAATCGAGAAGCCCTGTCCGATCAGCGCCTCCGCAGATCGCGTGATAAACGAAATGTTGCCGGAATGGTCCATCACCAATGTTGGTCGCCCGCCGAGTTCGAAGCCTTCGGCCATCCCCCGCGCATAATGGCTTTCCGTTGCAGTCGCCAGCAGCGCAGCGCGGTCAGCTGCCTGCATGAATCGACGATAGATCGCTTTGTCGGGTCGCGTTGTCATGGCCCCGCCGCGCCCCATCAAGGTATAGGCCCACTTCTCCCCCGCAAGATCGAAGGTCCAGGCCGTGAAATTTCCGATATTCCACTTCGGGCAGAACTCCTGGAAAAACGCGTCGCTTCTCCTTTGATCTGCGGTGAGCACCGAATGTTCCGTCAGGACAAGACCGTGCCTGGCGACCTGCGCCGCCCGGTGGGACCAGATGTCGTGTTGATGCCAACCCTTGTTGATATAATCTTCGTATATAGCCTGACGATCGGGTGACACGATCATGTCTGGCTGGTCAGGGCGCGTGAAATTGAAGAGCTGAAACATTTCGCCGTCGAGAAGGCCAGCTACTTGCTCGAAAGCAGTGCGAAGGCCGCCAGAGCTCAGCGCCGCAAGCTCAAGGAGCTCTCCAGCCTTGAGAGCTCGGGTCAGATCATGCGTGGTCGGAGACATGTCACCCCCAGTTATTTCATGAAGGCGTGCGGCCTAACTGTTGTCAAGCAAAGGCGGCGAGGTCGGGAACCAGAGCCGGCGCTTTCGGTGGAAGCGCTTCGGGCCGCCTCCTAAAGCGTCCATCAGTCTCTCTCTTAACCTGAAGGGCACGATTCACGATCCGGATGATTCCATCCAAGTCGATGCTGATCGAGAAAACCGAAGTGTGCGGCGTGAGCTTCCCCAAGCCGAACGGAGGCCGAAACACAAACCTCCAAAGGTCCAAGGTAGGGTAACACGACCATCTCAGCCACCACCTGCGTCGAAAGCTTCCGCCCTCGCCTCGCTGGCTTCTGGTCGAAATGGTCAGGCGGCGAGCGGATGTTTCTTTGGCGCGCTACCGCTGACGAGGGAGAGGTCAGGGATTTTGTTGTTCAGCTTCGCCGCAACACAGGCGCAGCAAAAGCTCTTGGGCTGCCTGCTGTGGAATCAATGCGTCGAGCCTGAAAGCACCTTCACGGATGGGTTGAAGTCCTTTGTCGCGGCGCTTCACGAACTCGAACTCAAGGAATCGTCACTGCGGAGGCAGCCTCCGCGAGATCAATCGCGCCAAAAATTCACACCTTCCAATTCGCCGGTGACCGAAAAGACTCACGTTCAGGTCCCAGAACTCGGCGAACCTATTTCCCACCACACACGGCGATTTACAACACGTTCGATTTGCGGGTGTCTCATCGACCGGCCAACGCTCCGATCGTTTCAGAGCATAAGCGGACTCCATCTGGGTGAAGGCGGTCGCTTGGGCGGAATGCCGCAGCGAGTGCGAGATTCTGGCGGTGCGAACTTATTTGTCATCACCCCGCCCATAGATGACAGCGCCGCAATTCAGCTATCGCGCATTGTGTGGAATGCGGCGCGCTCGATCGGACTGAAAAGGTAACTCAGAATGGTATGCTCCCCGGTCTTGATCAGCACTTCAGCCGGGAGACCTGGCGCCAGCACATTCGTGGTTTCGCCGACGTTTGTCGGGATAGCGATCCGCGCCTCAAAGTACGATTGACCCGATCGCGGATCTGTCAACGCGTCGGCCGAGATCGACTGGACGATCCCTTCGATCTGGACCGGTTGGCTCCCGCCGCCCGCCGAGAGCCGTACCGTAGCGGCCATTCCGCGCCGGACATTGTCGGCGTCGTTGGGCGATATACTGACGCGAGCCACGAGATTGTCGTTCTGGGGCACAATATCCATGAGCGGCTGGCTTGGCTCGACCACCCCGCCGATCGTGTTCACTTTCAGCGCCATAACGACTCCCCCGATCGGCGCCCGGACCTCCATGCGGCGCAGGGTGTCGTCTGTGGCAATCTGCCTGTCCAGGAGTTCGGCAAGGCTTGCACGAATAACCCGCAAGGCTTCCGCAGCCTGAGCGCGCCGATCAATGTCGATGCGGGCTCTCAACTCATGTGTTTCGGCTGCCTGTGCACCCAGCCGCTTGAGTTCCGCTTCCAGCGAGCCAACCTCGCCAAGTGCGTTCTCCAGCGATCGTTCGAGATCCAGCAGTCTCGATTTCACGGTTAGACCTTTTGCAAGCAGCGGCTGAAGCGTGGCCAACTCCTCTTCATAGAGCCTCGCCTGGCGCTCCTGAGCGGTGAGGCTTGAGCGCGCGGCCAAGATACTTTGACCGATCTGGACAAGCTGCTGATCGAGCTGTTCCGCCTGCGAGCGGCCTAATGCCAGGCGGGTATCGAACGCTGCCTGTTCGGCCGTCAGGACTGCGCTGACATTTGCAGCCGTTTTCCTGGAGACCAGGTTCTCGGGAAAGGCAACCGATGCTGCGCCGGTCATCTCGGCCATCCGCACTGCTTCCTCAGCGCGGAGGGAATCTATCTGTGCGTTCACAACGCCTGCCGCCGCTCCGGCCTGCACCGCATCCAGGCGAAGCACGACGTCGCCCTGCATTACGCTGTCGCCTTCTACAACCAGGACTTCAGCAACGATGCCGCCGGAAGCGTGCTGCACGACCTTGCGTTCGCCATCGATTGCGATCTGCCCGGCAGCGAGCGTTCCCGAGGCTATGGGCACGAACACGCACAGCGCCAGAAGCGCAGCCAACAGAGCCAGCGCTATTATGCTGCTGACACGTACGGAACGTGTTGCCGGCCGTGAGAGATCATCGGCAAGCGCTCGCCGCATTCGCGCCCTCGCCCCTGCCGGGGCGCCAGCTTCGTCCATCACGTTCATGGCGCTACCCGCCGCACATTGCCGGCGGAAATCGCCGGCAGAACCTCGGAACTCGGACCGAACTGCAGGATACGGCCTTCGCCCATGACCATCAGCTTGTCCACATGCGTCACCACTGACGGCCGGTGCGCCGCAATGAGGACTGTCGAACGGGCCGCCTTCAGTCGCTGCAATGCTTTCGCAAGCGCCATTTCGCCATCGCGATCGAGATTCGCTTCCGGTTCATCAAGACACACAAGCGCGGGTGACCCAAACAAGGCGCGCGCAAGAGCGATCCGTCGCCTCTGCCCAGCCGAAAGGTGAGTCCCGGCCTCACCCACTTGAGTGTCCAGTCCCTCCGGCAAGGCGATCATTGACGATGCATCTGCCATCTCAACTGCCGCCTCGACGGCAGCACGGTCCATCACTCCGAAGCGGGCGATATTCTCGGCAATTGTGCCGGGCGCCAGGTCGGATGTCTGCGGCAGGAAGCCCAGCCAGGGTCCTATTGCACGCCGGTCGGTTTCCGCCAGAGGCAATGCGTCCAGCCGGATAAGACCGTTCATCTGTGGCCACACGCCCATGATACAGCGAAGCAGCGTCGACTTCCCGGACCCGGTCGGTCCGAGCACCGCGACCGATTCCCCGGGCTCAACCACGAAGGAGATTCCGCGCAGGATGGCGGCGCCCGAGGGGGCACTCGCCGTAAGTCCATCCACTATCAGCCGTCCGGCGGGACGCTGCGCCGGGGTCACGTCCTCGCTGGCTGATGTGGTCAACAAGCGCTTGAGCCGGCCGCTGGCTAGCCTGGCCTGGCCAAGCTGACGCCAGCCGCCAAGCAGTGCGTCAATCGGCTGGACAACACGCCCAAGGATGATTGACGCCGCGATGATTGCGCCTGCCGACAGCTGGCCGGTGACGGCGAGCGACGCCGCCACCGCGATCATGAGAATTTGCGCGCCCGAGCGAACGGCACGGCCACTGGATGTCAGCCAACCGGCCTGCGCCGCAGCCTGTATCTGCGCCCGCACCGCATCGCGGCTTGTATTCGCCCAACGCTCCATCGTCCGATCCTGATAGCCCATAGCGTGCGCTGCCTCGGCTGAGCGCAGATGACTCTCGGCGACACCGGAAGCTGCATGCGAGGCTTCTGCCGTTCGGGTCATTGCCCCGCCAATCGTCCACTGCGTCAACGTCGTGACCAGCGTCATGAGGAACAGGGTAAAAAGAGCAAAGTGCCCCAACCACACATGCATGAGATACAACGCGACAAGGAGAATGGGCGCGAAGATCAGGTCGAGCAGCGAGGCAGGCAACGGCCCCGCCAGCGTTGCACGAACCGTTTCCAGGTCATCGAGCGAACGACTGCGCCGCCCCTGCCCCCCCTGCACGGCTGCAGCATGACTGGCCTGGAACACCGCCGCTTCGAGATCGACATAAACGCCTGTAGCAAGCCGCGTAAATGTCACGCTCCTCCATTGCTCGAACGTGGCGCCCAAACCTATCGCGATCAACGCCGCCACGACGAGCGCCACGAGAGTCGGCAAGCTGCCCGTCGTCAGCACCCGGTCGTAGACCTGCGTAAAAAACAATGGAGAGACGAGACCGATCGCATTGATGACCAGGGTAAGGAGCCCTCCGCCCAAGGCCAGGCGAAGGACCACGCCACGGTCGATCAGGGCCCACATGCCGCCGCCATTGGCCTGCCCCATCTCGATCCCCTTCCCATCCCGCAGGCCTACAGCGCCCGGAAGGCGTCCGGCCCGATAGCCGAGGAACCGTCCAGTCCCTGGACCCTATCATGGAATGGCTCGGGCGGCCGGTAATCCAAGGATCCCGGATCGACAGGGTCGAATGCTGGTCCGACACCAAGCCAGTCATCATGGCCCGCACCTGGCAGAGTCAGCGGAGTCGCCATGTCGCGGGCTACAAGCAGGGATGCAGCCGAGAAGTCGAACGCCGCATCCTCGATCAGTTCGGCGTCGATGGGCATGGTCCGCTGGTCCAGCGACAAGGGCGCTTCGATCGCGCCCGCGCCTTCGAGCGGACCGAACAGGAAGTGGTCGTCGGCGACAAAAAATGCGGCCGGCGACCCCGCGTGCTCTTCCATCAACTCGGCCGACCCATGTGGCGTCGGCCTCAGGTCCGATTCGCCATTCGTGTAGTTCAGGACCACGTCGGCAGCCCTCAGGCTGGCGCCGTCCGCCATCGTCACCGTGGCGTAGCCAAGAATGTCTCCTGCTGGTCCCGTTGACGCTTCGCCGTACCGGTCAAGGCCGATCGAGACGACGCCTGCCTCGGCCAGCGAACGCAGCTCGCCAGCATCGCTGACCCCGTCGCCATCCGCGTCGCGCCACACCAGGAACTTGGCGAACTGCGCATCCGCCGCCGACAGCGCGCCGTCGCCATTCGAGTCAAAGGCGCGCAGGCCGTCGAGATCGCTGGTCGCGCCAGGCAAATCGCCAGCGAAGGAGATTTCAGATCCGGTCGAGATAAGCCCGTCACCATTGCGATCCAGAGCCAGGAAAGCGTCGCCAGCCGACGCCCAGCCACCCGTGTCCTCGTTACCGTCGCCGTCGAAGTCGAACGAGACGCCCGAGACAAGCTCGACGCCGTTGCCATCAAGATCGAGGATCAGCGGCGGCAGCGAGGCGACAACGCCGATGTCCGCCGACGTGATCGCCGGCGCACCCGACAAGGCCGCCAACAGCACCGCCGCTCCCCCGCCAGTCCCGTCCGCATCCCATGACAGCTGGCCACTGCCTGTGTTGTACAGGAACTGCCCGGACGCCAGCGTGGCTGCGGGCGCCGCGCCGGACACCAGACTAGACCCCGGGAGCGGGCCAGCGGCCAGCCCGCCGCCGAAACCGGACGCCGACACTTCGATGCGGTCCGAGCCAGGCGCAAAATCGGTAATCGTGTCGCCGCCTGCCGCAGGCGTTGCAAAGATGAAGCTGTCAGCGCCTGCCCCGCCGGTGAGGATTTGCGGACCGGCATAAGCGACAATGCGGTCGGCGCTGGAAGCGCCGGTTGCGATGTCGGGGAGGTCCCCCTGCGGCGGCGGCAGATCGACGACGAAGATGTCCGGCGCGTTGGTGTCGCCCGCCACAAGGTTGGAGGCGTCGCTCCGAAACGTCACATAGCGCCCGTCTGCCGAGATCGCGGGCTGAAGGCTTATGTTGTTCCCCTGCACGCCCGCAGCGTCGGTCGAGACGCGGGTGATCGCGCCGGTCTGCAAATCCTTGCGGAAGATGTCAGCTAAGTTGTTGGTGTCGCCCGCCACAAGGTTGGAGGCGCTGCTGTAGAACGTCACATAGCGCCCGTCCGATGAGATGGCAGAGCCGGAACTGGTATTGTTCCCTTGCGCTCCCGAGGCATCAGATGAGACGCGAACGATGGCCCCGGTCTGCAAATCCTTGCGGTAGATGTCGGTCGTGTTGTTGGTGTCGCCCGCCACAAGATTGCTGGCGTTGCTAGAAAACGTCACATAGCGGCCGTCCGACGAGATTCCGGGGTCGAAGCTACTTGTATTCCCTTGTGCGCCCGAGGCGTCGGTCGAGACGCGGGTGATCGCGCCGGTCTGGAGGTCCTTGCGGAAGATGTCCGGCTGCCCGTTGGTGTCGCCTGCCACAAGGTTGGAGGCGCTGCTGTAGAACGTCACATAGCGCCCGTCCGCCGAGATCGCGGGCTCAAAGCTGGCGTTGTTCCCCTGCGCGCCCGCAGCGTCGGTCGAGACGCGGGTGATCGCGCCGGTCTGGAGGTCCTTGCGGAAGATGTCGATCGTGTTGTCGGTGTCGCCCGCCACAAGGTTGGAGGCGAAGCTCAAGAACGTCACATAGCGCCCGTCCGCCGAGATCGCGTGCTGTTCGCTGGAGGTGTTCGCCTGCGCGCCCGCAGCGTCGGTCGAGACGCGGGTGATCGCGCCGGTCTGGAGGTCCTTGCGGAAGATGTCCGGCTGCCCGTTGGTGTCGCCCGGCACAAGGTTGGAGGCGTAGCTCTGGAACGTCACATAGCGCCCGTCCGCTGAGATGGCGGGCTGTTCGCTGAAGTTGTTCGCCTGCACGCCTGCAGTGTCGGTCGAGACGCGGGTGATCGCGCCGGTCTGAAGGTCCTTGCGGAAGATGTCTCCCGTGTTGTTGGTGTCGCCCGCCACAAGGTTGGAGGCGTAGCTCAAGAACGTCACATAGCGCCCGTCCGCCGAGATCGCGGGCTGTTCACTGGAGCTGTTCCCCTGCGCGCCCGCAGCGTCGGTCGAGATGCGCTGGATCGAAAACGCTGGATCGTCTGCGCCCTGGATCGTGATCGTCAGCGCGGCCTGCGCGGCGCCGCCCTGCCCGTCGGACACCTGATAGGTGAAGCTGTCGGTCGCGGTATCGCTGGCGCCGAGCGCCTGCACCGCAGCGGTGTTGAGGGCGTAAGAGTATGACCCGTTCGCATTGAGCGTGAGCGTTCCATAGGCGCTGGTGCGCGCGCCGGTTCCCGCCGACACTGTCAGCGTGTCAAGATCGACGTCGCCGTCATTGGTCAGCACATTGCCGGTGAGCGCGGCGGTCGAGTCTTCGCCGATGCTGGCGGCGTCGTTCGAAGCCGTCGGCGCATCATTGACCGCCGTGACGGTGACGGTCTGGG
Organism: Alphaproteobacteria bacterium; assembly: GCA_034439955.1. Lineage (GTDB taxonomy): Bacteria > Pseudomonadota > Alphaproteobacteria > Caulobacterales > Hyphomonadaceae > UBA7672. The sequence goes on from JAWXBJ010000156.1 coordinate 8,020, forward strand.
TGGCCGTGGTGGTATCCGTGTCGGTTCCGTCCTGCGTCGTCGCCGTGACGGTGAGCGTGAACGCGCCATTGTAGTTGGCGGGCGCCGTCAGGGTCAGGTTCGCAGGCGGCGCGGACGCGAAGGTCCACGTCGTTCCGCCATTGCTGGACGATCCTGCAGAAAGTACGCTCCCGGCCGGCAGGCCGGAAAGGACCACCTGCGCGATGCTGTCGCCGGGATCTGCCGCGACCGTGACCGGCAGCCTGATCAATCCATCCTCGGCGCCGCCGAACACATTGGTGTCAAAGCGGCGGACATAGACCTCGCCATCGCCGTAGAAGGTATGGACCAGCACGCCTTCGGGTGTGACCGTAAACGCCGAATCAGATGCCCAGGATTCTGTCCACTGTTGCCCGGCGGTCGCTGCATTGATGCGCACCTCGCCGCCAATACGAACGCCAGCGGCGTCGAACCGCTGGGCGACAAGATTCGCCGTGCCATCGGAAACGCCATCATTGAGAAGCGAGGCGCCGCTCGCCCACGTCACGACAAAGCCGCCGTCGGCGAGAGATTGCACCGTCGAGAAACCCTGCCCGCCCGCCGTATCGAGATTGATTAGCGTCTCGCCGCCCACGCGGACGCCAGCGCTGTCATAGCGCTGCATGTAGACGTCAGCGCCCTGATCGGCTCCTGCCTGCCGGTAGGACGTCCAGGTGACAACAAATCCGCCGCCCGCGAGCGCCGCGACATCGGGCTTAGTCTGGGATTCCGTGGTCGTCGTTGAAATGACGAACTCGTCGCCCATGGGTGCGCCAGCGCTGCTGAACCGGCGGCCCACGACATCTGTGTTCGCCGTCGAATTGGCGCTGGCGTAGATGGGCGAGGTTTCCCATGCGATTACGAAACTGCCATCGCCCAGCACGGCGATGTCGGCATACTCGTTGAACGCGTTGCCGCTAGCGAGTTGGTTGACCGTCACCGGTCCGCCAGCCGGAGCATTCGAGGCGTCAAAGCGCTGGAAGCGAATGTCGAAGCCCGAAGCGGAAGAGCCGGACTCCCAGGCTATAACGAAGCTGCCATCCGGCAGCGCCGCGATTGTGGAAAGAAACTGGAATGGCGGGGAGTTCGGATTCGTCACGATGAATTCGCCCGTCGTCGGGCTGCCCGCGTTCAGAAGGGGCGTCCCGTCTGCATTAAACCGTCTGGCCCAGATTTCGAACGTGTTGGTGGGACCCGTGTAGAGCGACCAGGTGATGACGAAGCTTCCGTCCGCGAGGGTCGCCACGCCTGGAAAGGTCTGAAGCGTCAGGCCGGGGAAAGTTGCATTCACCCTGACTTCGCCGCCGGCAGGCGCACCTGCGGCGTCGTAGAGCTGCATGTAGATGTCGCAGAGTTCGTTGGGCGGTGTACCGCCGGCAGCTGAGACCGATCTCCACACCACCACATGGCCTCCACCCGGCAGAGGCGATACGGCCGAAAAACTCTGCGTGTTCGCGGTCGTCGTATTCACGCGGGCATCATTGAGGTCGATCGGCGCGATACCGCCGAAGCTAATGCCCGCCGGATCGGCTGCGCGTGCCACATCAACCGTCACACTCGCAGTGTCCGACCCGCCATTGCCGTCCGAGATGGTGTAGCTGAACGCCTTCTGGCCATTGGCATTCGCTGCCGGGGCATAGGTGATCGTGTTGTCGGCGCTGCGCGTCGCGGTGCCGCCGCTGGCGAGGTTGACCGCAACGCCCACAGCAGCCGCCTGACCATCGATCTGCGTTACGGCGAGCGTATCGCCATCCACGTCTGCATCATTTGTCAGCAAGGAGATGACGACCGAGCCATCCTCGTTCACCGAAGCCGTGTCGTTGGCCGCAACAGGTGCATCGTTGACCGCAGTAATCGCAACCGTTCGGGTTGCAACCGATGTCGCGGTGCTGGCGCCATCCTGCGTCGTCGCCGTGACGGTGAGCGTGAACGCGCCATTGTAGTTGGCCGGCGGCGTCAGGGTCAGGGTCGCCGGCGGCGAGCCCGCAAACGTCCATACCGAGCCATCGCCGTTCGACATGCCCGCAGACAGCACGCTGCCCACCGGCAGACCCGACAGCACAATCTGCGCGACGCTGTCGCCGGGCTCTGCCGCGACGGTAATCGGCAGGCTGATGGATCCGTCTTCCGCCCCCGCAAAAGTGTCAGCGGCCGCGTAACGACGGATGTAAACAAGTCCGCCGCCGGCCACGGTCTGGATCACGACACCGTCCGCAAGCACGGCCAATCCGCCCTCGGACTCGTTGTTGTGGATAACTCCCGACACCACGAATTCGTCGCCGATGGGCAAACCATCGGCGCCGAAACGGCGCAGGACCTGCCCCTGAGCTGCGGAGCGCCAGCTCGCCACGAAGCCGCCGTCCGGCATTTCGGCGATGCTTGGTTCGAACTGGTTTCCGCCGGTTGTCTGATTGAGACGAAATTCAGAGCCATCGGCAATTCCCGACGCGTCGTAGCGTTGCGCATAGATCCCGTAGCCGGAGCCATCCTGGGCCAACGACCCCCAGACGATGACGAACCCGCCGCCGGAGAGGGTGGCGATGTGCGCATCGAGCTGTTCGCCCGCCACGTAGCTGCTGACCGGAAACTCGTTTCCGGCCGGCGCTCCGCTCGCGTCGAACCGCCGCGCATAAATGCCCGTGGTGTCCGCGTCGGGGGCGAACCAAGCCGCCACAAAACCACCGTCGGCGAGAGCCGCGATCCGCGGTGAATTCTGCGCGCCGGGAGCGCCCTGGTTGAGCTTAATGTCGCCACCAATTGAGCCACCTGCGGCGTCGAATATCCGTACCCAGACTCCATTGTCAGCGGCGTCTGTGCCGCTGAAGCCGATGACAAATCCGCCGCCGGCTAGGGCCACAACGTCTGGAAAGCCCTGCTCGCCGGCAGTCGTTGCGTTTACCCGGAATTCAGGTCCAATCGCCACGCCGGATGCGTCGTACCGGCGAGCATATACCTCCCCGGCCTGACCAATCTGGTTGTACGACAGCCACGCGATGACATGACCGCCGTCCGGCAGGCTGGTCACGGTGGGCTGAAGTTGCAGGCCATCTGGTGACGAATTGACGAGCGTTTCGACGCCCACGGGAGAGCCGGCCGCATCGAACCTCTGGCTGCGGACCCCGACCGTCCCGTCAGGCGCGCCGCGCGTCCAGGTGACGACAAAGCCGCCGCCGGATAGCGCCGCGACGCTCGATTCGTTGTAGATTCCCACGCTCGCAGTGGCGTTAACGCGGACGAGACCGGCGTCGATAGGTCCAAGGCCTGGCCCACTGCTGAACACAATACTGGCGTCTGCTGCGACAGGCGTCACCGTAATGTTCGCCGTGGCGCTGGCGGTTCCGCCCTGTCCGTCGCTGACGGTGTAGGCAAAGCTCGCGGCCCCATTTGCATTGGTCGCTGGCGCGTAGGTGATCGTGCCGTTCGCATTGAGCGTCGCTTGCGCTCCCCCCGCCAGCGTCAAGGTCTGGCCCGCGATGACATTTTGTCCGTCGATCTGGCCAACGCTGAGAACATTGCCAGCATCCGGATCGCTGTCATTGGACAGCACGTCGATCGTGACGGGCGTATCTTCCGCCGTGGTCGCTGAATTGTTCACGGCGACCGGCAGGTCGTTGACCGCCGAAACCGTCACGCTACGGCTGGCGCTTGAGGTCTGGGTGTCGGCCCCGTCTTGCGTCGTCGCCGTCACCGTAAGGCTGAACGCGCCATTGAAGTTGGTCGGCGGCGTCAGGGTCAGATTCGCCGGCGGCGCGCCGGCGAACGTCCACGCCGTTCCGTCGCCGTTCGAGGTTCCCGCAGAAAGCACGCTGCCAGCAGGCAGGCCCGAAAGCACAACCTGCGCGATGCTGTCGCCGGGCTCTGCCGCGACTGTGATCGGCAGGGGGATCGCGCCATCTTCCGATCCCTCAAATCCCAGCCGTGTGTCGAACTGCCGGAAGTAAATGTTGCCGGCAGCGCCATCTCCGACGAAGACCTGCGCAAGGAGGCCGCCAGGCATCGCGATCAGGTGTGCCCCTCCGCCGTTGGTGTCGTTGTATTGGTCGTTGGCTGTCGTCGCGTTCAGACGCTCTTCGCCGCCGACACGCACGCCTGCAGCGTCGAAGCGTTGGGCGAAAATGCCCCGGCCTGAACCGTCTTGGCCGTTCGACGTCCACGATGCAACGAAGCCGCCATCGGCCAACGCTGCAATCATGGGCTGCGTCTGGTTACCTGCCGTGTAGGTGTTCAGTGGGATTTCGCCGCCGACGGGCGTCCCGTTCGCATCGAAGCGTTGTGCGTAGCTTCCGAATCCCGACCCATCCTGCCCGTCTGACGACCAGCCTATGACAAACCCGCCGCCGTTTAAGCCGGCGACGGCCGCCCAGTACTGATTGTTCGGTGTCGTGGTGTTGACACGAAGTTCCGCGCCGACGGGAACGCCCGCAGCATTGAACCTTTGGGTATACATGTCGTGGCCATCCGCTCCAGGCGACGACCAGGACACAACATACCCGCCCCCTTCCAACGCCGCCGAGCGAACCGCGACCTCAGTCGCCGCGCTCGTATTCACACGCGTTTCATTGCCTGCCTTCGCTCCACCGGCCGTGAAACGCTGCGTATAGATTCCAAAGCCGGGGCCGCCTTGGCCTTCCGCAATCCAGGTGATGGCGAACCCGCCGTCGTTGAGCGCGGTGACGGTAGACCCTCGCAGGTTGCCGGACACCGTGTTAACCAGGAATTCGCTGGCGCCCACCGGAGAGCCGCTGGCGTCAAAGCGCTGCGCGCGGATGTCGCCTGCGGCCCAGACGACAATCGTGCCGCCGTCGGCCAGTCCCGCGATACCCGCATAGCGCGCCTGCCCTGCCGTGGACGGATTGACGATGGCCGTCGATCCGATGTTTTCGCCCTGCGCAGAATAGCGCTGAATGTTCACCGAACCCTGCAGGCTGTACCAGATTACAGCGAAGCCATCGGCCGTGTTGGCGATGCCGGCGGCGCCTTCGGGGCCTGTGGCGGAGGATGGGATCGGAACATCAAATGCTTGAATTGGCGAAAGTGGTCCGCCACCGAACCCGATGATTGCGGCTGCCGCCGCGGGTGCGACATCGACCGTCACGCTCGCCGAAGCGCTCCCGCCCTGCCCGTCGCTGACAGTGTAGGTGAAGGTTGCCGGCCCGCTAACGTTCGCCGCCGGCGCATAGGTGATCGTGCCGCCCGCGTTGAGCGTCGCTTGCGCGCCGCCTGCGAGCGTCACCGCCTGGCCTGATGTCACCGCCTGGCCGCCGATCTCCGAGACGCTCAGCACTTCGCCCGCATCCGGGTCTGTGTCGTTGGCGAGCACATTGATGGTGACTGAAATGTCTTCGCTGGTGCTCGCCACATCGTTCACCGCGTTCGGCGCGTCGTTTGTCCCGGCGACATTCAGCGCGAACTCATCGAACACGACCCCGCCATTGCCGTCAGACGCGGTCACGCGGATCGTGAGGTTCGCGACATCCGCCTGAGCCGGCGTGCCCAGGAACGTCCGCGTCGCAGGGTTGAAGCTAAGCCAGGTCGGTAGCACCGAGCCGTTCGAAAGCGTGGCCGTGTAAGAGAGGACATCGCCGTTATCGGCATCGGCAAAGACGCCCGCCGGAACTTGGAAGCTAAACACTGCATCTTCGGCCGCGCTCTGCGCGGTGAGCGCATTAGCGATAGTCGGGACGTCGTTGGCTCCGACCAGTGTGACGCTGATCGGTAGCGTGGCTGTTCCACCATTCCCGTCAAAGACAAAGAGCGTCCCGGTTTCAACTACGGTCTGGCCGGCGCCGAGACTGTCGAGAACGGATCCCGGTATGTTGTAGACCCATATGGCCGCAGAAACACCAGGCCCGCCGCCGGCGCCGCCAAAAATGCCGAGCGCAGCGCCGTTGGTGCTCGAGTTTAGCGTTGCGCTGCCACTAAAGCTGACATCGCCCAAATCTACGTCCGAGACATAAACACTGCCAAGGAAACTGGTGAAGGTCGCTGCAGAACCAGCGGTGTCCAGAATCGTCGTCGAGGCAGTGTCGCCCGCAAGAATCTGGATCGTTGGCGCATCGTTTACCGGAGAGAACGTAACCGTGGCCGTAGCGCTGGCCGTAGCGCCCTGCCCGTCGGAAATCGTGTAGACGAACAAGACAGGGCCGTTGTAGTTGGCGGCAGGGACCAGCGTGATCGTGCCGTTGGCGTTCAGTGTCGCTGCGTGCCCGCCCGGAAGCTGGACCGTTTGTCCGGCGGTGATCGCTTGGCTGGCGATCTGCGTGACGGTGAGCGAATTGCTGTCCGGATCGCTGTCATTGGCACGTGGATCGAACGTCGCTGCGACATCTTCCGAGCCTGCGACCGCATCGTTGGCCGCAACCGGCGGACGGTTCTCATCCCTGCCGGCGACGCTCACCACCAGCGTATTGTTCACCACACCGCCCGACCCATCTACGAGACGGTAGGTGAAGCTGTCGGTCACAGTCTGGCCGGCGTTGAGCGCCTGGACGTTAACAGCGGCGTTGTTCAGCGTGTAGACATACTGTCCATCCTGGCCAATGACGATCGAGCCGTAAGTTCCCGCAATAGACACCCCGACGCTTGTCGCCTGCCCGTTCACGCGATCAACGCTCAGCGTGTCGCCAACGTCGATGTCGCGCGCCGTGGTGAACACGCTGCCCGCAGCCGACAAGGTCGCGTCCTCCAACACTGACGCCGTCACCGCGCTTGTCACCGTGGGTGCGTCGTTGCGTCCGGCGATAGAGACGACGATGTTCGCCATGGCCGAACCGCCCTGCCCGTCCGCGACGGCGTAAGCGAACGTGTCGGTCACAATCTGGCCAACGCGGAGCGTCTGCACGGCCGGAGAGGCGTTAGCCAGCGTGTAGGCGTATGTACCGTCTGCGTTGAGCGTAAGAGAGCCGTACGTCCCAGCCTGCGCCACGCCAAGGTTGGCTGCGGAGCCCGCCACGCCGGTTAATGTGACAACGCCGCCGTCTGGGTCCGTGTCGTTGGCCAGCACGTTGC
>JAWXBJ010000157.1:0-14759 GCA_034439955.1 Alphaproteobacteria bacterium
CTGGGAGGCGGTGGCGGGGGAGACAATTCGGGTTCCGGCGGAGGCGGCGGTGGCGGGCTGGGAGTCAGTGGCGACGCCGAAGGCGGCGGCCGCCCGGGACGGGCGCCGTCGTCCTGATCGCGCGGCGGACGCCAGTCGGGCCGCGGCGCCGCGCCTTCGGTGGGAGGCGGGCTGACGGCTGGCGGCTGGGCGCCGGGGGCCGGAGCATTGCCCGGGCCGGGCGCGACGGAATTGCCCGGCGCATTGTTTCCGGGCGCGTTATTCCCGGGCGCATTGCCGGAACCGGGGCGATTGCCGTTTCCATCGCCGCGATTGCGGTCATCGTCACGCGAGCGGGACCGGTCGCGGTCCCGCAGCCAGTCCATCCGGTTCCAGGCGTCGCCGTAGTAAACGCCCCAGGGATAGTTGCTGCGATAATTCTCGTAGCCCCAGTAGGAATCGATCTGGCGGGCGTAGAGCCAGGCCGCATAATCCTGCCGGCGCAAATCCTCGATGGCGTTCTGGGCGTCGCGGCGCCATTCGCCATAAGGGTTGTTGACGAGATAGTAGTCATAGCCGCGCATCGAGTTGGAGCGCAGCGCGACACGCCAGCTTTCATTGTCGCGCAGGCGGAAATCGTCGAGCCAGCGGCGCGCCTCGGCGGCGAATTGCGAACGCGGCCAGTCGCGCAGGAACTCATCGACGGCGAATGGCGTGCCGGCGCGGTAGGCGCGCACCCAGCCGCCTTCGTCGGTGGCCCACAGGCGATCGAGCCGGGTGCGGGCCTCGGAGGCGTGCGGACCGTCCGGGTAGCGTGACAGGTGGGCCTCGTAAGCCTCGATGCGGTCGGCCGACCGGGCGCTGTCCCAGGCGGTGCGTTCCTCGGCTGCGAGACGCGGTCTCGCCCGCTCGGCGCGCAGGCCGTCGGCCTCGGCGGCGCCGGGGCCCCAGGTCGAGTATTTGTAGAGATAATCGAGATAGGCCTGCTCGGTGTCGGTCTGGCGGGCGAAGGCGAAGGCGCGAGCCTCCTCCACGCGCAGGGCCTCGATGCGGGCGCGGGCGACCGGGACGTTGGGGCTGTCGGGGTAAAGGCGCACATACTGGTCGTAGGTCGGGGGCGTGTCGGCGCGTGCGGCCGTCTCCCACTCGCGGGCATGAATCTGCTCCGGGTTGAGCGGGGTGGCGCAGGCGGCCAGCAGGGCGAGCGCGCTCACGGCGGCGGCAAGCCGGAGGCGGGTGGAGATCGAGCGGGACAAGTTGGAGCGAATTTCGCGCATGGTTTCAGTCCTCCCGCCGTGTGTTTAGACGTGCGATTATGAACGGAAACGGAATGTGGCGGCTGGCCACGGCGGCGGGTTGATATAGATCAAGAGCTGAAGGCCGGCCGGGCAAGGGATTGAAAGGTGGGCGGGGACGATGCTGGCGTAATGGGCAGGAATCGCAAGGAGCAGCTGTTCGGCGGCGGCGAGGCCGGCGTACTGCTGCGGGCGCTCGACTGGCGATTCTCGCCGCTGGGAGAGCCGGACGGCTGGCCCGACGCCCTGAAAAGCGTGGTGCAGGCGGTCCTGGGTTCCGATGCGCCAATGATGGTGCAATGGGGCCCAGAACAGATTCTCTTCTACAATGACGCTTTCGCGCCGCGCCTTGGCGACCGGCATCCATCCGCGCTGGGACAGCCCTCGGCGCCAGGGTGGGCCGATATCAACGAGGCGCAGGGGCGGCTCGACCGGGTGGTTGACGGCAAGGCGACGCCGCCGACCGGGGCCACGATCGACGTCACCGAACGGCGTCTTGTGGACATGGCGCGCAGCGAGAGCGACGAGCGGTATCGGGCGCTGTTCGAATCGATCGAGCTTGGGTTCTGCATCATTGAAGTGGAGTTCGACGCGGCGGGAGAGGCCAGCGATTATCTGTTCCTGGAGGTCAATCCGGCCTTCGAGCGGCAAACCGGCGTCAGGGACGCCGTTGGCCGTCGGGCGCTGGACGTCGCGCCGGGCCATGGGCGTGTCTGGCTGGACGCCTATGGCGCCGTGGCGAGGACCGGCGAGAGCATTCGCTTCGAGGCGCAGGCCGGACCAGCGGATGACCGCTGGTTCCATGTCCATGCCCAGAAGGCCGGCGGCGTCGATTCGCGCACGGTGGCGCTGATTTTCAGCGACATCACCGAGGCCAAGACGGCCGAGATGAAGCTGCGCGTCAGCGAGGGCCAGTTCCGCACCTTCGCCGAGGCGATGCCCAACCATGTCTGGACGTCGCCGCCAGACGGGTCTCTCGACTGGTTCAACGCCCGCGTCTACGAATATGCGGGGGCCCTGCCGGGCGAACTGCACGGTACGGGATGGGGCCGGATGGTCCATCCGGACGATATTCTCGGGGCGTCCGAGCGCTGGGCCGCCGCGGTCGCCACCGGCAACATCTACGAGACCGAATTCCGGCTGCTGCGCGCCGACGGCGCCTATCGCTGGCACATTGCGCGAGCGGTGCCGATCCGAACCGAGTCAGGCGAAATCACACGCTGGATCGGCACCAATACGGAGATCGAGGACCAGAAAGCCGCCGCCCAGGCCCTCGCCGATCTCAATGTGACGCTGGAAAGCCATGTCGAGGCGCGCACGCAAGAACTGATGGAGACCGAGGCGCAGCTTCGGCAGAGCCAGAAGATGGAGGCGATCGGCCAGCTGACTGGCGGCATCGCCCACGATTTCAACAATCTGATGCAGGGCATCATCGCGGCGCTGTCGCTGGTGCGCCGGCGCATGGACAAGGCGCCGCGCGAGGAAATCGAACGCTTCATGGATGCGGCGGCCGCCTCCGCCCAGCGCGCCGCTTCGCTGACGCACCGGCTGCTGGCGTTTTCGCGGCGCCAGTCGCTGGACGTGCGGGCCAGCGATCTCGGCGGCGTGGTGGAGGGCATGCGCGAGCTGCTGAACCAGACGCTGGGGGAAAACATCGCCCTGGAGATCCAAGCGTCGGACGGGCTGTGGCGGGCGATGACGGACGAGAACCAGTTCGAGAACGCGCTCCTCAACCTCGCGATCAACGCCCGCGACGCCATGACGGAAGGCGGGGAGCTGAAGATCACTCTGATCAACCGGCGGGTGCAGGCCGGCCGCCGCCGGACCGAGCGCGACGTGGCGCCGGGGGATTATGTGTCGGTGTCAGTGTCCGACACGGGCGAGGGCATGTCGCCGGAGGTGCTGGCCAAGGCGTTCGACCCGTTCTTCACGACCAAGCCCATTGGCCAGGGCACGGGACTGGGACTGTCGATGATCTACGGCTTCGCCAAGCAGTCGGGCGGGCATGTCGACATTGAAAGCGCGATCAACCGGGGAACGCGGGTGGAGCTTTTGCTCCCGCGCGCCGAAGACGAGGGGCAGACCCGCGCGTCATCGAGGCTGGTTTCCCGCACGCCCCGGGGCGAGGGGCGCACAGTGCTGGTGGTCGAGGACGATCCGACGGTCCGCATGATGGTGATGGCGGCGCTGGTCGAGTGGGGCTATCGACCCATCGAGGCGGCGAATGCGCCCGAGGCGATCCCGGTGCTCTGCTCGGAGGATGCGATCGATCTGCTGCTGACCGATGTCGGCCTGCCCTCGATCAACGGGCGTCAGCTGGCGGACATCGCGCGAAAATACCGGCCCGACCTGAAAGTCCTGTTCATGACGGGCTATGCCGAGAAGGCCGCCCTGCGCGGGGGATTCCTTGATGCCGGCATGGACCTGCTGACCAAGCCGTTCGAGCTGGATGCGCTGGGGTCGAAGATCGGCGCGATGCTGGACGGGTAGTTATACTCATCTTGAGAAACTGAGTATAACGCGCGTCTCGTCTCTGCAAATCTGCTGGCGCTTCGTCACGCGACAGCCAGAGCGTTCTCGATTGCGTTTTCTGACGGCGAACCGGTTCCGGGTTTCCTGAAAACGCTCTAGCCGATTTCACCGCACACATGGGAGGACGCGATGAGCGAAGCGGCGGCGGCCGGTGGCGAGGGCGTGGCTCAATCGGAGCCGGTCGTTCGCCATGAGGATGTCGAGGCGGCCTTCGCGCTGACCAAGGACGAGCTTGCCGCCGGGCGAGCGGCGGCGCGTGATCCGAGGCGCTGGCACAGGATGACGGGTGAGGACTGGTGGTCGGCGCGGCTGCAGATCGCGCGCGGACGCTATCGCGAGGAAGTCGCCGAGGAGCTGGGTCTCGGCACGAGGATGATGCGTCTGCGCGCGGCCCGCGAAGGCTGGACGTCCCTCTCGGACGTAGATCTGTTGCGGCTCAGCCGTCATGTCGTCGCGAGCCGGCTGGCGCGCGAGCCCGCGCCGCTCGACGATCGGAACATCAGGCGCATCCGGCGCGACATGGACTGGAGCCGGCTGATGCCGGAGCCGCCCGCCTGGAGACCCAACGACCCGCCGCCTTTTGAGGCAGACCCATTGAGGAGCGAGACGATGTATGACCGATTCAACGAGCCCCTGCCGGATCGCGCCAAGGTCCTGGCCGAGATCATCGCCCTTCGGGAGAGGCTGGAACGAAAATACGCCATTCCCGCGGATGGACCGGCTGACCCTGATGCAGGCGGAGCTGGAGGCGCCGGAGCTGAGCTGGGACCGGCTGATGAAGATCGCCTACGACTGGACGATCCGGGCTGAAGCAGCGCAACGGCCGCCGGACATGCCGGGCTGGCGCGTCTGGCTGTTCCTGGGCGGGCGCGGGGCGGGCAAGACGCGGGCGGGCGCCGAATGGTTGCGGGCCGAGGTGGCCGCGCGCCGTTCCCGCCGCGTGGCGCTGGTGGGGCCGACACTGGGCGACGTGCGCGAGGTGATGATCGAGGGGCCAAGCGGTCTTCGGGCGATCGCGCCGACGGAGGCGCGGCCGACTTATCATGTCTCGCGCCGGCGCCTCGACTGGCCGTGCGGGGCGCGGGCTCATGCCTTCTCTGCGGAGGATGCCGAGAGCCTGCGCGGGCCGCAGTTCGATTCCGCGTGGTGCGACGAGCTGGCCGCCTGGCCGGGCCATGGCGGAGGCGCCGCCGAGGTGTGGGACATGCTGATGTTCGCCGTGCGCCTGGGTCCGCATCCGCGGGTCGCAGCGACGACGACGCCGCGCGCGAGCCCGCTGCTGCGGCGCCTGATCGAGCAGGCGGGCAAGGGACTTGGCGGGGTGACGATGACGCGCGCGCCGACGCGGGACAATGCCGGCAACCTGGCGCCGGGATTCGTCGAGGCGATGGAGGAGCAATATGCCGGCACCCGTCGCGGGCGTCAGGAGCTGGACGGCGAGCTGATCGAGGATCCCGAAGGCGCGATGTGGTCGCGGGAGGTGATCGAGCGGGCGCGGGTGAGACTGGGGGATATCGGGAAAGGTGAAGAGATCTCCGCCCAGCTTGCCCTCTCCCCCGCTGGAGGCGCCGTCTTTGATCGCGTTGTTGTCGCCGTCGATCCGCCGGTCTCGTCCGGTCCGCGCGCTGACGCCTGCGGTATCGTGGCGGCGGGGCGCCTCGACGGCGTCGCCTATATTCTGGCGGACGCAAGCGCGCGGGGCCTCAAACCGCTGGAATGGGCCGCTCGCGCAGTTGCCCTGGCGCGTCGGTGGGGAGCGGGCGAGATCGTCGCCGAGGCCAATCAGGGCGGCGAGATGGTGCGGCAGATGCTGGAGATGGCGGGCGCCTCGCTGCGCGATGGCGTGCGGGTGAAGCTCGTCCACGCCTATCAGGCCAAGGCGGCGCGCGCGGCGCCGGTCTCCGGGCACTATGCGTCGGGACGGGTGAAGCACGCGGGCGTGTTCGGCGAGCTTGAGGACGAGATGTGCGCCTTTGGCGTGGCGGGAGAGCGCAGCCCGGACCGGGTCGACGCGATGGTCTGGGCGGTTAGAGAGCTGCTGGGGAGGGAGGCTGTGAGGCCCAGGGTGGACAAGCTTTAGAGACAGGAACTGGAGGTTGCGACCGCGACGTGAGCCTGACGCAAAGGCCTGACGCAAAGGAAAGTATCTTGGCCGTCTTTTCAAAGGGTTCCCGGCCTGACTGCGCTTTGTGGGCGCAACCGAATCGGGCGAACCGCGTTAGTGGGCAGCACGAATGTGCGTGGGATGTAGGGAAATTGCCATGGTCGATGAAGCACGCGTGGAACGCTATGGGCTTTATGCGGCGACACCGCCGCCGGATCCTTATGAGCACGAGTTGTTCTCGTGGAGTGCGATCATCGCCGGGACGCTGATCGCGATCGCGCTTGGGTTCACGCTCAACGTGCTGGGCGCCGCCATCGGCGCAAGCACGATGTCGCCATTCCAGACACTGGAGGACCAAGCGCCGGAGTGGTCGATCGCCGGCGGCCTCTGGGTTGTGTTCTCGAATCTGGTGGCGATCCAGGTCGGCGCCTTCGTGGCGGCGCGCGCGGCCAGACATCCCGATCATCATCATGGCGTCCTGCAGGGGCTGGCGGTCTGGGCGCTCAGCTTCGTTGTTGCCTTCGCGGTCATCGGCGCCGGCCTCAGCGGTCTGCTCAACGATGTGGGCGGGGCCAATGCGGTCGAAGGCGCGGTCAATGCAGCGCAGGCGGCGACCGGCGAGGCGACGGGCGCCCCGCGTGAGTTGACGCCGGCTGAGGTCGATGCGGCGCAGGACGCTGCGGCGCTGACGGCGTGGTGGGCGTTCGCGATGATGGTGCTGGGCGCAGTCGGCGGCATGGCCGGCGGCTATCTCGGCTCCAAGCATCCCAATTGGCACAGGCGCTCGGTGACGCTCGCACATGCGGCGCGGCCGGTGACGCTTGCGGACAAAGTCTAGGAGGACACGGACATGAAGGGTCTCGCGCTCTGGATGCTGGGCATCCCGCTACCGATCATCCTGCTGCTGTTTTTGTTCGGCGCCGGATAGGATCCGGGTCGACATCGTTGAGCGCGCCGCCCTCCGGAAACGGCAGGCGGCGTCGTTCATCCGTCAGTTCTTCTTGTTCTTGTCCATGGCGCGTTCGACCGGCGAATTCTTGACGCTGGCGGCCGGCTTGGTCTTTTCCTTCTTGGGCTTCTTGGTTTCCTTGTTGGAGCGCATCTGGCCTTTGGCCATTGGGTGTCCTTTCCTTCCGGGCGCGAAATACGAATAGAGCCGGATTCGCCCGGGCTCTAAAGTTTAATACCTAGCGATTTGTAGGCGAGGATAAAGCCCCAGGTCGCAACGCCGGTGGCGAAAACGGCAAGAGCGAACGCGACCCAGAAGGGCGCGCCGAGGCGCTGGGCGAGGGGCAAGACGATGAAGAAGGCGAGGCCCGGCCAGACCAGGTAGAAGGTCGAGGTCGCGAACTGGTTGGCGGTGGCGACGTCCTTGTCGCCAGCGGTGAAGGCGACGGTGAGAATGGTCGCCAGGGGCAGGCCGATCATCACGGCGGCCAGCAGCGTCGAGCGCCTGGCGATCTCCGACAGCAGCACGATGAAGCCAGCCGTCGCCAACGCCTTCAGGATGGTGACGATCATGTATGTCCTCCGCGACGGCGCAGAGTGGACGGGTTGACGTGGCCGGGCAAGGGAAAGGGAAAATCGAAAGCCGAGACCCGAAGGGCGCTGATCGAGGCGGCGGCGAGGGTCTTTGCCGATCGCCGGCTTTGAGGCAGCCTCGGTGGATGAGCTTGCCCGGCCGGCTGGCTATACGGTTGGCGCTGTCTATACGCACTTTCCGGGGAATGGCGGTCGCTATGCGAACATACAATCCAGAACCGGCTCAATCTGACGGAGAGAGCGGCGGCCAGATGAAGAAGCAACCATACGCGACACAGACCGACGCCTGTCCAGAGAACCGTCGTACCGCAGCGATCTCCAGGCGGCTCTGGCTTGCCTTGATGTCGAGCGCCGCGATCGTCGGCCCGGGCCTCAGCACCGCCACCGCCCAGGCGACGCGCGACTGGTCGGACGATCCCTTCTTCGGCGAACCAGAGATCGATACGGACGAGTGGCGGACGAAGCCGACGCGCCACCGCTATATTCACGGCCGGTTCGCGGGAACGGGCACACGCTTCGCCATCGCCCTGCCCGAGGCCCCGGTCTATTCCGGCCGCTTCATGCAGTTCCTGCAGGGCGGGCTGGGCGGAAACGAGCTGACCGGCTACGGCCGCGAAAGCCACCAGATCGCATTCGACCAGGGCGCCTACTATGTGGAATCGAACCAGGGCCATGTCGGCAACGACATGAGCGGCCTTGCCGGAGACATGACGATCCTCGAATGGCGCGCCAGCGCCCAGACGGCCCGCTTCGCCCGCTCGCTCGCGCAGGCGATGTACGGCGCGGCGCCTCACCATGGCTACATCATGGGCGGTTCGGGCGGCGGGATGTGCTCGATCGATTGCATCGAGAACGCGCCTGACATCTGGAACGGGGCCGTTCCTTTCATGATCAACCGCGCCGGGCTGATGCCGTTCAACTGGTCGCTGACCGCGTGGGCGAGCGTCATCCTGGAACAGAAGCTTCCCGCCCTGTCGCAGGCGGCCCGCACCGGCGCCGACCCCTTTTCGGTCGTCACGACGGCCGACGAACGCAGCGCGCTCGATGCGCTCTATCGCTCTGGCTTCCCGCGTCGCGCCGAGGACCAGCTGGGACCCAACCCGCTGTGGATCCTTGGAATGCAGACCGCGATCGCCGCCGACGCGCGCTACTTCCTCGATTTCTGGACCGAGCCCGGCTATGAGGGCAAGGACGCGACGCCCGAGGTCAAGGCGCTGACGCTGGACTTCCAGACCGAGGTCCAGGCCGTCCTCACCGGCGATGAAGTCGCCGCCTCATTCCAGGCCGATCCGGATTCCGAGATCACAGGCGCGATGCGCTCCGGCTTCGGCGGCAAGGGTCCCGCCGCCATCCGCATCAAGGGCGATGTCCCGGCAACGCGGCTTCTCGGCTCGAGCCTGCAGTTCGAGACGGGCGCGGCCGCAGGCCAGCGCATCATGTGCACCGGCTCCATCGCCGGAGCGCTGGCCGCCAATCTCGACGCCAGGGGCTTCGCCGACGTGCGGCCAGGCGACCGGCTCAGGGTCACCAACCGCAACCTGCTGGCCTACATGTTCTTCCACCGACACGCGGTCGACCAGCGCCATATCGGCATGCAGCAGTTCTTCGACGGCGGAAAGCCGCGCCATGTCCAGCGCAAGATCGACTTCAACGCCTTCCGCACGCCCAAGGCGAAATTCCGCGGCAAGATGATCCTGCTGCAACATCTGCTCGACCGCGACGCCTTCCCCACCAGCGTCGATCTCTACGCGCGCGGCGTGCGCGAAAACCTCGGCGCGGCGGCCGACGACTCGTTCCGGCTCTGGTGGACGGACAACGCCCAGCACGGCGTGCCCGCTGACGCACGCACGCGCTACATCGACTATCGCGACATCTGCTCGCAGGCGTTCGCCGACGTAATCGTCTGGGTCGAGAACGGCAAGGAGCCGCCCGCCTCAACGCAATATGCGTTCGATGAAACCAGCCAGGTCGTCATGCCCGCGCGAGCGTCGGACCGGCTCGGTGTCCAGCCGACCATCGCCTTCACCGTCAATGGCCAGTCGTCGGCCAAGCTTGAGCTCGGAGCGACCGCAAAGCTGCGCGCCTCGGTCCAAGCGCCGCCTGGCGCCGGTCGCATCGTCCTGATTGCGTACGACTTTGACGGCAGCGGAAACTTCGCGACGCCTCACGCCATCGCGGGCGCGCCAGCCGTCTCTTATGTCGCGGAGACCGTCCATGTCTTCGACAAGCCGGGCGAGCACGTCATCACGATCAAGGTCGCGTCGGAGCGCACCGGCAATTCGAAGGGCTACCTGGTGCAGAATATCGCGCGCGTGACGGTCACGGTCGCCTAGAACAACCTTCGATCGATCTGGATCGAGCCGATCCCGATCAGTCGAAGAAAGTTGCACTGGATTGATAGGTGTAGAGACTGAATTCAGCGATCGACCTGAACCAGGCCGATCGCATCGGGCTCCAGAGATCTGTCGGCGTGAGAACGGGCGAACGCTTTCGGGGGTGCTGACAACCCGACCTGAAAACATCGCAAATTGCCGACAGTGTCAGCTCAATCCTGCGAACCAGATCACGTGGCGTGGCCCCTTGCCGTTGCGTCGCGCGCGCACGGAGACCTGCTCGACCTTGAACCCCGCATCCGTGAGGCGGCGCGAAAAGGCAGCGTCCGGCCCCGCCGACCAGATCGCCAGCATGCCGCCCGGTCTGAGCGCCGCTTTCGCCGAGGCAAGCCCGTTCATCGAATAGAGCCCGTCATTGGCGGCGCGCGTCAGCCCGGAAGGGCCGTTGTCGACGTCGAGCAGGATCGCGTCATAGCGACTGGCCGCCGAACCGATCGCCGTCGCGACATCTCCTACAAGCAGATGGACGCGCGGATCATCGAGGCAGCCGGCCGTCAGCGTCGCCATCGGCCCGCGCGCCCAGTCGATGATTTCCGGCACAAGCTCGGCCAGCGTGACCCGCGCGCCTTCTCCCAGAACAGCCAGCGCTGCGCGCAGGGTGAATCCCATTCCGTAACCGCCGATAAGGAAATGCGGTTCAGCTCCTTTGCGCAGGCGCTCAAGGGTCATCACCGCGAGCGCTTCCTCGGACCCGCCGAGCCGGCTGTTCATGAGTTCATTGGCGCCGAGCATGATCACATGGTCGCCGTCATGCCGAATGAGCCGAAGCTCGGCTCCCCCCGGCGCCCTTGCCGTCCCGATCAGCTCTCGTGGTTTCATCTGCCCTGTCCGGATTTGTTGTTACGTGGCTCGCGCCCGAGTCTGGCCCGAGGGAGCGAACACACAGTATCTATAGAAATCCGCGTCCGGGCGGACGAAGACTGCCATAGTGGAACCCAGACAGACTTATCAGGGACAGCAGATGCAGTTTGACGATGTCATCCTTGGCCGCCGGAGCATTCGCGGCTACAAACCCGATCCGGTTCCGCAGGCGCTGATTGAGGAAATCATCGCCCTGGCGATGCGCGCGCCATCGTCGATGAACACCCAGCCCTGGAATTTCTACGTCATAACCGGCGAACCCCTCAACCGGATCCGCGCCGGCAACACCGAGAGGATGGTGGCGGGCGTGCCGCAATCGCGCGAGTTCCGAACGGGTCAGGCCTTTGCCGGAAAGCACCGCGACAGGCAGATCGGCGTCGCCAAACAATTGTTTTCCGCAATGGGGATCGAACGCGACGACAAGGGTAGCCGCCAGGACTGGGTGCTGCGCGGCTTCCGCCAGTTCGACGCGCCTGTGTGCGTGATCGTGACCTATGACCGCGTGCTTGATGGCAGCGACGATACGCCCTTCGATTGCGGCGCGGTGGCGAACGCCCTGGTGAATGCAGCGTGGTCTCGCGGGCTTGGCGCGGTGATCAACAGCCAGGGCATCATGCAGTCGCCGGTGGTGCGTGAGCACGCCGGAATAGCCGACGATCAGGTCATCATGAAGAGTATCGCGCTGGGCTGGCCAGACAAAGACTTTCCGGCAAATGCGGTCGTGTCCGAACGCAAGCGTGTCGAAGAGGCGACGGTGTTCGTCGGTTTCGACGACCAGGGCATCCTGCGATCAGACTGAACCGGTTCGAGAGTAACCTTAGATCGATCTGGATCGACCCGATCCCGATTGATCGCATCAGGCTCGAGGGCGCCGGGTTCAGGCCTTGATATCGACGTGCTGGGCGGCCGGAACCGGGACGGCGTCGGTGTCGGGCGCGGAGGGCGCGGCCCGAAGCACGCTGGCGTCGATATCGACCTTGACCGGTTCGCTGGCGTCACGGGCGGGCGGTTCGAACTGCGCAGCGCGTCTGGAACGTGCAGTCTGGCGGGCGGCTTCCTCGCTGGCGGCGTTGCGTTCCGCCGCCTGAACGGAGAGCAGTTCGCGGATCTGGGCCGCGTAGCGGACCGACATGGGCCCTATGGCGTTAGGAACGGCGCTCATCGCACAAAATCCTCAGCTACCCATCAGCCTACCCCACCGAAGTGAATCGCACGTAAACGCTGTGGGTTTTTCTTGCCGGGCTTCGGGAGCCGGAACCGGCAGGACCTGCCGGGGTCCTGCCGCGCCGCTGGTAGAAACAATCTAGTACCGGAACGTGCCGGTCAGGGAGAGCGTGCCGAATTCGAAGTCGCCATTGCTGCGCGCGAAGTCGGTTCCGGCGGGGTTGACGAGCAGGAAGGGGTTGGTGGTCGGCGCCGTGCCGCGTCCGACAGCGACGCGATAATCGTCGTCCTGAAGCGAGGTGAAGAGATATTCGACGCCGATGCTGAAATTCTCGGTCCATTTCGCGTCGACGCCGCCGCCAAACTGGTAGCCGGTGTTGTCGTCGCCTTCCGACGGGGTGAAGCTGTTGGCGGTGTTGGTCGTTCTGAAGGCGTGGTCGATCTCGCCGGTGACGACGCCGGCCGTGCCGTAGACCAGATAGCGGCTGAACGCATAGCCGCCGCGCGCGCGGAGGGCGAGGGTGGAATTCAGGTCGCGGAAGAAGGTGTAGGAGGCCGGCGTGGTCGAGAAGGCTGTCACGTCGTCGGAGAGGTTGACAAGGCTCGCCTCGGCGACGCCGCCAATGACCCAGGGTCCGTATTGCCAGTCATATCCGGCCCGCAGCGCGGCGTTGAGATTGCCGTCCGACGCCTTGCAGTTCTCGGCGGGGGTCCGGCCCATGGCCGCGCCGTCGCAGAAGCCGGGTGAAAACGCGTCGGCGCCCGCGCCCGTGCGGACAGTGTCGTTAAAGCTGCCGTCGCGGTTGGTGTCGAACAGGATGCGCTCGCCGCTGTCGTCGGACTGCTCCGAATAACCGGCGCTGCCGCCGAAATAGAAGCCGGACCAGTCGGCGGGGCTCTGGGCGTAGGCCGGAACGGCCATGATGGTTGCGCCGCCGACAAGGGCGGCAAGAAGACCATGTTTCATGTGAAGCTCGCGCGATGGGGGTTGGACAGGAACGAAGTCGGTTCCGTCCTTACGTAGGTCAAATTTTCCCGGATCACGGATTCGACGCGAGATTTTAGGAGATAATAACCCTGTGACGGACTGCGGAATGCGGTCAGGTCAGGATGTCGAGGAGGCGGTAGGGGTCCGGCGCCCGGGCGAGAGCCGGCCGGTCACGCGCGTCGGGGCGTGCGGCGACCGGGTCCCTGGCCTCTTCGACGCGCTGGTCTCGCCGCGACTGGGCGCGCTCAGCGAAGCTCGCGGCGGACACTTCGCGCGCGGCTTCCCGGTAGCGGGCGGCGGCGTCTCGCAGGCCGGCGGCATCGATCGACATGGGGGCCTCTCACCGGGGCGATCCCCGTCCCGACAGTGTGCGCACGCAGCGATAAAGCGGCGATTGCGGAACAGAGGCCAATCCTCTCCCCGCCGGAAAGCCGGGGGAAACCATGAGGAGCGGGCGATGGCGCAACGCTTATCCGACCGGGACATGGGACGGGCTAGATTTGGGCACGGTCGAGAGGTGGGCCTGACGGCGCGCACAAAGCGCCATGGGCCGCCATCAGAAACGATCCGGCTCCAGGAGATGCGCGAATGAGATTGTTCGGTAAGCCCCGTCCAGGTCGCGGCGAGGCCAAGTCGGCGACGCCGCTGGTGGCGATTTCGGATCTGCGCGCGGCGCAGTGGTCGAACGCTTCGGCGCTTGTCCGGGAGGGCTTCGAGCGCAACGCCGTGGGCTATCGCTGCGTGCGGATGATTTCGGAGGCGGCCGCCAGCGTGGGTTTTCGCGCCGCCGGGTCGGGCGAGGCGGCTGGCGCCCTGGCGCGGCTGATGTCGCGGCCCAATCGAGACCAGGCGGGTCCCGACCTGATGGAGTGTTTCTACGGTCACCTGGCAGTCGCGGGGGACGCGTTTCTGGAGGCGTCCTCGCTGGACGGCGAGGTGAGGGAGCTGCACGTGCTGCGCCCCGACCGGATGGCGCCGGTCAAGGGACCACGCGGGTATCCGCTGGCCTGGGATCACCGGGTCGGGTCCGACACGCGGCGCATCTCGCGCGGGGCCGACGGATTTCTGCCGGTCCTGCACCTGCGGCTGTTTCATCCGTCCGACGACTATCAGGGGCATGCGCCGCTGGAGGCGGCGGCGCGTGCGGTGGATGTTCACAATGGCGGCGGCGCCTGGGCCAAGGCGCTGATCGACAATGCGGCGAGGCCTTCGGGCGCGCTGATCTATACCGGCGCCGAGGCCATGACCGAGGAGCAGGTGAACGAGCTGAAGGCCGATCTCGAACGCTCCCACTCCGGGGCGTCGAATGCCGGGCGGCCCCTGTTGCTGCAGGGCGGGCTGGACTGGCGGCCGATGTCGCTGTCGCCGGCGGAGATGGATTTCATCGCCGCGCGCCATGCCGCCGCGCGCGAGATCGCCCTGGCGTTCGGGGTTCCGCCCATGCTGCTCGGGATACCGGGGGACGCAACCTACTCGAATTATCGCGAGGCCAATTCGGCCTTTTGGCGGATGACGGTCCTGCCCCTGGTCAACCGGGCGGCGCGCGCGGTTTCGGGCTGGCTCGGCGCGCGGGTGGGCGGGGAGATCGCGCCCGACCTCGACGCCGTGCCGGCCTTCGCCGAGGAGCGCGCGGCGCTGTGGGCGCGGATCGACGCGGCGGGGTTTCTGACGCTGGAGGAGAAGCGGCGGCTGGCGGGTGTTTGAATTTCCCAAGCTGAGAGACCCCCTTCTGGCCTCCCCTCGTCGATAGACCCCCTCCTGACCTTCCCCCAAGTGGGGAGGAATGGCGCCTCGCGTGTTGTAAAATTGACCGATGAGCAGAAGCGTTGGACCCTCAACGAGCGCGTTGGAACTCCTCCCCACTTGGGGGGAGGATGGCCCACTTGGGGGGAGGATGGCCC
>JAWXBJ010000158.1:0-5105 GCA_034439955.1 Alphaproteobacteria bacterium
ATCGCCACCATCGCCCCGACAGCGCCGGCCCTGAAGGTCGATCCGCGACGGGAAGGCACCGCCAACCGCATCGTCACCCTTGCGGCCTTCCATGTCCTCGAAGCGGAAAAGACCAATACGGACGACGTCAAGGCCGCGATGAAGGACAAGCCGACCTTCGATTGCATTGACTGGTCGCAGCTCCAGCTCCAGGCCTGCGTCTCCGCCGCCTACACCCGCGCCGACCTGTCCTTCTGCCTTGCCGAACATGCGATCGGCGATGCCGGCGCCTGCTTCTCCGGCGTCGCCCGGTAAGGCGCAACAGGCCCTTTCCGATCGCGACTCCTCCCCCTGAAAGTGGAAGAAGTCCGGGCAGTGCGTTCAGCCGGCACCTCCCCCTGAAAGGGAGAGGCTGGGAGGGGGTCTTTCTGCGGTCCCGCCCGGCCAGCCTTGCGTCCAGCGCGACCTTGCGCCATCTGCACCTCCATGAGCGTTGCAGACCAGGCCGCCGCCATCCGCGAGGATTTCGCCTTCCTCGGCGACTGGGAGACGCGCTTCACCCACCTCATCGAGATGGGTCGGGCGCTGCCTCCGCTTGCTCCCGCCGAGCTTAACGACGCCAACAAGGTGCGCGGCTGCTCCAGCCAGGTGTGGCTCGTCGCCTCGCCCTCACGGGCCACGCCTGGCGCGCTTGCTTTCCGTGGCGCTTCCGACGCCCTCATCGTGTCGGGGCTGGTGGCCATGATCCTGAAACTGTTCTCCGGCCAGACGCCACATGACATCATGGCGTTCGACGCGGAGGCATTCTTCCGCGAGATCGGCATCGCTGACGCCCTGACGCCGCAGCGCTCCAACGGCCTGCGATCCATGCTGGGCCGCATTCGCACCGAAGCCCAGGCGGCGAACGCCTGACAGGGCGCCGGGCGAGGCGCCTGTCCCTCCGACCAGGGGGAGGGGGGGCCAACAACAAAAGCTAGCCACGCAGCAACGAAGGGGTCGGGAGCATCTTTCTTCCGTCAAACGATTCCGTTCGATCGAAGGACGCGTCATCCGTCATAGGCCGCCGCCAGCCTCTCAAGCGCCAGCGCCAGACGCGCCGACCCGCTGCGCGCCGCCAGGCCGTGCCGTCTTTCCAGCGCGCCCAGCGGACAGCCCTGCACGCACGCCGCCCAGGCGAGGTCCATCAGGCCATCGCCCACCTCCGACCTCAGCCGCGCGATCCGCCGGGCCGCCTCGCGGGCGGGCGCGCCCAATCCGCCTGTCCCGCCCCCGCGTCGCACGCGATCGACCGGCGCGGCGTCCCAGTTCATCGTGAGGCCGCGCGACCGGAGGCTCGCCTCGGCGTCCGCGATCAGCCTCACCCCCGCCCGCATCTGCCGGAGCGACAGGGGACCCTCGCCCACGAGCGCGCGCTGGGCGAGGCCCTGGAACCCGACGCCGCGCCGCCTTGATCGGGGCGCGCCGGCGACGATGAAAATCCCCGGCCCCGTCTCGGGCGCATGCTCGCGTCCGGCCGCCTCCGCCAGCACGAAGCCGCCCCCCGGCGCCCGCTTCACCACGCCCGATGCGATCAGGCGCGCAGCCGATCCCGCTGAGAGCCTCGTCATCGGGCGCGTCCTCCGGTCGCCGCCCGCCAGCACGCCCCACTCCGCCCCGAGGCACATCAGCCGCCGTCCGCTGACCTGGAGCATGCGCGCGGCGCGGCGCGCCTTTTCGTCCAGAGCGCGGCGCGCCTCTTCGTCCAGAGCGCGGCGCGCCTCCCCGTCCAGCGCCGCGTCCTCTGCTCCGGCTTCCGCCAACACTCCCGCAGGCCCCGTCACGCCGCCCGCCCGAGGCCGGACAGGGTCGCGATCTGCGGTTGCGGGGCCGACCGGGCGGACGCTTCCAGCGCTTCCAGCCAGGCGTCGAAACCCGCATCGTCGCGGCGATCCTCCATGACGTGACAGGCATGGGCGACAGTCGAGCGATCGCGCTGGAAGGCCGCCGCCACCCGCGCGAGGCTCATCCCGAAGGCGACATGCGACAGATACATCGCCGCCTGGCGCGCGAACGCCGCATCCGTCGATCCCCGCGTCGCGCCGCGCAACTCACCGAGCGGCACATCCAGCGCATAGCCCGTGAGCGACATGGCGAGTTCCGCCCGCGCCCGATCCGCCCCGTTCCGCAAGTCCCTGCTCATCTCCACCTCCATCCGGCTGACCGGGCCAGCATGCCCGACCGGACGAGGTGTAGGATAACATACCTAGGAATTTGGTCCTATATCGGATTCCGGCCGGTATGGCGCAGCATCCCTCTGGGGTTGCACTCACGACATTCCGGGCCGCTGATTCCAACCGGAAACCGCTCAATGCCCTTGCCGGCCCGGCTCGGTCACCGTCAGAAAATAGCCGGTGACATTTGTCGGGAATGTTAGCCGCCGCGATAGGCTCGGTGTCTATGGCGACTGCGCCAGCTCCATCGACGGGTACGCTAGCGTACCGAGTTCGTATTCCTGTCATGGAACATTGTCCGCACTTTGACCCCGGCGTGCTTGTTCGACCGAAGCACTGAATTGCCGCTCTGGTTCACCCCCGGCTGCTGTCAGCTGAGCGTGACCGGCCAACATGACTCCCGGTCGCTAGCGGAGAGCGACGAATGTCCAAACCACAACTGGACCTGACTACCTTGGAAGCGAAGCAGCTGCGCCTCGCGATCACGGCTGCGGGGGTGGCCCTTTGGTCGTGGAATGTGGACACTGACAAACTGACGCTGGACGATCGGGGGCGCGAACTTTGGGATGTCACCGGTCCGGAATTTACCTTTGAAGAGTTGTCTTCACGCATTCACCCATCCGATCGTGACAGGGTGAGGGCTGCATTCACGGCCACTCGCGCGATCCAGGGACCCTATGAGACCGACTTTCGCATCATGGTGGGAGAAGAGTTGAGATGGGTTTCGGCGCGGGGTCAGGGCGCTGACGCGGACATCGAGGGAAGGGTCATGTTCGGGATTTTCCTCGACGTGACCGGACGCAAGCAGGCTGAAGAAGGACATGAATTGCTGGCCGGCGAGATGAGCCATCGGGTCAAGAATCTTTTGGCTATTGCATCCAGCTTGACCGCCATCACGTCGCGGTCCGCGACCTCAATCGCTGAGATGGCTCTCGAACTAACGCAACGACTGTCGGCCCTTGGACGTGCTCACGACCTGGTGCGTCCGATTCCAGGGCAAGAGGGAAAGGCGGCGCTACTGGGGGATCTTCTTACGGTCCTGCTCGCGCCTTATGATGACATGGGAGCATTCAGCGGACGCATACGGGTTTCGGTCCCTCGAATGGGCGTTGGCGAAGGAGCGGCAACGACTCTCGCGATGGTGATCCATGAACTGGCGACAAACTCGGTGAAGTACGGCGCGCTCTCCGCAGAAGCCGGCACGCTGGACGTATCTTGCGCATCCCCTGACGAAGAAGTGACCATCGTATGGACCGAACAGGGGGGGCCGCCTGTGATTCGCCCAGAAGGTCCAAAAGGCTTTGGTAGCAAGCTGGTGACGCAAAGCATGTCGCAGCAGCTTGGCGGCTCTATTGAGTATCAGTGGAATCCAGAAGGCGTGTGCGTGACGCTTCGTTTGGCCAGGGACAGGCTTGCCCTGTGAATCCGCCGGAACCAACGGATCGTGATCCGGCGTGCTCTGCCCAAGGCTAGCCGGACGGCGCGGCGGGATGCTAATGCCCTCCTTCGGGAACGGATTTTGGACAACGGGGCCAGCAATGACATCAGGCATGAAATCACGGTCGCGCCTCACGCTGGCGATCCTCAGCGTCGCCCTCCTTGCCGTCGCCGGCTGCAAGCAGACGCCGTCGGCCGAAGGCGCCGCCGCAAGCATGACCCCCGCCGCCATCGTCCCGACGCCGCCGCCGCCAGCTACGAAAGTCGTCGTCACCGAAGCCGATTTCAAATGCATCCGCGACCTCACGCCGGTTCGCGGTTTCTTCGTCGGCAATCTGCTGGGCGACGCTGAAGGCACGCTCAAGGTCGCCAATGCCGGCGCCGGCGTCTATCCTCCGGGCTCCGTCGTCCAGCTCGTCCCCACCGAGGCGATGGTGAAGCACGAGGCTGGCTGGAACGCCGCAACCAGCGACTGGGAGTATTTCGAGCTTCTGGTCGCCCCCGGCTCGACCCGCATCAATGTGCGCGGCGGCGCCGAGGTGGTGAACCGGTTCGGCGGCTCCTGCCACACCTGCCACGCAGCGGCGGCTCCGACGCGCGATCTCATCTGCGAGCAGGGTCATGGCTGCGCGCCCATCCCCATCACGCCGGTGATGGCCAGGGCGATCCAGAACACCGACGCCCGCTGCGCCGCCATCCCGCTTCCGGCCGAACAGATGGAGGCCCTGAAAGCGCTCGCCGCCTTCGCCGCAGCCTCGGCGCGCAACTAGAGCCGGATGCGATCGACCTTGATCAGGTCGATCGTTGAATCAGTCTCTACACCAATGAATATAGAGCAACTTTCTTCGATCGATCAGGATCGGGTCGGTCCAGATCGATCAAAGGTTGTTCCAGGTCCGCAGAACCCGGACGGATAAGCACGCTTACCAAAAAGGAAATAGGGCTTTCCATCAGTCCATGAGTGGATGTTCTTTTGGGGGCACGGACTTCCCGGACGCTTGACCCGCCTTCCACTCTCGCCCGAAAACATCTGTCCAACTCCAGCCGGAGCCGCCCGATGCCGCAAAAAGACATGCGCCTCATCCCGAAGCCCGACAGCAGCGACGGTGTGCTCGAGCCCAGGCCGGGGACCTATGCGATGGCGGGCGAGGGCGACACCACCTACCGGTGCGGCGGCTGCAAGTCGAAGCTGCTCTCGAACGTCAGTCACGACGACGTCTTTCACGGCGAGCCGATCCTCGCCGTTCGCTGCCCAAGGTGCGGGAAATACAACGAGCTTCCGCCCGACGAGCACCACCATCATTGATGAGGCCCGCTTTCCGCTTCCCGCCCCACTCAGGCCGGCTGCATCTCGAAAGCGTCGAGCCGCAACCGCATGTCGGCGGCGCGCGCCGCCCGGTCGGGATCGGCCAGCGCCTCCAGCGGCAGGATGCGGTCATGGCACAGCACAAGGTCGGGTTCGTCCCCTGAGGCCGACAT
>JAWXBJ010000159.1:0-3377 GCA_034439955.1 Alphaproteobacteria bacterium
ACGCTGAAAAGCCGGAACGAACAATTGGTGCTCGTCGATCTTCTCCAGTGCCGTCGAAATTTTCATCACAATCCCTTCCGCGCCGCCCGCGCGCTAAATGTATTGTACTGCACTGTCGCACTGAAAGGCTCCACCTTGATCTTGTTTGCGCGGCGCATGACCTCGGCTAGTGGATCGAATCTAACATTTGATGCCCGCGCCTGACAGCGGCGATAATTTTCTCGGGATCGGCGGTCCAGACGAAGGGTTTGGACTGGGTATTGTGCTGTTTGAGGAAGCGATTGATCGAGACCTGCAGATCGAAGATCGAACGGAACACGCCGCGTTTCAATCGCCGTTTGGTGAGTGTTGCGAAGAACCCCTCGACGGCATTGAGCCATGAGCACGAAGTCGGCGTGAAGTGGAAGGTGAAGCGCTGGTGGCGGTCGAGCCATTGGCGCACCTTCGGGTGCTTGTGGGCGGCATAATTGTCGAGGATCAGGTGAACGGCCTTGGCCTTGGGAACCTCCGCCTCGACGGTATTGAGAAAGCGGATGAACTCCTGATGGCGATGGCGCTGCATGTTGCGGCCGATGACTTTGCCGTCGAGCACGTTCATCGCGGCGAACAGCGTGGTCGTGCCGTGGCGCTTGTAGTCATGCGTCATGGTCCCGGCGCGGCCCTTCTTCAACGGCAGGCCGGGCTGGGTCCGGTCGAGCGCCTGAATCTGGCTCTTCTCGTCGACGGAGAGGACGATGGCATGGGCCGGCGGATCGACATAAAGGCCTACGACATCGCGCAGCTTGCCGATGAAGTTCGGATCGTTGGACAGCTTGAACTGCCTGACGCGGTGCGGCTGCAGGCCATGGGCGTGCCAGATGCGCTGAACCGAGCTGACGGAAAGGCCCGCCGCCTTCGCCATCAGCGCGCCGGTCCAGTGCGTCGTTTCGCCGGGCGGCTCATCGAGCGTCAAGGCAACGATCCGCGCGACGGTTTCATCGCCCAGGGGCTTGATGCGCGAGGGCCGCGTCTTGTCGCGCAGAAGGCCGTCAAAACCCTCCTGCGCAAAGCGTTCCTGCCAGCGCCAGACGCAGGTCTTCGACTTGTCCGTCTGGCGCATGATCTCGTTCGTGCCGATGCCATCGGCGCTGAGCACAACGATCCGGCAGCGCCAGACATGCTTCTGCGGCGCGTTGCGATCCTTGACCACAGCCAAAAGGCGACGGCGGCCGACGGGCGAAACAGTGATGGAAATTCCAGTGCGCATGCGCCAGACTCGCACACTGAAAGCCCGACGGGAATCCCCAACGGGATTCAAATGTCAGAGTTTATCCACTAGCCCGATCTATTCATCAACCTGAGATGATCCGTAGGCGGATGATATCGTGTGATCGGCGACACAATTCTTCACGACGCGGAAAGGCATCGGTTCTATTTCGGGGTTTGGAAGGCGTTGAGGGTTGGCGTTTCTGGGTTTGACGGGGGCACTCCGCCCCGAAGGTTATGGCTCTGCAGACGAGAGCCGGCCAGCGAGAAGTCGAAACAGGTCTGCGTTAGGACAAGCAGAAGCAAGATGAATGCGAATGCGGGATGCAGTTTCGATAATGCGGGCGCCGATCTTGAGCAACTTGATGCGCAACGTTGTGAACTCAGCCTTGGCCAAGGCGTGTGTGGCCGGGATGGCGTTGCGCAATGCCAGCATCAGCCAGTAAGCCCCGGTGTGCAGAACAAGCCGTACCTGATTGGCGGCCGGGCTCTGGCAAGAAGTTCGATCTGAGGCAAGCTGGGCCTTGTGCAGCTTGATCAGGTTTTCGGCCTGACCGCGCAGGCAATAAACGTCCTCGTAGAGATACCGGGCTTCACCGGGCAGCGAGGTGACGACGTAACGGGCATCGAAGCCCAAGGTTGTCGCCTCGAGGCGGGCGATCACCTTGCGGTCGAGCTTCCAGCTCTTCGCACCGTATCGGATTTCAGCAAAGGCGCGCAGTTTGTCAGCGCCTTGCTCGGCCCGGATGACCTTGAGCGCGTCGGCGGCGTCATAGACCAGGCGATCCAATACGGTGTTTCCGGCAAGCCCGAAAATATAGCCAATTCCGTTGTTCTCGCACCATTCCATGGCCTCAGGCCGGCCGTAATGGGAGTCGCCGCGGAAGGTGACGGCGGTCGTTGGCCAGTGCTTTCGGATCCGCCCGGCCAAATGCTTGAGCACGGTTCTGACCTCGTTCCCGGATGGCGTTTTGCCCTCCCTCAGGAACACCACCACCGGCTTGCCGCTCGCGACATCATAGACATGGATGGGTAGGAAGCAGCGAGTGTCGTAGTGAGCGTGAAACAGCGACATCTGCTGTTGCCCATGGACCGGGTCGCAAGTGTCGTCGATATCCAGCGTGAGAGAGGCGGGCGGCGCCGGGAAGCTTTGGCAAAACAGGTCGACCAGAGCCGCCGTCATCCGCGCCGCTTCGATCTTCGAGGGCATGTTCTCCAGCCGGCTCATTGTCGGTTGGGAGCACAAGGGATCACCGCTCTCCGGCGCTCGACCGGCCGCCAGCTTGAACAGCGGATCCTTGCGAAGCGAATCGCAGTCGTCGGCATCTTCATTCCCGCATGCGATTGCGAACATCCGGAACAGCAGCATCTCGGTAAGTTCATGGGTGATCCGGGCCGGATGACGTCGATCCCGCATGCACTTCGCCAGCAGAGCCGACAGTCCGAGACGGCGTTCGGCCTCGCGCAAAAGCACCAGGCCGCCGTCCGACGAAATCGATCCGCCATCGAACGCCGCCGTCACTTTCTTGCGGCAAAGGGCTGGAAGATCAAAGGGAAGAAGGCTATCGTCATGCATGGCGGGTGTGGCTCGGTTGAGGTGGCTGTCGGTCATCGTCTCGACAACGAATTCCTACAGCAAATCAACAGATTAAGCCACACTCGCCAACCCAAAATCACGCCCCTGATGAATAATCCGGGCTAGCTCATAGTCAAGTTGCCGGATCAGCCATTCTCGGGCTGGCGTGCCGAACGCCTTTTCGAGCCGGACGGCCATCTCGGGCGAGATGCCTGACCGGGCGTTCAATAGGTTGCTGAGGGTCTGACGATCGACGCCAAGGATTCGGGCGGCGTCGGTCACGCTCAACCCATTCTTTTCAATGCAATCTTGCCGGACGGTTGTTCCTGGGTGCATTGCGTGTCAGATCGTCTCGCCCTTGGGAGACCCACCCTATAGTGATAATCGTCACTCGACAATCCGCTTAAGGTCAACTCTTCCGGCTGCGTTACGGCGTCGCGCGCAGGGCGATCATGCTGAGCTAAGCGTAAGGACGGATACCCGGTCGGACGGAAGGCAAATCTCAGAGGGCTATGGCGTATTCGTAGTTATCATCTTCATCGTTCGTGGCCCGCCA
>JAWXBJ010000160.1:0-13856 GCA_034439955.1 Alphaproteobacteria bacterium
AGAACGTCGGCGTCGCGTATCATCTCCCGGGCCATCTCGTTGAAGCGGGCCGCGAGCTGCGCGTCTATGCCATGCTGTCTCAATTCGTTGACGCGCAGCAGGGTTTTGCCGAGCGCCCGGTAGCGTTGCTTGTGGGTGGTCGGCCGCGAGGGATCGATAATGAATTCGGCCTCGACGCCGTACTGGTCCAGCGCCTCACGGGCGAACTGCGCCTGGCTGTCATTTCCCACAACGGTCAGGAACCGCACGCTGGCGCCCATTCCGCGAGCGTGGGCTGCGACAATGCCGGCGCCTCCCAGAAACGTCTTCTGCTCGATCGGGGTGACGACGATGGTTGGGTCTTCCTGCGACATGCCGAGCGGGTCGCAGGTGATGTAGGTATCGACGATCAGATCCCCGACGACGACGACCTTCAGGTCGGCGAACTTGTCGATCTGTTTGCGCAAGTCCTTGAAGTTGAATCCATGCCGCGCCGGAAAATCTCGGGGCTTTTTGATGCTTGAAAAGTCGGTCTCGTAATACTCACGCTGAATGAGCTGGATCGAAGAGAAACGCACTTCCCCCGAACTGAACAGCAGCCTGCCGCCGTAGAGATCCAGCGCCAGAACCTCGGAATTCTCCCGGTCCTCGTACTCCTTGCCTTTCACGACGATTTCGGGACGCAGCTCCGCGATGAACTCCTCGATCGGCCCGTCGATCAGGCAGGCATAGCTGACAAGCGATATGGCGCGGATCCCGTCGAGGCGCATCTCGGCCGGAATCGTCACGCCGTCCTCGGTGTCGGCTGTCACGCCGACGACCAGGAATTCGGCGCTCTCTGCCGCGAACTTCAGAAGACGCAAATGTCCCGGGTGAATAATGTTGAACTTGCCCGAGACAAAAGCGATACGGCGCCCTTCGGCGAGTCGGGTGATGGTCTGGACATGTTGTTCGGCCGTTTCAGCCAATTGAGTTCCCGGCTGGACTTTTCCGCTCACAACAGACGCCAGTTCGGCCATTTTCCGGGATCCTTCTTCGATCGCATCCTACAACTACCGGTCTTCCGTGACACTTGGAAAGCGTCCAATGGCGAATTCCACCCTCGCAGCTGCGGTTGTGTAAAGGCCGTGGGCGTTGAGCGACACGCGGCGGAGGCTATTTGGTCAGGGCAACGGGCGTCCTGTTGGACGTGGACGAGCTGTTCTGCAAACCTGAATTCGGTCAGCTTGTCCGCCTTCCATTTAATCGACATCAACGCAGGCTCGATCAAGGCGCCTTGTATTCGCGCAATCTTTCGTATGCGGAACCGAGCGCCGCGACATAAGCGCCAAAGGAATACTTGGCGGCCTGAGCAGGCGCTGCTTGCTCGAGCCGGGCTCGCAGGGCGGCGTCAGACATTATTGCTTCGATCTTGTCGCGGATTTCCGCGCGGTCCCAGGGATCTGCATAGAGGGCGGCGTCACCACAGATCTCGGACAGGGACGAGCCTCGCCCCGCAATGACAGGCCGCCCGAATGTCAGCGCCTCCAGCGCTGGCAGGCCAAACCCCTCAAAAAGAGACGGGAAAGCGACAAACAGAGCGCCCGAATAGAGACGTCTCAGATCGTCCGCATCGACATAACCGAGGAAACGCAGCCGGGACCTTGCCGAAGGGCTAAGCGCCTGATCGATGTCGCCAATCTCGTCCCGCCACATCCACGCCCGCTTGCCGACGATGGCGAGGGGCATGTCGGAGTCGGTGTCGAGGAACGCCTGGATCAGGCGGCGCAGGTTCTTCTTCGGCTCAATGGCGCCGACAAACAGGGCGTACCCGTGCGGCGTCAACCCATACCGCGCGAGGACGCGTGGGATCGACGCCGCTTCGTGATCTGTCAGGGGCGCTAGGTCGGTTGGCTGGTATGTGACGGCGACCCGGTCCGGATCGACGTCGAGCAGTTCGATAATGTCGGAACGGGAATGCTGCGACACGGTGAGAATGAGATCGGCCAGGCGCGCCGAGGTTCTCATCCGGCGGATGAACTCCGCCTTGTTGTCCGGTGAAGCGCGCGGCAGGCGGATCGGCGCAAGATCATGGATCGTCGTCACGGTCGGAACGCCTGACATTTTCAGGGGCAGGGGCGCGGTCAGGTGCAGCACATCGACGGCGCCATCGATGTGTGTCTCCGTGAACGCGCCGAGCAGCATGTGACGGTAATGCGCACGTTCGTAGATCTCCGGTGCGAGAAACGTCGCGCCCGTGCGCCGCGTCGCGGGGTCGGCGACGACGCCCGTGTTCGCGGTTCGCCGCCCCACCGCCCTGGAGGCTGCAAGGCCAATGCACATGAGGCGCGCGGTGTTCCAGTTCTGGCGCAATTGACCGCCGGCGGGCGCCTCGTCGGCGAGGCTCACCTCATCTATCAGGGCGTCGGCCTTCCTGGGCGCGCGCTTGCCGGACAGCCAGCTGACCTCGTGCCCGAGCGCCTCCAGCCCCGCAGCCAGGGTTCGCGAATAGGTGCTGATGCCCGTTCCCTGCAAGATGTCGCGCGCGTTGGCGTCAATGAGAATGCGTCGACGCAAAGGCCGGGCTCCGGGGCTGATGTTCTGCGGTATCGCGGCGATCGCCAGTCAGGGCAACCCCTGAGCCTGGCCGGCGCATCGGGTCGCGTCACTGCGTTGGCGG
Organism: Alphaproteobacteria bacterium; assembly: GCA_034439955.1. Taxonomy (GTDB): domain Bacteria; phylum Pseudomonadota; class Alphaproteobacteria; order Caulobacterales; family Hyphomonadaceae; genus UBA7672. Next base: position 2,639 of record JAWXBJ010000160.1, read on the forward strand.
GTCGGCCGCTGTCGCCGAAGCTTTCGGAGCCGCCATGACAAACCTGATGTCGATCCGGCGATTTCTTGATTTCGCGTCCTCGCCGCTCCCTCGATCGACCGGCCTCTGGTCGCCATATCCCGCCACTGAAAGGAGCGGGCGAGCCTCCTCGGAGCCCGCAGGCTCGGTCAGAAACGCCAGCAGACCGGGCTGGTATCGGCTGATCAGCCGAAACGTGTTCGACGCTCTGGCGGCGGAAAGATCCCAATTGTCGCGGATGCGGGCGTTGCCTTCGATGGGATCGGAATCCGTGTGGCCCTCGATGAAGATCGCCTCGACATGGTGCGGATAGCTGGAGCATTCTGCGGGGCGCGGTGACGAAAGCTGGTAGGCATAGCAGGGAAGGTTGACGGTCATCGCCTCGGCGAGGATGCGCAGCGCCGCCCCGCCCTCGGCCTTCGGTTCGTCGCGGCCCTTCTCGAACAGGATCTCGTCAGGCAGGCGCAGGACGCCGGCACTGAGGTCGATCTCCGCCCGTACGTCGCGTGAGCGCAGATAGCCCGCGACCTTTTCGAGCAGTTCGTTGCGCGTCTCCTCGGCCGTGACGAGATCTTCCGTGGTCGTGCGAAGCTGTAGCGCGAAATACATCAGCATGATGATGAAGAGGAACAGCAAGCCGATCAGCATGTCGGTGATCGACGCATAATAGCTTTCGCGCCGTTCCGGAGCCCAGGCGTCGACCTCCGTTTCGGACGTCATGGTGACGCCCGCGTCGCGATGGCGGCCGTCGGGGCGGCGCCTTCGAGCATAGCGGCGAGTCTGCCCAGGCGTTCGGCGACGGCTGCGGAATGCGCGTCGCTGTCCACCCGGACGCCGAGCTCGATCGCTCCGCAGAGCGCGTCGAGATTGCGGCGCAGATCGACAACCAGAAACCGCTCCAGGATGTTCAGGAGGATCGACAGGCCGACGCCCGCGATGGAGGTGACGAACTTGGAGGACGCGGCGGCCAAAAGGTCGCGCAGCGCGTCCTGCATGGCGCCGGAATCGGAGCCGCGCATGCCTTCCGCCGCGAAAGTGAGGGCCGCTACGAGCCCCAGGAACGTCGCGAGCAATCCAAATCCGATGAACATGTTGGCGGCGAAACCTAGCCAGGTTGGTGGAGGCACGGCGCCGTAAAAAAAGCCATTGGGCCTTTGCGTTGACCGTATCGGGGGCACGGAAACAAACGAAAACGTCTTTCGGTAACGTCGCCACGCGTCGCGCAAAGCCGAAGCTGTGAGCCCCGGCTGCTGCATCGCGCTGTCGATCTCGCGAAACCGCCGTGCGAACTGGATTTCCTGGGGGTCGCTCGTACCAAGATCCTCGCCGCCAGTCTCAAAGGCGATGAAACCGGTCAGCTGGCGTTGCCGGTTGCGTATGGCGGCGGCGATCAGGACATGTCGCACCACGGCGATAACGCCCAGCAGGGCCGCCAGAAGAAACATCGAAACCGCTACGCCATAGGCGAAGTTCGTGTCGCGGTAGAGGGGCAGAAGCCCCTCGACGATCTGCCGCCCCCCACTCGCCAGGTTGTTTTCCACCTGTCAGTCTCCAGCTTGCGCGCACGATTTGCGGTGTCAGAGCCGGGCCGATTCAGCTGGAGGCGCGAAGCTTCCACCCGATACCTGAACCCGTCTCTCATTCGGACATTAGAGAACGATCCACGTTTTGCGTGACTTCGCCAGAACCGATCGTGCTCTACCCGCAGAACGGCCAGGGCGGCAATGGCGGCCCATTGTCCGGCAAGCCCGGGGCGCCCTGGCGCCGGCGCTGCGGTTTTCGGCGGGCGCGGAGCGACGGCCGGTATGGATGGGCGGCCGCCGCGAGACCTGCATGGCGGCAGATGGGTCTGGACAAGGCTGGCGCGCTGTGCGCTTTTTCGGCGCTGTGCAAAGATGGTTCGTCTGACGAACGGATCCGGACATTGTCGAGTAAGGGGCGCCGCCTCCGACATAGACGAGCGTGGTGATGGATGAGCGGACAGTGGCCCGAAGGTTTACGGGTGATCTCGTCTGGTAAAAGAGACGGTTCCGCAGATCGGCAAGATCAGCGATTTACTGCCGTTCTGCCCGCCAAGGTGGGCATTGAGATCACCGATGCCACGCTTCAGTACCCGATCGGTCCTTTTGTTCGCGGCAGTCTCAAGAGCAGTCTCCTGGGTATGTTCGGGCACCGCTCCACTATCCGGCAGGCCGAGTTCGTCGATGCGTTCCGGGAGGTCAATCTTTCGGTCTCCGAAGGCGAGCGCGTGGGCATTATCGGCTCGAACGGCTCGGGCAAATCGACGCTGTTGCGGGCCATGGCCGGCATTTATCCGCTCAAGGTGGGATCCATCAGCGTCGTCGGCCAGATCGGAACGCTGCTCGACATCGGTCTTGGCTTTGAGATCGACGCCACGGGCCGCGAGAATATCTATTATCGCGGCATGGCGATGGGCTATGGACGCAAGGACATAGCTGCAGCGGAAGCGGAGATCATCGAGTTCGCCGGGCTCGGCGATTTCATCGATTTGCCCATGCGGACGTATTCCTCGGGCATGTATGTGCGGCTGGGCTTCGCGGTGTCCACGCAGTTCCTCCCCGATATCCTGCTCATCGACGAGGTTTTCGGGGCCGGCGACGCGCGTTTCGCAGACCGGGCGGTGCAGCGCATGATGCATGTCGTGCAGTCCGCCGGCATCGTCATGCTGGCAAGTCATGACCTTGGCCTCATCGAGCGGATCTGCACGCGCGTGATCTGGATAAACAGCGGCTCCATTGTCCGCGACGGGCCGCCCTCCGTGGTGCTTCCCCAGTTCCAGCAATACATGATCGACGGTTGACTTGATATTCTCCGGGTTCGAGGGATCGCGACATGAGCTATACAAACTATCAGAGCCACAAGATTCCCGGATTTCTCACCTATCTGAACGACCTTGTTCGCTACAGGCACCTCTGCTTCAATCTTGTCGCCTCCGACCTGCGCTCGCGTTTCCGGCGCAGCCGGCTCGGCATCCTTTGGGCCGTCATTCAGCCCCTGGCTTATTCATTGATCATCGCCTGGGCCTGGGGCGCCATCTTCAAGGCGGACTCCTACTGGGAGTTCGCCGTCTATGTGTTCAGCGGGATGCTGGTGTGGGAGTATTTCAGCAACAGCATCGTGGGCGCGCTTGAAGGTCTGAACAACGCCGTCGGCTATCTGCGCCAGTCACGGGTGCCGTTCTTCATCTTTCAGGTGCGCGTGCCGCTCACGGGCCTCGTGACCTTTCTCGCCGGTTGCGTCGGGCTTTTTCTACTGATGGCGGTGCTCGGCTTCCTTCCGCCGCCAGGCGGCCATCTCCTGCTTCTGCCAGCCTTCATTCTGGTACTCATCGCCTTCATGACGCCGCTAGCGATCATGTTCTCCGTGCTCGGCACTCAGATGCACGACCTCAAGCACATCATGAACCTTTCGATCCAGGCGCTGTTCTTCCTTTCACCCGTGATGATGAAGCGCGAATTCATGGATTCGCCTCATCTAGCGGCCCTCAAATTTGTTAACCCCATGGTGCCCATGCTCGACATGTTCCGGGATCCAGTCGTTTATGGAAAACTCTGGGAAAGGCAGGATGTTCTCACGATCTATGCCTGGATCGCGGGCCTGTGGATCGCCGCGATGGTTGTCGCCATACGCGGCGGCCGAAGGATCGTGTTCGCGCTCTAGGATCCGGGTCGGCTTTTCTCGACTGACACGGGCCGTTCCCCTTGGAGTCGTTCGATCTTGGAAGGCCGGCCAATGCCGATTCCCCGTGCGCAAGGCGCGATCCTGTTTGACCGAGACGGCACGCTGAATGTCGATTTCGACTATGTGTTCCGTCCCGACGACCTCGAATGGATCGAGGGGGCGATCCGCGCCGTCCAGCTCGTCAACGCCTCGGGCCTGCTTGCGATCGTCGTGACCAACCAGTCCGGCGTCGGCCGGGGATACTACTCCGAAGCGGATGTCGATGTCTTCCACGCCAGGATGAGCGCCGAGCTTGGGCTGTCGGGCGCCCGCATCGACGCATGGTATTCGTGTCCTTTCCTGCCGGATGCAGCAATTCCCGCTTTCGCCCACCGCGATCATCCCGACCGCAAGCCCAATCCAGGGATGGTCTTGCGGGCGATCCGTGAACACGGACTCGATCCGGCCCTGTGCGCCATTGTCGGCGACAAGGATCGCGACATCGAGGCGGGACGGCGCGCCGGGGTCCGAGGGTTTCTCTACTCGGGCGGACCGCTCGACGCCGTTGTCGAACAGGCACTTTCATCGTGCCGGTGATGCTCGCCGTCAGGATGGCCACCGCGACAGCAAGGGGGTGAAACCGTGAACCAGATGCGCGTGCTCGTCGTCGGATCGACAGGTCAGGTGGCGCGCGCGCTGGAATCGACGCAGTTGCGTCCGGGCGAGACGCTGACCTGCGCCGGCCGTCCGCATCTCAACCTTCAGGAACCGCGCACCATCGCTGGGGTCCTTGAGGAGACGGCGCCCAGCATCATCATCAACGCCGCCGCTTATACGGATGTCGAAGGGGCCGAGAGCGCGCTCGCCGAGGCCATGAGCGTCAACGCGGCGGGTGCAGGCCTGCTGGCGGCGGAGGCCGCGAAAATTGGCGCTCCCGTGCTGCATCTTTCGACGGACTATGTATTCGACGGCGAGGCGGCCCGGCCCTACATCGAGACCGATGCGGCCCGACCGATCAATGCCTATGGCCGGTCAAAACTCGCGGGCGAGGCGGCGGTGTCCACGGCCAATCCCCGCCATGTCATTCTGCGCACGGCCTGGATCCACGGACCCCATGGCCGGAACTTCGTCCGCACCGTGCTTCGCCTGGCGCGTGAGCGTGACGAGATCCGTATCGTCGACGACCAGTTCGGAAATCCAACGGCCGCGGTCGACATCGCCGCCGCGCTGCTCACCCTCGCCCGCCGCTTTGCGGCCGGCCCAGTCACCGACGATGCCTGCGGCCTCTTTCACATGGCCGCGCCCGACGCCGCGAGCTGGGCCGAATACGCCGCCCACATCATCGACATCAGCGCGTCGCTGGGAGGTCCATCGGCCAGCGTCAAGCCGATCGGATCGCGCGACTATCCCCAGATCGCACGCCGCCCCGCGAACTCCCGCCTGGACTGCTCGCGCATCGAGGCGGTGCATGGCGTCGCGCTTCCATCGTGGAAGGCCGGCGTCAGCGCCAGCGTAGAACGAATTCTCGCGGGCGAAGGCGGGTCCAATTGAATGCACTTGAACACGGGCTGATCTATTTCAGGCGGTCGGCGACGCGCAGCATTTCCGCGAAAGCAAGGAAGACATGATAGAAAGTGGACGCCGGAACATTGGCGGCGACGGGTCGTCCCCCGGCGTCAAACGCGTCCATCCAGGCGCCGGCCGGCAGGTGCGAAAGATAGCGGTCCAGCAGCACGCCTGAACTCGACGCGAAGACCGGCTCGGGATCGGTTCCGTCAAGCTCGTAGAGCGCGACGGCGGCTTTCAGCCTTTCGGTGTTGGGCCAGGTTCGCGAACCCCTGTCGATTGAGACGCCATCCTCGTTCACGCTGTTGAACGTGACGCCCGTGGCCGGATCGACGCCGTACCGCTCGCCAAACTCAACGAGACGGCGAACCGCTTCGGACGCCTCTGCAAGGCCGAGCCGGCGGCAGTTTTCGAGGATCCAGGCCCATTCGAACTGGTGGCCGGGTTCGACGATGCGGCCGTCCCCGCCCGGCGCGCGGTTCCAGTCATCGTCAAAAAACTCGGCGAGCGTGCCGGTTCGCAGATCGAAGAACCGGGTCTGGAAAAGCTTCGCGATGGATGTGGCGAGCGCGCCGAAGCGCGCCTCGCCGCTGGTCTCGTAGAGCACGATCGCCGCCTCGAGCAGGTGCATGTGAGGGTTCTGTTCGCGCCATCCCGTCGCTGGAAGCCGATGCCAGTATCCCTCCCCGCCCGGATGGCGCAGTTTCGACTCGATCACGTCGAGCGTCCGGTGCGCCCATTCCAGTGCCTGCGGGTCCTGGCTCGCCCGGTGACGCCACGCGCACGCGAACAGCACGAAGGCATAATCATAGAGGTCGGGTGTCACATCCAGCGCCTCGCCCGTGACAGTCAGCGTGCGGGCGAAACCCGTCTCGCGCCCAAGCCATGTCCGTTGTGTGAGAAACCCGAAACCGTCCCTTGCGATCGCCTCGCCGTCCGACCAGCCGAGCATCGCGGCATGCGAGAAAACATGGATCTGGCGGCACGTGACGCGTGTGCGCTTGAAGCCTGCGCCGGCGTCTTTCCCGTCGAGGGTCAGGGCTTCCACGAAGCCTCCATGCATCCGGTCGACGCCATGCCGGGCCCAGAAGGGGAGGGCGATGTCGAACATCCACCGGCGAACTTCGTTGTAACGAGGGGCGTTGGTCATGGGCGACGCTCGCGGATCAGGAAGGGTAAATGTCCTCAATCTGTTCGACAGTGACGATTGCGACATCGCATACTACTATGAATCGCGGCTTGGCGGAGAGCCGGCGAATCTGGAAGACATTCACGTCCATTCCGTCGATTCCTTGCAGATTCGATTAAGCTTTCGTACGCGTTTCCAGCAGAGTTCCGCGATGTCCCTGGCTTTCAGCAGAACGTCCCAGCGGATGATCCTCGCAGGCGGCTTGGCCGTGGTTATGGCCGTGCTGATCCTGGGGCGGGAGCCGGCGCCCCGCCTGGATCGGCTTTCGGACGACACCGTCGTCGCGACGCTGGGATCCGCCGCCACACCCTATCCGCCGGAGTTGCGGGTGGCGGGCGCTCTGGCTCGCGTAGAACCCCAAAACCCGCAAGCTGCGCTTGATGCGGCGCGCGCCTATCTCGACTATGGCCGCAGGATCGGCGACGCCCGCTTCGCCGGCGCGGCGCTGGGCGCCCTGGCGCCATGGCTTGAGACCGAGGCGACGCCTCAGGCGCTCAACGTTGCGGCCAGCGCGCGCCAGTATCGCCATGATTTTACCGGAGCAATCGCACTGCTCGACCGCGCTCTCGGACTGGATCCCGCCAACGCCCAGGCCCTGTTGTCGCGCGCGAATATCCACATCGTCCAGGGTCGGACCCGCGCGGCCGCCGCCGATTGCACGTTGCTCGCCGAGGTCCGCAGGATGGATTTGGCGGTTCTCTGCGACACGACCGCCAACGCGCTCACAGCCGAGGCGCCGCTGGCCTATGAGCGGCTTGACCGGCTGGCGGCCTCAAGGGCCATTGATCCCGCCCTGCGCGGCTACGCCCACTCGCTGCTCGCGGAGCTGGCCCGTTTCCAGAACTGGCCCGACAAGGCGCGCCCGCATTTCGAGGCGGCGCTAGGCGGGGATCCGGACGATCTGCGGACGCGGATGATTTTCGTCGATTTCGAGCTGGCTCAAGGGCGGCCGAGAGAGGCCTTGGCCCTGCTAGCGAGCACCCCGGCGACGGACAGCATCATCGTGCGGCGGGCCATTGCAAACAGGTCGCTGGGAAATAGCAGCGAGACCGAAAAGCTGAGTTCCATCCTGCTGGGCCGGATCGAGCAGCAGGCGGCGGCCGGAGAATCGGCGCACGACCGCGAGGCGGCGCGATACTGGCTCGACGTCGCGGGCGACCCGCAAAAGGCGCTGGCCGCCAGCCGGTCGAACTGGCGCAGCCAGCGGGAGCTTGAAGATGCGCTGCTGCTTATCGCTTCCGCGTCGGCAGCCGGAAATCCCGCCGCCGCCGATCCAGTTGTCGCGTGGGCAAAGGCCGAGGGCGTCGTCGCGCCGCTCTATCTGTCCGCGATCGCCCGCCTCGAAGGCGCCGCCCGGTGAACCAGCTCGGCTTTCTGCTGGCAGTTATCGCGATCCTGTTCACGGCGGCGCCGGCTCAGGCCCATCAGACCAGCCTGTCCTACATTTCGGTTGCGGATGAGGGCGGCGCGCTCGCGGCGAATTTCAAGGTGTCGTTCCTTGACCTTGAAGTCGCGATCGGCATCGACCAGGACCTTGACGGCAAGGTCACCTGGGGCGAGACGCGCGAAAGCCTCGATGCGGTATCGAGCTATGCGCTCTCACGCACGGTCTTCACGGCGGGCGGCGTTTGCTCGCTCGCGCTGCGCTCTGCCGAGCCCTTGATCGACAATGGCGAGGCTTATCTGTCCCTCGGCTTCGCCTTGACCTGTCCGGACCCAGAGGCTCCGGTCGCTGTCTCCACCTCGATGTTCTCCGAGATTGATCCCACCAGCCGCGTGCTGGTGAGTTCGGTGACGGGAGGAGAGCGCCGGTCCTTCGTGCTGAGAACAGGCGATCCGCGCGCCAGTTCAGGCGTCTCAGCCGCCCCCGGCGCACGTCCCGAAAACGCGCTGATTTCCTACTTCCGGGAAGGGGTCTCCCACCTGTTCGGCGGGCCGGACCACATGCTGTTCCTGCTCGTTCTGATCATTCCGGCCATATACGCCGGCGCGACCTTGAGGCACGTCGCGGTCGCCGTGCTTCTGCCCATAACCGGCTTCACCCTGGGCCATGCCCTGACCCTCACGGCGGCGGCGTCGGGCCTGGTCAGGCCGCCGGCGCAGATCGTCGAAACGCTGATTGCGGTCACGATCCTGCTGACGGCGGTCGACAATGTGCGCCGGTTCATTCCTGGCCCTCGCAGCGTCGTCGCCTTCCTGTTCGGCTTGATCCATGGCTTCGGTTTCGCAGGCGCTCTGGGGGCGCTTGATCTTGACAGTTTGCAAATGGCGATGGCGTTGCTTGGGTTCAATCTGGGCATCGAGGCGGGTCAGGCGGTCCTCGCCCTCGCGGCAGCCCCGCTGCTCTTCCTTGTGAGGGCGCCGGCCTTGCATCTGCGCCTGATGCCGCTGGGCGTCTCGATCGTGGCCGGGGCCATGGCCGTTTTCTGGATCGTTGAGCGTTCGGTTTCGCTCAACTAGGTGCTTGGTCCTGGGAAGTGATGGGCTGGAGAAAATCTGAAGCGGTTTGGCTGTTCGGTCCAGTATTTTGGTGCATGCTCGAAGGGTGTCATGTCTTTGAGCGTCTTGAGCCGCTTGGCGAAGTTGTAGGCGTCGAGGAACTCGGCGAGGTGCTCGCGCAGGTTGGCGTGGGTCTCGCAATGGTAGCGCCGGACTGTCGCCTCCTTGAGTGTTCGGTTCATGCGTTCGACCTGTCCGTTGGTTTACGGGTGATAGAGCTTGGTCAGGGGATGATCGATGTCGAGCCTGGCGCGGGCGATTTCGAAGGCATGCCCACAGAAGAGTTCGTAGCGTGCGATGGCTTCTTTGATCAGGCTTGCGGTTGAGGCCGTATCTCCGGCGTGGTGAAGTGCGTGCCGTTGTCGGTGAGTACGGTATGGATGGCATAGGGAACGGCCTCGACCAGGCGCTTTAGGAAGTCGGCGGCTACAGCGCGCTTGGATTTCTCGCGCAGTTCGACAACAGCGAGCTTGGATGTGCGGTCGATGGCTACGAACATGTAGAGCAGACCTTCCTCGGTCCGCACTTCGGCGATGTCGATGTGGAAGTATCCCATTGGATAGGATTTGAACTTCTTCCTTGGCGTCGCGGTCCCATCGACATCCGGCAACCTGGATATGTTGTGGCGCTGGAAGAGGCGGCTAAGACTGGACCGCGTGAGATGCGGGATGCTGGCTTGCAGGGCGTAGAGACAGTCGTCGAGCGGCAGGAGAATATGCCTGCGGAAAGCTACGCAGGCGGCCTCCTCCTCGGCGGTAAGGACAGTCGACTTAGGCGCCTTCGATCCCATCGGCCGGTCTTCGACTGTGTCGCGGTCACGCCGCTTCATCACGGTCTTCGGGTTGACGCCGCGGCTCTCAGCGAGGTCCGCGATCGTAGCTTTCAAATCGCTGTATCGTTGCTCGGACGGCGTGATTGGTCGTGGCGCAGCCATGGCGCGCCCTATCATCCTCAGACCCAGGGCAAGATTGAACGCTGGCATCAGACGCTGAAGAACCGCATTCTGCTTGAGAAATATTTCCTGCCCGGCAATCTAGAAGCGCACATCGCGGCGTTCGTCGGTCACTACAACCATCAAAGCTACCATGAGAGCCTGAGCAGCCTCACGCCGGCCGACGTCTATACCGGCTGCGGCGATGTCGCATTCAGTGACGGGTGCAAATCGAATCTAGGCAAGCCGCGCACGAAAGTACGCGATAGTCTCCTTGAGGCCATCCTCTAACTGCACCTTCGGCTCCCAGCCTAGCGCGGCTTTGGCACGCGTGATGTCAGGTCTGCGTTGCTTCGGATCGTCGGCAGGCAGCGGCATCTTCACCAGCTTCGACTTCGAGCTCGTCAGCTTCAGCACCGCGTCGGCAAGTTGTAGCATGGTAAACTCACCGGGATTTCCGATATTGATCGGGCCAGTGACATCATCGCCCGAATCCATTAGGCGGACCATGCCCTCGATCAGATCATCGACGTAGCAGAACGCGCGCGTCTGCTGGCCATCGCCATAGATGGTAATGTTCTCGCCCTTCAACGCCTGCACAATGAAGTTTGACACCACGCGGCCATCATCGGGGTGCATGCGCGGGCCATAGGTGTTGAAGATCCGCATGACTTTGATGCGCAGCTGGTGCTGCCGGTAATAGTCGAAGAACAGTGTCTCCGCGCACCGCTTGCCCTCATCATAGCAGGAGCGCGGGCCGATCGGATTGACGTTGCCCCAGTAGTCTTCGGTCTGTGGGTGCACACTTGGGTCGCCATAGACTTCCGAGGTCGAGGCCTGGAGGATTTTCGCGCCAAGGCGCTTGGCGAGGCCGAGCATATTGATGGCCCCGTGGACGCTAGTCTTGGTCGTCTGCACGGGATCGTGCTGGTAATGGATCGGGCTGGCCGGGCAGGCGAGATTCCAAATCTGGTCGACTTCGGCATAAAGCGGGAAAGTCACGTCATGGCGCAGGAACTCGAACTTCGGATTGCCATGCAGGTGAGTAACATTGCGCTTCTGGCCGGTGAACAGGTTATCCACGCACAACACTTCCTGTCCGCGGCTCAGCAGGCGGTCACACAGGTGCGAACCCAGAAAGCCCGAACCGCCTGTGATCAGGGCCCGGTTCTGGAGATGCGACCTTGATTTAGCCACTGCAATCCCGCTCCTTACACAGTGCACGCGACGGCATTATGGGCTGCTGCCGGTCTCGTGGACACGCACCTAAGCTAACGCCGCCTGTTCTTCGAACGCAACCGGGCTGAAATAGCCAAGCGTTGAGTGGCGTCGTC
>JAWXBJ010000161.1:0-4550 GCA_034439955.1 Alphaproteobacteria bacterium
CCGTCGATACGCTCAGGTCCTTCTCCCCCGACCCCGCTCCTCTGCAGTGGAGCTTCGTCGAGAACGCCACCGTCGAAAAGGCCGTCGGTGTACCGCCGACGGCCGCCGGAACCTTCGTCCCCTTTGTCATGTCCGCAACGGCGGATGCCGGCTTGCACCGCGTCGGTCTCTCTCTGCCGGCCGCCGAGACCGCCAAATCCTACGATTTCGCCGTGTGGGTGAAGGCGGCGCCGGGCGTTGATGCGTTGCTCGAGCTTGCGGCGGTCGATCCGGCCAACGCGCTCACCTCGTACGGGGTCAGTTTCTTTGACTTTGCGGCGGCCACGCCAATGCCCAGCCCGGTGGCGACGGCCGAGCAGCAGATGAAAGGCGCGAAGCTCGAAACGGACGGCGATTGGACGAAGATTTCCGGCCCGGTCTTGGTCGCTGCCGGCAGCTCGGCCTCCATGGTCGTCGGCATGGTCAGCGCCGCCTCTCACGTCTTCCCGGGGACCGGCGCGGAAAAGCTCACGATTGGCGGCGTCTCGATTTCGGAACGCCAGTAGCCTGACCTGCCAGTGGGCCATTGCGATGGGCCGCGGCTGGGAGCTAGGGGAGGGCACGCCGGGTGGATGTTCTAATGCCGACCTCCGCCGATCGGCCGGAAAAAGCCGACGCTGGGGAAAACACGACTGGCGGCGAACCGATGCGGTCCGGCAAGTCGAAGCCTGAGAAGCTTCCCGGCATACCATCGCTGACGGGCGTCAGGTTCTTCGCAGCGATCTTTGTCGTCCAGTCGCACATCTTCGACAACGCGATCAAGCAAGGCGTCGGCGATGTAAGCAACGAAGTCTACGCCTACTTTCTCGGCATTGCTGCTCTGGGGATGTCGCTGTTCTTTGTGCTCAGCGGCTTCGTGATCCATTACAACTATCGCGAAGCCATCCTGAAGGGCGGTCCGGTCGGGTACTGGAATTTCTTCGTCGCCCGGTTCTCACGGCTCTATCCCCTCTATCTCGTTCTCGTACTTACCGACCTCTACCTGAACGGGATGATGGGCCGGGCCTTTTCCGGAGATGTGGTTGCGATCAACGCTTTGGTGCAGGCCGCTCCGCAGTATCTGACGCTGACGCAGACCTGGACGTTCGGCGTCGTCGGCGACAACAACATGGTCTACCAGCTCGGCCAGGTAGCGCAGGTCGCCTGGTCAATCAGCGCGGAATGGTTCTTCTATTTCTGCTATCCGGTGCTCTGCATCGCGATGCTGTGGCTGCCCCGCCCGTGGATGAAGTTCGCAGTGATGGCGGTCTTTTCCATCATTGTGATCAGGGTTCTGATGCTGATCCTCGCCAATGCGGGGCAGCTGCAGGATTTCGGCATTCGCAATTATGGGCTGCCAGCCGCCGAAGGACAGGATTCTCTGTTCAGGTGGGCGATCTATTTTGCGCCCTATTCGCGCGTCACGGAATTCATCGTGGGCGTGCTGATCTGCGGCGCCTATCTCGACGTCCGCAACAAGCCGCTGAACATTCTGGAAAAGCGCGCGGCCCCCGTGCTGCCGTTCCTGACGCTCGCCCTGATTGGCGTCGTGCACTGGCTGATGTGGACGCCCGCGCAGCCATTCCCGATCCTCACCCAGCTGCATATGTGCTTCGGCTACGCCTTGCCGTGCGCGGTCCTGATCTGGTGCGTGGTGCGGTATAAGGGGCCGCTCGCTGCGGCGCTCGCGTGGAAGCCGATGGTCTTTGTCGGCGAGATCAGCTACTCGATTTACCTCATTCACATCATGATCATCGGCGCCTTCACCCGAGGCGGTTTGGCGAAGTTCCTTCCGGCCGAAGGTCCCCTGGCCCTGCCTGTTCGCGCCATTGTGCTCATTGCGGCGGTGATCGCGGTGTCGACGGTGACCTACTACCTGATCGAGGTCCCGGCGCGCAACTGGTTGAGGAGGACCTTCGCGGCGCCCAGCCGGCCACCCGCAGCGCCGCACGCCGCATCGCTCCGGGCGCTGTTCATCATCACAAGAACAGTGGTGCTGTTGGTCGCATTCGCTTTCCCGCTCGCCATTCTTGTCACCAAGCCCGCCGCAGTGCCGCCGCCGCCGCCTCCCGGCACGGTGGAGGTGGTGTCGGCGACCTATGGTGAGACCTGCGGGGTCGCCAAGGGCAATGCGACGGTTTCTGTCCGCGCCGCCTGCAATTCCCGCAAGCAGTGCACCTATGTGGTCGATGTGTACGCCCTTGGCGACCCGGCAGGCGGTTGCGGCAAAGATTTCACGGCGGAATGGAGGTGCGGCCCGGATGCTCCAGTGCAGACGGGCGCCATACCGGCCGAAGCTGGGCTTGGCGGCAAGTCGGTCCAGTTGAGCTGCAACTAGGGTCCAGCAAGGACGGTTGAGGGAGGAAAGTAATTGCTGTGCCGCAAGCTGCCGCCCTTCAGCCCGTGCTCGCATACCGTTCCGCGATCTCGCTGCTGATCTCCGCATCCGACGTCTGCGTTTCAAGAGCGATGCGAAACGGCGCCGACCGGGTCTTTCTCAGGATCGCGGTGAGCCCCGCCGTGGGCACGGGCTGGGTTATCCAGTTCTCCGAAGTGTCAAGAACGAACCGCTCGCCCTCATACTGGGGCAAGATTCCTGCGTCGAACGCCGGGCCCCCATGGACGGAAAATCCTGTCCGAATGATCTCGTATCCATTCGCTGCCGCGAGATTGCGAAAGAACATTGGCTGGTAATTGAAATAGCCGTGATCGAAATAGCCGCTCATCGGCACGTCGTGCCACATGATGCCGCCCGGCGCGCAGGAATCATGGATGAGCTTGAAGGCGTTGTACTGGTTGAAGATGTGTTCCGTCGTGCCGAAATTCAGGATCAGGTCAAAGCTTTCCGGATCGGAGGCCGAAGCGGTGTTGAGATCGACGATGCGCGTCCTGTAAGCGGGAAAGATATCGTAGGACTGATACAAATAACCGGCCTGCTCAAGCAGGCGCCCGAACGGCTGCTGTTGGTTCCACGCATCCGAGCGAAGCGTTTTCCATTCCTCATCGAGGCGTCCCCCGCGCTTCGTGACGAAGCGTTCGGTAGCGGACGGATCGAACATGTGCACGCCGGTCGCGCCGATGTCGAGCACGCGTCGTCCCGGCTGAAGCTCGTCGAATACAGGTTCCAGTCGAAACAACGAAACGGCCACGGGACAACACCTCGGCAAACGGCGCCCGACAATCGACAACATTCCCCAAAGCTTAAATCGACTGCGGCGATCGAAAGAGCAAGGCCCAAGCGTCGGCGCCCGTTTTCCGGTCCAACGCCGCGACGGAACGCGGCGGGGCGTCTCTGATTGCAACGCCCGCGCCGCCCGGCGATAAGCGACAGCGTATGGGTCTCGTTTTCACGGGCGGCTTCAGTGCTGGTTAGGTGATGGACACGGTGGCGAACCATTCCAGCTTTCTCGGTTGCGATTTTATCTGGCAGGCGCGCGACCTCCCGGGCGAGGCGCCCTACCTCGTTTTTCAGGACGAGCAGAGCCACACCTTTCTGGAGACTCTGGTTACGGCCTGCCGGGGGGAGGCCGGGTTTCGCGGCCTTGTCTCCGACGCCGCCGCCGCCAGCCGGTCCGGCGTGCTTGTCTTCATCGACGGGCCAACCTGGGATCGCCAGTGCGACAACTTCGCGGCGGTCTGGACCGGCGACGTCAAGCCCCAGGTCGTGCTCTACTTCACCAACGATCCATCCGGCTTCTGGGATTTTGCCATCGCCTGCGGCGACCGGCTTGACGAAATCTTTCACGCCCACGAACTGCGGGCGTGCGATGCGCACTTCATCGAGCCCTTCCTCGAACACTGGACCGGCGCCCGCGTCGCCGGCGGCCGCATCACGCCGTTCATAAAATACCATGGCAAGGACTATGCGCCGAAGATCGAGGCAAACGGCGCCAGCGTCGCGCGCGTGCTCGCAGCGCTGGCCGACGAGGAAAGCCGTGCGACCTATGCGCGCATTCTGTTCGGGACGCAGGAACAGGTATTTTCGGCGTTCGCCGACCGTGTCTTCGGCGCCCAGCAATACATGGAGATAGCGAAAATCCGGCCTGGCGACGTGATCGCCAATTGCGGCGTCGATAAAGGATGGGAGCTTCCCTACTTTCTCGCCCGTCTTCGGGGCGAAGGCGAGGTCCATAATTTCGATCCGTCAATCCGCTGGTCGCTGACGGCGTTCAGCGGGTTCATCGGTCGCTTCGCCGGTCAGATCACAGATCATCGTCTCATTCTCAGCGACCATGACGGCGTGATCCGCCTGCCCATCGCCTTCTCCGAAATGGTGCAGTCCGACCAGTCGGCGCGGGCGGGAGGAGGAGACCGGAACTACAAGGCCTATCCCTGCCTCACACTCGATTCGGTGTGGAGCAAGCACCCGGACAAACCCCTCGATTTTCTCAAGATGGATGTCGAGGGCGGCGAAAGCTACATCCTGCGCGGCGCACTCGGAACCATCAGGGCGAAGCGCCCCAAACTGGCGATCGCGATCTACCACGAGATCGAGCATTTCTGGGACTATCCCGCCTACCTCCTCGATCATC